>VAWP01000053.1:0-21007 GCA_005888295.1 Actinomycetota bacterium
GCCAGGCCGTCGACCGAGGGGAGGACGAGCTCACTCGTCACCCCCGAGCAGGGCACGCGCCGCGGATCCCGGAGTGGCTGCCACGGGTCGGTCGGTGCCGAGGTAGGACGCGATGACGCGCGGGTCGGCGACGACGTCGGCGGGCGAGCCGGCAGCCAGGGCCGAGCCCGCCTCCATGGCGACGAGCCGGTCGGCGACGGCCGACACCAGCCCCAGCTCGTGCTCGACGATCAACAGGGCGGTGCCGGTCGTGTCGCGCAGCCAGCGGAGGAGGGGACCCAGTTGCTCGGTCTCGTGCATCGAGATGCCCGTGGCCGGCTCGTCGAGGAGCAGGACGCGCGGGCCCTGGGCCAAGCCACAGGCGATGTCGAGGATGAGGCGTGTCCCCGTCGACAGCTCCGAGACGAGCGCGTCGGCAAAGGGGCCGAGACCGGTTAGCTCGAGCAGCTCGTCCACGCGCGACCACATCGCGATCTCGGCGTCGCGAGCCACCGGCAGCGCCAGGACGCTCGACAGCGGATCACGCACGTCGAGGTGACGGTCGGACGCCACGGCCCCTCTCGAGCTCGGTGCTCCGGGCTCCAGCTGGTGATGTCCGCCCCTCCCATCAGCACGCGCCCACCGTCCGGTGGCGTGAACCCGCTCAGGAGGTCGAAGACCGTGGTCTTTCCGGCGCCGTTGGGGCCGATGAGGCCCAGGATCTCGCCGTGGTGGACGACGAGGCTCATGTCGTCGACCGCCCGGATGCCGCCGTAGCTCTTGGAGAGGCGCCGGCCCTCGAGAGCGGGCCCGCCCGCGTCCCGCCCGTCGGGCATCATCGCCGCCGTCGTCGGGGCGGGCGCGCGAGGAACAGCGTCCGCCGCGTCTTCGGTTGGCGTCGGCACGTCGAGGAAGACCGCCCGCAACAGGTCGGGCCGCTCCAGCAGGGCCGCAGTCGGACCGTCGAAACGAACCTGGCCCCGCTCGAGGAAGACCGCCCGCTCGCATACGGTGAGAGCGACGTTGACCGACTGCTCGACGACGATGACCGTCGTGCCTCGCGCGTGGATCAGGCGCAGCGTCTGAACCAGTTGCTCGACCACGGCCGGGGCGAGGCCGAGGGACAGCTCGTCGATCATCAACAGCGCGGGTCGGGCCATGAGAGCCTGGGCGAGGGTGAGCATCTGCTGCTCGCCCCCCGACAGGGTCGCGGCGGTCTGGGAGAGCCGGTCGGCCAGGACCGGAAAGAGGTCAAGTGCCTGGGCGAGGCCCCGGGTGAGGTGCTCCTGGTCGCGCCGGTGGAGCCAACCGGCGACGCGAAGGTTCTCGGCCACGCTCAGTCCGGGAAACGTGCCCCGGCCGCCCGGAACCGTGATGATCCCCATGTCCGCCGTGCGCTCCGGCGCCGTCCCGGTGATGTCCTGGCCGGCGAACCGGACGGTGCCACCGGTGGCGTGGAGAGCGCCGGCGACCGTCCGCAGCAGCGTCGACTTGCCGGCCCCGTTCGTCCCGAGGAGGGCGAGCATCTCACCCTCTCGGACCTCGAGGTCGACACCGAACAGGACCTGCACCGGCCCGAACGACGCGTCGAGCGTCGGCGCCGCCGCATCGGCCGGTACCCCTGGAGGCGGGGCGGCACCGTGCCCGAGCCGGCGGACCAGCGCGTCGCGCGCGACGCCCACGGCGCGCCCGAGCCCACCCGGGAACACCAGGAGGACGAGAAGGAGCCCGAGGCCGGTGGTGAGCTGGGCCCACTGTGCGGTGAGGGACAGCGTGACGCCGCGTACCAGCACGACGCCGAGGACCGCACCCAGGAGGGAGCCAACGCCGCCGATGACGGCCATCGAGAAGACGGCGATGCTGGCTGCCGGCGCGAACGCCGAGGCCGAGACGGCGTGGTCGTGGGCGGCCAGCACCCCGCCGGCAACGCCGGCAACGAAGCCCGACAGTGCGAAGGCCATGAGCTGGCTCGTGATGCGGCCGATCCCAAAGGACCGGGCCGCCCGGTCGTTGTCCCGCATCGCGATGAGCACTCGCCCCGTGCGCGTCCGCCGGAGAGCGGCGACGGCGAGGACGAGGAGGGCCAGGACGGCGAGGCTGAAGTAGAAGTAGGCAAGCTCGCCGTTCAGGTCCAGCTGACCGAAGAGGACCGGTCGCTCGGGCCGGTGGGTCGGCAGCAGGTACGGAAAGAACCGAGCGTTGAGGAAGAACGAGCTGACCGCGACGGCGAAGCCGAGGCTGGTCACGGCGAAGAGGAAGCCCCTGATCCTGAAGGCGGCCGCACCCAGCACCATCGAGACGACAGCGCCGGCGGCGCCGCCGAGGATGAGCGCGAGGAGGAAGTCCCAACCCACGTCGGCGCTGAGCCGAGCGGCCACCGCGGCCCCGATGGCGACGATGCCGAACTGGCCGAGACTGATCTGGCCGCTCCAGCCCGTGACCACGACGAGCGACACGGCCACCATGGCGTAGACGACGACGTCGGAGGCGAGGAACACCCGGCTCGGGGTGAGGATCGCCGGAAGGGCCACCACGACCGCAGCGACCGCCGTCCAGATGCCGAGCCTGCCCCAGCGAACGGCCGGTAGCCGGCGTTGCCAGGCGGCCAGTGGGCGCACGACGTCGATCGCCTCCCAGCTGGTGGCCTCCGGATCGTCGGATCGGTCCCGTCGGCGAGGCTGAAGGAGCAGCGCCACGATGATCAGCCCCACGAAGACGATGTTGGAGACCGTGGAGCCGCGGTCGGCGTAGTAGAGGCCCTGGTCGATGGCGCCGACTGCCAGTCCCGCGACGACAGCGACCCTGATGTTCTCGAACCGGGCGAGGACGGCCACGGTCAACGCGCCCAGCAAGAGCGTCGGGCCTTGCAGGGTGCTTCCGGAGACGACGCCCACGACAGGTGAGCGCAGCACCGTGGCCAGCCCAGCGAGGAGCGCCGCCACGACCCATGCCACCGTGGCCAGCCGGCGCACGGGGATGCCGAGCAGCGCCGCCCGCTCGGTGTTCTCGGCCGACGCCCGCGTGGCCACGCCCAGATCGGTTCGACGAAGAAAGGCACCGAGGGCAAGGGCCACGAGTGGGACGACGGCGATCAGCAGCACGGTGTTCCCGTTGAACACCACCCCGGTGATCTGGAAGTGGAGATCCGAGAGGGGAGTGTGCAGGCCCGCCGAGGCCGGTTGTCCCGAGAACGCCCGTGCCACGGCGTACTCCCCGAACGCCACCAGCTGGGCCATGCCGATCGTCGCCACGCTGAGCACCAGCCGCGACGAGTCGAAGAAGCGCCGGGCCAGTGCGAGCTCCAGGACGAGGCCGGCCGCGCCGGCGGCGGCGACTCCCACGACCAGCGCTGCCGGCCAGGGCCAGCCGGACGCCCGGATCAGGTTCTCGAACAGGACGGCGCCGAACACGCCGATCTCGGCCAGGGCGAAGTTGATGATCCGGTTGGCCCGGTAGACGAGGATCAGCCCGATGGCCGTGAGGCTGTAGGTCGAGCCCGTGACGAGCCCGTAGAGCAGGACGCCGTAGGGCACCTGGCGGGGCAGAAGGAGGTGGAAGACCACCACCAGCACGAGGGCGGCGCCGAGCGCCCACGCCCCCGCCTGGACGGCTGGGTGGTCCAGAACAGCCGGCGGGCGCCAGGTCAGCCCCGGATCGCCGGTGCGTGACATGCGGGGGTCACCGTATCGGACCGGCGCCGGTAGGGTGACCAAGTGGTCCACTCCAACGTGTCCGGGTTCCCTCGTATCGGAGACCGCCGCGAGCTCAAAGCGGCCACCGAGCGGTACTGGAACGGCGAAGCGAGCGAGGACGAGCTCGGTCAGGTCGCCAGCGACATCCGGCGACGCAACTGGACCTTCATGCGAGACGCCGGCGTCGACCTCGTCCCGTCGAACGACTTCTCGCTCTACGACCAGGTGCTCGACGCCGTGGCGCTGGTTGGCGCCGTGCCGCCCCGGTATGGCGTCGCGCCGGGCCCGGTGGACCTGGACACGTATTTCGCCATGGCTCGCGGGACCCAGTCGGCGGGTCTCGACGCCACCGCCATGGAGATGACGAAGTGGTTCGATTCCAACTACCACTACATCGTCCCCGAGCTCACGGCCGACACCGAGCTGCGACTGTCGAGCAGTAAGCCGTTCGACGAGCATGCCGAGGCCCGCGCCCTCGGGGTCGACACGGTGCCGGTGCTCATCGGTCCCCTGACGATGGTGATACTGGCCCGGTCGGGCGGTGGGGGCGGGGTCGATCGGCTCGCCCTGCTCGACCGGCTCGTCGAGGTGTACGCCGAGATCGTCGGGCGCCTCGGTAGACAGGGCGCCGGATGGGTCCAGCTCGACGAGCCGGTGCTCGTCGGCGATCGAACACCGGACGAGCTGGACGCGCTGCGGACCGCGTATCGGCGGCTCGCAGACGTGAGCGGGCGACCGAGGATGGCGCTCAAGACCTATTTCGGAGACGTCGGGGCGGCCTATCCGGTTCTGCGTGAGCTACCCGTGGATGGCATCGGCCTCGACTTCGTGCGCGGGCCGCGCAATGCCGAGCTCGTGCGCCAGCTGGGTGGGCTCGGCACCAAGACGCTGTTTGCCGGCGTCGTCGACGGGCGCGGCGTGTGGATCAACGACCTCCGATCCAGCCTCGAGGGCCTGCACCGGCTCGGGGATGCCGCGGCCGACCTCGTCGTCTCGACGTCGTGCTCGCTCCAGCACGTGCCCGTCGATCTCGACGCCGAGACGGGGCTCGATCCGGAGATCCGCTCGTGGCTCGCATTCGCACGCCAGAAGGTGCGCGAGGTGGTCGTCCTGGCCCGCGCCCTGGACCACGGTGTCGAGGCCGTGGCGACCGAGCTCGCCGCGAACGAGGAGGCGCTTCGCCGCCGCCGACAGTCGCCGCGCGCCGTCGATGCCGGGGTACGGGAGCGGCTGGCCTCGCTGACGGGCGGCGAGGGCCGCACCGGCGACTACCCCAGCCGTCGTCAGCTCCAGCGGCGCATCCTCGAGCTCCCGCCGTTTCCGACGACGACCATCGGCTCGTTTCCCCAGACCCGGGAGGTCCGGCGGGCCCGGGCTGCGCACCGACGAGGCGAGCTGAGCGACGCGGCCTACGAGCGAGAGATGCGAGACGCCATCGAAGGCGTGATCCGTTTCCAGGAGGAGGCGGGTCTCGACGTGCTCGTGCACGGCGAGCCCGAGCGCAACGACATGGTGCAGTACTTCGCCGAGCAGCTGAACGGCTTCGCCGCGACCGAGCACGGCTGGGTCCAGTCGTACGGGAGCCGGTACGTGAGGCCGCCGATCCTGTACGGCGACGTGAGCCGTCCAGCGCCGATGACGCTCCGGTGGACCACCTACGCCCAGTCCTTGACGGACCGCCCGGTGAAGGGGATGCTCACCGGCCCGGTGACGATGCTGCTGTGGTCGTTCGTCCGGGACGATCAACCCCTCGCCGACACGTGTCGCCAGCTGGCCCTCGCTGTCCGGGACGAGATCGCGGACCTCCAGGACGCGGGTATCAGGGTGGTCCAGGTCGACGAGGCCGCCCTGCGGGAGGGGCTGCCCGCTCGCCGGGAGGCGTGGCCGGAGTACCTGGCGTGGGCCGTCGAGTGCTTCCGCCTGGCGACCTCGGGAGTGCGCGACGGGACGGTGCTGCAGACCCACGTCTGCTACTCGGAGTTCGGCGACATCGTCGAGGCCATCGATGACCTCGATGCAGACGTCGCCCTGCTCTGGTGCGCCAGGGCGGGCATGAGGTTGCTCGACGACCTTCGCGCCCACGGCTACGTCCGCGAGGTCGGTCCCGGCGTGTGGGACATCCACTCGCCTCGCGTGCCGTCCGCCGAGGAGATGGCCGACGAGATCCGGGCCGCGGTCGAGCGTCTCGGCCCGGACGGCCTGTGGGTCAACCCGGACTGCGGACTGAAGACCAGGGGATGGGACGAGACACGGGCCAGCCTCCGCAACATGGTGCAGGCGGCGCACGTACTCCGTGAGGAGACGCGGCAGCGCTACGGGGTCGGGGAGCCCAGCGTTACCGGGCGGGGCTGATCGAGGGCGGCATCGAATGCCGTGCTCAGCCAGCGGCGGTTGGGCGCGGGCGCGGTGAGGACGCGGGCCGCGCCGTGGGCGATCTGGGCCACACGGCGAGCGCCGCCGGGCGCGGAGCCGTCGAGCAGGTCGTTCCAGTAGATGCCCCATCCGCCGCCTACGGCGCGGGCGACGAGCGGGGTGGTGAGGAGGCGGCCGACCAGCGACACCATGCGGGGGCTGGAGACCAGGGCGGCGTGGACGCTGGCGGTAGCGGACTGGAAGCGAAGATGCGTCCGGCGTAGGTGAGCGATGTAGTGCGACGCCGCCTCGGATGGGCGTTCGATCACCGCCAGGGCGGCGGCCCGGCCGCTGTCCATGGCCTGGGCGATCCCTTCGCCCTGGAGCGGGTTGACCAGGCCGGCGGCGTCACCGACGAGCAGCACGTTGCCCCGCGCCGGCATGGTGCCGACCATGCCCATCTTGAGCCAGCCGCCCAGCCGTCCGTCCCTCGGTGCCTCGGTCGTCGCGCCGAGCAGGCCCAGGGATCGCAGATGGTCGAGGAACGCGTCGAGCTGACGGGTGGCCCGGGCGCCGGCGCGACGGTCGCTACCCGTACCGAGCCCGAGCCCGGCGTTGGCCCGGCCGTCTGGTCCGGGGAAGAGCCAGCCGTAACCGGGAAAGGCACGCCCCGGCGTCGGGTCCCAGAATGCGATGTAGGGCAGCTCGACATGCTGCTCGACGTAGGCCCGCATGGCGAACCCCCACAGCACCCTGTCGTGGTCGACGAGCCCGGTCGACTCGGCGACCCGGCTGGCGGCGCCATCGGCGCCGATCACGAAGTCGGCCACGACCGAGCCGCCGCCATCGAGGGTCAGCAGCGCGGACCCCGAGGCCTCGGCGTGGAGTGCGCCTACCCGGGCCGTCACCTCTTCGGCGCCGGCGTCGAGCGCCGCATGGCGCAACTCTGTGTCGAACCGGCTCCTGGGTATGGCCCAGGCCTGGCCTGGGTAGGCGAGCCCGGGGACGGCCGGCAGGAGCGCCCTGCCGCCCGTGGGCCCGACGACGACCATGTCGCCCAGGCTGAGGACGTCCGGGCGCTCCAGGCCGACCTCGGTCAGGAGCTGGACCCCCCGAGGCCCGACGAGGTCGCCGCAGGCCTTGTCCCGGGGGAATCCGGACTTGTCGACCAGCGCGACGCGTGCACCGGCGCGGGCGAGCGTGATGGCGGCCACGGCGCCGGCCGGTCCGGAGCCGACGACCGCGGCGTCGAACCGTGGACCTCGCACCCGCCTGTCTTAGCTGGTCTCGGACCGCGACGAGACCGAACTAGGGTGAGCCAGCCCTGCCGGGGAGGTGTTCGATGCAGGTGCGGTCCCGCACCGAGCCCAATCGCTTCGCTCGCGAGCTGTTCGACGGCCTACCGGCCCGGTACGACCTGCTGGCAGAGCTGTTGTCCTTCGGTCAGAACGGGCGGTGGCGAACGGCCATGGTGGACCATGTCGCCGACGGGGATCGGGGGTCTCCGGCGGTCCACCCCGGTGACACCGTGCTCGACGTGGCGACGGGTACGGCGGGCGTCGCCCTGATGCTGGAGGAGCGCACCGGAGCCAGGGTGGTGGGCCTCGACCTGACGGAGGCCATGTTGCGTCAGGGTCGGCAGAACGTCGCCGACCGGGGGCGGTCGGAGCGCATCGCCCTGCTGTTGGGACAAGGCGAGCGGCTGCCCTTCGCCGACGCCAGCTTCGCCGGGCTCACGTTCACCTACCTGCTGCGCTACGTCGCCGATCCGGCCGCCGCCCTGGCCGAGCTGGCCCGGGTCGTACGTCCCGGAGGGGTCATGGCCTCGTTGGAGTTCCACGTGCCGTCGTCACCGCTCTGGCGGCCGCTGTGGTGGCTGTACACCCGCGCCGTGCTCCCCGTGGGTGGGGCGCTCCTCGGCGGCCGCGAGTGGTTCGACGTGGGCCGCTTCCTGGGCCCGAGCATCAGCGGGCACTACCGGCGCTACGACGACGGCTGGACGATCGAGGCGTGGAGACGGGCGGGGCTGGTCGACGTCGGCTTGCAGATGATGAGCCTGGGAGGCGGCGTGGTCATGTGGGGGAGGAAGGCCGGGCGGGCCGATGACTGACGAGGGCCGAGGCGACGACGTCAAGGGCCCCGCGTTCTACGCCGCCACACGCGGCGGGTGGCGCGAGTGGTGGACGGTGCTCCACCCCCCGTACACGGCCTGGCATCTGAGCTACGTCGTGATCGGCGCCTGCCTGGCGCCCCATGTCGAGGTGGGCCGGCTCGTAGGGACGCTGCTGGCCTTCTTTCTCGCCGTGGGCGTCGGTGCCCACGCCCTGGACGAGCTCAACGGCCGGCCGCTGCGCACGCACCTGCCCGGGCCCGCGCTGCTCGTTGCCGGCGTGCTCGGGCTGGCCGGGGCGGTGGTGATCGGTGTCGTCGGCATCACACGGGTCGGCATCGGACTGCTGCCGTTCATCGTCGTGGGCGCCCTGCTCGTCATCGGTTACAACCTCGAGCTGGCGGGGGGGCGGATGCACACCGATCTCGGCTTCGCCGCTTCCTGGGGGGCCTTTCCCGTGCTCACGGCCTACTTCGCGCAAGCGGGCGACCTGGACGTGTCGGCGGCTGTGGGCGCGGCCGGGGCGCTGGGCTTGTCATGGGCCCAGCGCCGGCTGAGCACGCCGGCTCGGGAGCTGCGTCGACAGGTCACCGCCATCGACGGCACCATGACCTTTGCCGACAGCAGGGTCGAGCCCCTGACCGCCGATCGGCTGCTGCGGCCCCTGGAGGACGCCCTGCGCGCGCTCTCCTGGGGCGTGGTGGCCATTGCCGCGGGGTTGGCCCTGGCCCGACTCGGGCCTTGAGACCTCGCCCGATGGCGCTCAGGGCGTGGCGGCGGCCAGGTGCTGGCGGAACCCTGCGACCGTCGACTCCACCACCCGGTCGTGTCCCCATCGCAGCAGGGGGTGGGCGACCCTGGCGACGGCTCGCATGGCCCGCTGGCGCATCTCGATGGTCCAGGCCACCGCCACCTCGGATCCCGCGTCCGCCGGCGCCAACCTCAGGAGGGCCTGGCCGGTGAGGTCACCTCCGACCGTGGCGTCGATCCGCTCCGGACGCCGACATTGGTCGAGAGTCACCCGGACGCGCATCCGGTACGGCAGCGGCGGGGTCACGGTGCCTTCGAGGACCGATCCGGGCTGCAGACCGTCGCCGATCACCCGGAAGTGGCCCAGCCACCCCCACCAGGTGGGAAAGTCCTCGACGTCCTCGATCGAGCTCCAGACCTCGGCCGGTGGGACGGGGAACCGGTAGCTGCGCTGGAAGTCGATCACGTAGGGGGACCCCGGCACGGGGTTCCACGCTACCGGCCAACGAGTCCTTCGACCCTGTGTACCTCTTCGGCGCTACCTCACAGGTGGATGCCGCACTCCAGCTTCTCGAGGTCGGCCCACCGCCCCGCTCGCGGCTCTTCCCCATCCGCGACCGGTCGGGTGCACGGCCAGCAGCCGATCGAGGGGTAGCCCTGCTCGACCAGGGGGTTGACGATCACGTCGTGATCGTCGATATAGCCCGACACGTCGAGGTCCGACCACGTGGCCAGCGGGTTGATCTTGACCAGGCCCCGGCGGTCCACGGCCACGATGCGGGCGTCGGCCCGCGTGGCGGCCTCCGACCGGCGCAGTCCGCTCATCCACGCCTGCTTGCCCTCGAGGGCCCGATCGAGCTGGTCGACCCGGCGCACGCCGCAGCAGGCGTCGACGTCGGTCCGCCAGCGATCATCGAGCGGTACCTCCGGGCGCATGATCCGGAGGTTGAGGTCGTACCGGTCCCAGATGCGCTCGAGCGTGACGAGGGTCTCCGGGAAGTGGTACTGGGTGTCGAGGAAGATGACCTCGACGTGCGGGTCGACCTGGGTGGCGATGTCGATGAGCACGGCGTCGGCCATCGAGGCGCTGAGGCACAAGCTCTGGCCGAAGGTCTCCACCGCCCACTTGACGATCTGGGACGGCGCCGCCATCTCGAACCGGTCGTTCAGCTCGGCCAAGGTGGCTTCGTCGAAGCCAGCGGGACGACGCCTGGGCGGCGAGAAGGTCAGCTGTGCAGTGCGTTCCATACGCTCTCCACGGATTCCTCCAGGGTCTGGAGGTGGGCGGGGACCTCGAGCTCAGGAGCCAGCGGCGGCTCATAGGGATCGTCGACTCCCGTCATGCCCGTCACCTGTCCGGCGCGGGCCCGGGCGTAGAGGCCCTTGACGTCGCGCTGGGCGCAGACCTCGGGGGGCGTCGAGACGTAGACCTCGAAGAAGCGTCCCTGGTGTCGGGCCCGCACGTCGTCGCGCGCGGCACGGTAGGGCGAGACCAGCGAGCAGAGGACGACGACGCCGTGACGAGACAGCAACTCGGCCACGAAGCCGACCCTCAGGACGTTCTCGTCCCGATCCTCGCGGGAGTAGCCGAGGTCACGCGTGAGATGGGCGCGCACGACATCTCCGTCGAGCGACTCGACGGCGAGGCCCGCCACCGAGAGCCTGTGTCGGAGCCCCTGGCTGATGGTCGTCTTGCCCGACGAGGGCAGACCCGTGAACCAGACGGTGACGCCGCGCTCGAGCCGCCCCCGGTCAGATCGAGCCACGCTGGCTTCGTTGCGCGAGCTTCCCGGGCCGGGAGTCAGGTCGCCCGAGGACGGACGGGAGGCGAGGTCGGCAGGGGGCACTCCATGCAGTCAAGCATTCCTGAGTAATCTGATCAAGTTTTCCGGGAATGACCTGGTCGACGCCGAGCCGAAGGTCCCCCTGGACGCGGACGACGGTGGCGGATTCCCGCCACCGTCGTCTCCCCCCCGCAAGTTGCCCCACCACCCGAGCGAGTGACTGCTGTTTCCCCCCGTTGTCCCCCCGGTGGGGTCCTGCACGATGTCGGAGCGTACGGGAACTTCGGTGCAGATGTCGATGGGCAGAAGGGGCTATTTCACACTGGTTGCGTCGGTCTACGACCACTAGTCGGTTTGGGAGGTCCTCAGCCCTCGACGTTCTGGAGGAGCCGGATGTCGAACGGGCTGGGGGTGTCCACGCCCCGTGGTTGGCCGGGCGCCCGCCGCACCGTCACGCCGACCTGCCAGAAGTAGCCGTCGCTGCTCTTGTGCCGGGCCAGTATCTGGGTGCCAGGGCCGCCCCGAGCTGCCGCCTCCGTCCTCGTGGACCAGTGGTTGGCGGCCAGCTCGAACCGGAAGAAGTTCAACAGCTGCCCGGAGCTGGCGACGGCGGTGAAGCTCACGCCCCTGTCCCATGGGCCGTTGCCCTGGTCGTAGTTCGTGGTCCTGATGGGTGTCGCCCCGATGGGCACGACGAGTGCGTCCATGACGTCGGACGGCGGCTGGCCGTTGGCCCGTACGGGAGCGAAGTCCGGCGCCGCCGGTCGTGGGCCGAGCGCGGGCGTGGGAGGGGAGCCGGGCGGGGACGATCCGGCTCCGATGCCCCCACCACGGGTCAGCCCCACGCCGACACCTGCCACGATCATGACCGCGACGGCCGCGCCCAGTGCCACCAGGATTCCCCGCCGGGGAAGCGGCGTGCCAGGCCTGGTCGAGCTGGCGGGCTCGGCCTGCCCATCGGCGGCGCTCGGCGTCGGGCTGGGGCTGGCGCCCGGGTCGGTACCGGCTTCCTCGAGCATCCGTGGGGATGCTAACCCGCCAGACCTCCTCTGGGACCGGCAGGAAGCGACCCGAGGGCGCCGAACATGTCATCGATGCGTGATGGCGCGCGTCCATTCAAAGGGCTGGGCCAGCGGGGCGTCCGGGCGCTGACCCGAGGTCTCGGTGCGCTCGTTCCGTCGAGCGCCGCCGCTTTGCCGCGGACCACCGTGCTCCGTCTGCGCCGGTCGATGCGGTTGAGCACGCCGGCCCGTCGTCGTCTGCGCCTGGCACCGCTGTGGGCAGGGGCGGCGGCCGTGCCGGTGGGCGTGGTGATGCTGGCCGTGTCGTTGAACCGGGTGCCGAGCTCGGGGTCTGTCCAGCCTTCCGCGTCCGGCACCTCGGAACGCCCGGGCGCCGGCATCGCGGCGACGGCGCCGGCCATGGCCCTGCCGGCCGCGACGATGGCCCCCGCGCCTGCACCGCCGGCGATCACGTCGTCGCCGACGCTCCGGCCCCACGAGATCTTCGGCTTCGCCCCGTACTGGACCCTGCCGATCGCTGGGGGGTTCGATCTCCGGGATCTCACGACGGTCGCCTATTTCGGTGTCGACGTGGCACCCGACGGCTCCATCATCGGAGGCGGCGACGGGTGGGCTGGGTACCAGAGCCAGGATCTCGCCCAGCTCATATCGGCGGCCCACTTCGCCGGCGACCGGGTCGTGCTGACGGCGAAGTCGTTCGACCAGGCGACCCTGGACCGGCTGTCGTCCGACCCGACGGCGGGCGACCGCCTGGGTTCGCAGCTCGTCCAGGCGATCCAGGCCAAGGCCATGGACGGTGCCAACCTCGATTTCGAGGGACTGGGTGGCGCCGACCGGGTGGGCATCACGCGTTTCATCGCCGCGGTGTCGGGCCGGTTGCACGCGGCCAACCCGCACTGGCAGGTCACGGTCGACACCTACACCAGCTCGGCGTCCAATCCGAACGGGTTCTTCGACGTGCCCACCCTGGCGCGGGTGACGGACGGACTGTTCGTGATGGCCTACGACATGGAGAGCTCTGGCGCTGCCAGCCCGAACTCCCCACTCGACTACTACTCCGCCAACATCATCCAGTCAATGGCGTGGTACCGCTGGGCGGCGTCGCCCTCGAAGGTCATCCTGGGGCTGCCGTTCTACGGCTACGACTGGCCGACGACGAACAACGCCCCCAACGCCGCCGCCGCCGGCAACCCGGCGCCGGTCGGCTACGACCGGATACGCGCGTCCGGCCTGCCCACCTACTGGGACCCGAGAGGATCCGTACCATGGACCGCCTACCAGGTGGGGGGTCAGTGGCACGAGGCCTACTACGACAATCCTCAGTCACTGGCGATGAAGGCCTACGTCGCCGACGCCGACGGCCTGGCCGGGGTTGGAATCTGGGCCCTCGGCATGGACGGCAACGACCCGTCGATGATGTCGGCGCTGCTCGGCAGGGCCCGACCGCTCAAGCTGCCGATGGGTCCCTCGACGGTCTCGGCATCGAGCCCGCCGCCGGGCGCACCTCCGCCGGCTGCGCCGTCGTCTCCGCCGCCCGCCCAGTCACCTCCGCCGCAGCAGTCGCCCCCGCCGTCGAGCCCTCCACCCAACTCCCCACCGCCGGGCGGTGGGGGCTCGTCACCGCCAAGCTCGTCTCCGTCCCCGGTCCCGCGGGTGACCGTGCCGTAGGCGACTACGCTCTATCTTACGTGCACGTCAACTTCTGGCGTGTGTGAGGGATTGCCCGGGGTGTCGGCAGGAGGACGCGGTGCGGAGACGCGCGAGGTCGTCGCCGAGCGAGCGCTACAAGTGGACGGCGCTGTCGAACACGACGCTCGGCGTCTTCATCGTCCTGATCAACCAGTCGATCGTCATCATCTCGCTCCCGTCCATCTTCAGGGGCATCCACCTCGACCCGCTCCAGCCGGCCAACATCGGTTACCTGCTGTGGCTCCTCATGGGGTTCCTGGTCGTCACTGCGGTGCTGGTTGTCACCTTCGGGCGCATCGGCGACATGTTCGGACGCGTGCGGATGTACAACGCCGGGTTCCTCGTGTTCACGATCGCCTCGATCGGACTGTCCGTCGTGCCGAGCACGGGGTCGGCGGGAGCGCTCGAGCTGATCTTCGGGCGCATCGTGCAGGGGATCGGCGGCGCCCTGCTGATGGCCAACTCGACGGCGATCCTCACCGACGCCTTCCCGCAGGAGGAGCGGGGTATGGCGCTGGGCATCAACATGGTGGCGGGCATCGCCGGATCGTTCATCGGGCTGGTCGTCGGGGGGTTGGTGTCCGAGATCGACTGGCGACTGGTCTTCCTGGTCAGCGTGCCCGTCGGGGTCTTCGGCACGGTGTGGGCCTACCTCAAGCTGGAGGACGTCGGCGAGCGGGTGAAAGCCCGTACCGACTGGTGGGGCAACGCCACGCTGGCCGTCGGGCTGGTCGCCATCCTGGTTGGCATCACCTACGGGATCCAGCCCTATGGCGGTCACACCATGGGCTGGACCAACCCTGTCGTGATGGCCGAGATCATCGGCGGTGTCGGGCTCCTCCTGCTGTTCGCGTGGATCGAGACGCGGGTGCCCGAGCCCATGTGCGACCTCGGGCTCTTTCGCATACGGGCCTTCAGCAACGCGGGCGCCGCCAACCTCCTGTCGGCGGTCGGACGCGGAGGGTTGCAGTTCATCCTCATCATCTGGCTCCAGGGGATCTGGCTACCCCTGCACGGCTACAGCTTCGAACGGACGCCGCTGTGGGCGGGGATCTACATGGTCCCCCTGAGCGTCGGGTTCCTGCTGTCGGGGCCTGTCGCGGGGTTTCTGTCCGACCGGTTCGGCAACCGGCCCTTCTCGGTGGGTGGCATGGTGCTGGCGTCGTCGTCGTTCGCTTTGCTCATGCTGCTGCCGACCGACTTCGGCTACGTCGGGTTCGCAGCCCTGCTGTTCGTGAACGGGATCGGCAACGGGCTCTTCGCGGCGCCGAACACCACCAGCATCATGAACTCGGTGCCCGCCGCCCAGAGGGGCTCGGCCTCGGGTGTGAGGGCGACCTTCATGAACACCGGGTTCGTTCTCTCCATCGGGCTGTTCTTCTCGCTGATGATCGCCGGACTGGCCGCCCGTTTGCCGGCGGCGATGCACGCCGGTCTGGTTGCCCAGGGCGTGCCCGCCGCCGACGCCAGCAGAGCGGCCGGGGTGCCGCCGGTCGGGAGCCTGTTCGCGGCGTTCCTCGGGAACAACCCGATGCGGACGCTGCTGGGACCGCACGTGCTCGGTGCGCTGCCCGCGTCGAGGGCCTCCTACATCACGGGGAAGTCGTTCTTCCCTTCGCTCATCTCGGGACCGTTCCACTTCGGGCTGGTGATCGCGTTCAGCACGTCGGCGGTGATGTGCGCGGTGGCGGCGCTGGCGTCGTGGCGGGCCGGTAGCGGCAGGGAGCCGCAGCGACGTCGTGCCGAGCCGGCGATCGACGAGCTGGCAGCAGCCGAGACCGAGGCCTGGGTCGGAGCATGACCGACGGGACCCTTCGCATCGGAGAGGTGGCCGAACGTGCCGGCGTCTCGTGCCGCACGCTGCGCTACTACGAGGAGCTGCGACTGCTGGCGCCGTCCGGGCACAGCGCGGGCGGGGCCCGCCGGTACACCGAGGAAGATGTCGGCCGTCTGCTTCGCATCAGGGAGCTGCAGGAGGTGATGGGTTTCGACCTGGAGGAGATCGGCGCCATCCTCGGCGCCGAGGATCGGCTCGCCGAGCTGCGCTCGGAGTGGCACGGCGGGGCACGGCCCGAGCGCCAGGAGGAGATCCTCGCCGAGGCCGTCAAGATCAACGACCGGCTGCGCCAGCAGGTGCGGGAGAAGCGAGCCAAGCTCGACGAGGTCATGGCCGACCTCGAGGCCAAGGCGCGCCGCTACCGGGAGCTCGCTCGCCGGTCGAAGACACCGGGCTGACGCCTGCCGTGCCCGCGCGGGGCTCTGGCCATGCGAGGCGCCCGGCTATCGTGATGCGATCGGCGGCGTGGCCGAGTGGTTTAGGCAAGGGCCTGCAAAGCCCTCTACCCGGGTTCGATTCCCGGCGCCGCCTCGGACCCTTGATCTGCTAAAACAGCAGGTCAGGGGTTGTTTTTGGTTTGACCGTCAGTGACCGGGACAGACCGCAAGTGACCCCCGAACCCCCTGGTTCGCTCCCATCCTGCTCCCAAGGTGCTCCCAAGAGCACAGGAGGTTCGAAGTGGGTCACATCGAGAAGCGCAGGGGTCACTACCGGGCTCGCTACCGCGATCCTCTCGGTCGCCAACACGGCAAGACGTTCAGTCGGCGGAAGGACGCGGAGCGCTTCATCCGGGAAACGGAGGTCGACCTCGAGCGGGGTGATTGGATCGACCCGCGTGGCGCCGCGCTGCCACTCGCCCATTGGGCTGACGAGTTCCTTGCCCTTGCCCGGCGTCTGTCACCAACCACTCAGGAGACCTATCGGCGCGACCTGACCAAGTACATCCTGCCCAGGTTCGGCTCCTACCGGCTCGGCCGGTTGCCGGCGGACGAGATCGAGAACTGGCTCAATGACGAGGTGGCCAGCGGCATCGCCGCCAGCTCGGTGCACCGCCACTATCGGGTCCTGCGGCGAGTGCTGCAGGTGGCGGTCGAGAAGCAGCGCATCACGGTCAATCCATGCGACCGGGTCCAGGCGCCGCGGGTCCCGTCGCGGGAGATGCTGTTCCTGTCCTGGGAGCAGGCCGTGGAGCTGCTGAGGCCCACGCCGAGCGGTATCGGGCGCTCGTGTACCTGGCCGTCGACTCCGGCATGCGTTGGAGCGAACCGCTGTCTCGGGGGATCAGTCGGCACCCCCAAGGGGGGAAGCGCAGCCGGTATTGCATCTGTGAGGCTATCGCCGGAGGAGTCCCCGGGCGACCGCTCGCTCGGGCAGCAGAGATGCTTCCAGATGACACCGCGGAGGAAATTCGGGCGCTGGCCGTTCAATCGCACGTCCTCGAAGCCAGCGTAAGACGCGCCATCCTTGAGCAGCTGCAGGCTCAGGGCTCCGAGGTCGTCGGGGCCAAAGAGATACTGGATCTGGCCGAGGCCTTTGCCTGGGTCACGAACCCCGGCCAGGCCCACGGTGGAGGTAGGTAGGCTTCCAGGAGCCGGATCCCGGCGCGCCGGAAAGTGGCGCCCCACTCCGCTGGCGAAGTGGGGCGACGAGTCAGCAGAAGAGCCCGTCCCGGGCCAGGCGGGCCAAGGCAGTCGCTCGGTCCTGGACCTCCAGCCGCCGGTAGGCGGATCTCAGCTCGCGCTTGACCTCCAGCTGAGTCATGCCCACGTGGCGGGCGATGCGGGTGGTCCTGTATCCCAGCGCGAGCAACTCGAGGACTTGGCTCTCCTTCTCCGTCAGGCCCAGATGCGAGCCCGGCCAAAGCGGCGGGGTCGATTCACGGTCATCGAGTCCGCGCCCTCGGGTCACGCTCGGGTGACCTCCGGCGAGCGTCGAGTCGACCACGATTGCGCCATCTGAGGCCTTCTCCAGGTCATCAGCAAGCTCGGCTCCGCCTATCGACATGAGGAGAAAGCCGGCGGCGCCGTGCTGGAGAACAGGAAGCATGAATCGCGCCTCGTCTGGCCTGGCTAGTACGACGATCCGGCGTCCTCTTCGCGCATTGGTGAGACGAGCGATCGCGTCGAGGCCGTCGCCGCCACTCAAGCGGGCGTCGAAGAGCACCAGCTGGGTACCTGACTCTTGCTCCGCCCCGAAGGCGTCGTCGATCCGGTTTACCTCACCAACTACCCTCACCCGGTCCCGGAATGGGCGCAGCACGGCGCTTATCCCGGCGCGCGCGATCTCCTGGTCGCTGACGATGACGACCGGCAGCTCAGGGCCCAACCCACCGCGGCGGTGGCTCATGACGCGCCATCCGAGTGACCGACCGGCGGCCTTGATGCCCATACGACCCCGGTACACGAACTCGCGCACACAGCTTGCCCGCCCATGGCGCTCCCCCGTCGCCTAGGGCACAAAGGGCGTGACGGCAGCCTCCCCAGATGGGGCTAGCGCACGTCCCCTATGCGGTGTAGCCAAACCATAGCGCTGCCGTCCCGACCGTGCGCAGGAAAGACTCAGCGGCAGCGGCGGCACAGCCGACGTGCTCAGCTCGGTCGGCCGGCCTCCGGCTGCCAGGTGACTCAGTGGCGCCAACCGTGGGCCGCGACACCGCCCCGTGATCCGGGCTCCTGTTCGTAGCGAGAGCCCTGACCAGGTTACATGTGCCTCATCACGCCGAGGCATCGAGTGCCGGACAGGGCCTCCGTCTCGCTGAGCTGGGGGACGTTCCGCGGACCGGCGTTGTTTGCCCCCGTCGCTTTCAGCTCCCGGCCCAGATCCGCCAGGTCCTCGATGGGATCCCCTACGAGCTGCCAGCGCTCATCGTCCTGTTGGGCCAAGTAGACCTGGCCCGTCTGGTACCCGTAGGGGCCGTGGGCCCGGTTGAAGACCAGCGAGACGTCGTCCAGTTGGACGACAACGGTGCCGAGGGGCTCGACGGTGGTCGCGTCCGGGGCCAGCTGCACCAACATCACCTGGCAGGGGTCGCTCAGGCCCAAGATCCGCTGGACCTGGGCCTCGGCCCTAGCCACCAGGGCATCGACGATCGGGACCTGCCGACGCACCTCGGTCTCTTCACCCTCTGTGCAGGCCCAAAAGGCCCTTTCTCTCAGACTCGCGCTCATGTCGTCCTCACCTTCGGGCCGGCACTCTGTCGGTGCCGTCCATGAGCACCCCTAGGACCTCACCGATGGTGCGCTCCCACCCCACGGGGGTGTGCAGGGGGAGGTCGGGCTGGATCTGATAGCGGTTGCGTCGGCCCTGTCGCTCTTTCACCACAGAGCCGCCCTCCACCAGATCGGCCACGATCCCATGCGCCGTCCGCTCGGTGATGCCGACGGTGGCGGCGATGTCGCGCAGTCGCGCCCCGGGGTCCTTGGCGATGCAAAGGAGGACGGAAGCGTGCTTGGTGAGGAATGACCATTCTTCGGCCATGCCAAGATTGTATCACATTTCTGGAAGTAGATTACAGGTGTTGCCAAACCAGAATCGGTGCACCTGATGGCCTCCCCGCCAACGGACGACTGGGCGAATCCGAAGGGGCCGCAGGCGTGCCGGGGACTTCAGAGTCGACGATCGCCGCTCGCGACCGGAAGCAACTGCGGCATGCTCGTCGACCACCGGAGAGCGAGGCCCTCGCCTCGAAGGATCCGGCGGAACCAGAGAGTGGAGACCGCAACGGCCGCCGCGATGACCAACATCGTGAACGTCGTCTTCAGCAACACGAAGTTGCCGAGGGACTGGCTGAGAAGGAACCACAGCCCGAGCGAGGCGTTGGCGACGAAGACAAAGGTCCACAGCAGAGAGATGCGGAGGAAGAAGCGCTGCACGTAGGGCCGCTTGAAGAGGGCCGGATCGAGGGGGCAGAAATCCTTGGCCAGGCGCTCGGCCAGGGGCTTCCCGGCTGGGACGGAGATGAGAAAGGCGGCGGCCACGAGGAAGGTCCCGACGGTGGGCTGGAGGAAATAGACGAAGGAGCTGCCGGTGGCCAGCGCCGCAACTGTGCGGACAGTGAGCACAGCCGAGGCGATCAGCAGCATGCCCGGCAAGTGGCGTCGGGTGAGCAGTCGCCTGGCCAACGCCAGGTAGGTCCAGGCCAGAGTGGCCAGCAGGGCACCCCGCAGGCCGACGAAAGAGAGGATCACGTAGAACAGCGCGGCCGGAGCCAGTGTGCTCTCGAGCAGCTGGGGCAGAGCATGGTGCACCATGGCTCGGGGAGCGGGAAGCTGGACTGTGCTGAGGGCCACTGAGCCCCTTCCTGTGACCTGTCCGGAAACGGGCCTCGGCTTGATGCGGCGATGGAACTGTGAGCTTCCTCGGATGCTCAGCAACTGATGCCATCGCTTGGGCTGGGCTGCTTAGGGTGACCCGCCGAGTCTCCGCAAATTTTCCACCGGAGAAGGACTGTCCTCCTCAGACCGTGGTTCCTGGTCGGGAGCCACTTGTCATGGTATTCGTGTTTGTAAACACATGCAAGTCGCTTCCGGATACCTGATACATTGATTGTGTGGCTGAATGGTCATTCCTCACCAAGCATGCCGCCGTACTGCTGTGCATCGCCCAAGATCCGGGCGCACGCCTACGCGACATCGCTGCTGCGGTGGACGTCACCGAGCGCACCGCACATGGGATCGTCGCCGACCTGGCGGAAGGCGGCTACGTGGTCAAGAAGAGAGAGGGTCGGCGCAACAGCTATCAGATCCAGCCCCATCTCCCGCTGCACACCCCCGTGGGGCGGGAGCGCACCATCGGCGAGGTCCTAGGCGTGCTCATGGATGGCAGCACGAAGCGGCGATCCCAGAGACGGGCCTGAGTCTCTCCTGCCCTCGCTTGATCCTTGATCCCGGGTCAGAAATTGCGGGTAGAACCAACGCGTTGGCGGCCGTTCCCTCGAGGGGACAGCGTCGCGCGCTCGCGTTCTCTTGGGCTTCGGTACGACCGTTGCCGGGAGTGCCCAAGAGCGGTGGTCAAACGGTCGACGCGCATGGGCTCAAGCGCCGGCGCTCGCTCAGGCGCAGATGCCTTCGTAGAGGCGACGCTCGTCAGCATCGCCGGTGAAGATAACCACTCGGAACGGGGGCTTCTCGGCCAACAGCTCGGCCGCCAGCTCGAGCCCGCTGGCGCTCTGTAGATCGAGCTCGACGAGCACGACGTCGGCGCGCAGCCGCGTGCTGCAGACAGGACGTCCTCGGTGGCTGGGACGTGGCCAACCAGCTCCACCCTGTCAGAGTCTCGGGCCAACATCGCTCGAAGGCCCTCGGCGATGATCTGGTCGTCGCCGACGAGCACAACCCTGACATCTGCGCCACGTTCGGAGCGAGGCGCTGGCTGGATCGAGGGGGACGTGAGAAGTGCTGCAGTCAGCTCGATATCGGGGGCGAGGAGGCCCATGGCGACCCTTCGGCTTGAGCACAAAGGGCCATACGACGGTCCGACTCCACTGACGGCGACCGCACGTCCCCTATGCAGGGGTGTTTGAAGGCTACCCCCGATGGGGCATCCATGCGCCGGCGGAGTCCGACAACCGGTCGTCTGTCGCCACCGGCTCGTTTATCGAGACATTCGCGATGACCTCTTGGGATCGGTTGGCGTGTGCGGCACCTGCGTGCCGCAACTCAGGAGACTCAGCTAGGAGGACTCTCGCGAGGAGGCTGTCTTCGGGCCTGAGGCCACCGTCAAAACGTTGTCGAGGTGCGTGCATTCGATGACTCTGGAGACGGCTCTCGTGGGTGCGTCGAGGAGCAGATCGC
>VAWP01000053.1:21101-21644 GCA_005888295.1 Actinomycetota bacterium
CGTGGCGCAGTCGAGCTCCCCGACCACGGCCACCACGCCGAGACCGTCGTGCACGTTGGCCTTCACATCGAAGGGAGTCGGAAACTCCATGCCATCCCCCCAGGCGCTATCCCGCCCGAACAATTGGCCCAACCTTCAGCTTACTACTGCTCTGTACGCTACCGTACAGAGCAGCCAGGCTCAGACGAGCCGGCCGAACACCTCTCTGAGGACCCCGTAGCACCCACAGGACGCGCTCTCGAGCCCGCGCCGATCCGTGATGGTGATGCGGCCCCGGTGAAACCGGATGAAGCCGGCCTGCTGGAGGATGCCAGCCACCACGGTGACCGAGGGGCGTCGGACCCCGAGCATCTGGGCCAGGAATTCCTGGGTGAGGGGGAACTCATCCGAGCCGACCCGGTCGTGGGTGAGCAGCATCCAGCGGGCGCAGCGCTCCTCGATCGTGTGCAGGCCGTTGCAAGCCACCTGCTGTCCGATCTGGGTGACAAAGGCCTGGGTGTAGCGATGGACCAGCCAGGTGAGCTCTCCCCCCGCCGCGACCTT
>VAWP01000188.1 GCA_005888295.1 Actinomycetota bacterium
GACCCCGATCGTCACGAATAGCTGCGTCAGGCGATCCTCGCGGGTCTCATCCACCCTGCGCTGTACTTCGGCGGCGAAGGCGTCGGTCCGGGCCAACGCCCGGATAGCGGTCTCCGCCTCGTGGCGAACACCCCACGTCGCCGCCAGCTTGGCGATCTCGGTCAGCTTGGCGCGGTCGCTCCTCTCGAGGGACGCCTCCGCCAGCTGCCGACCCTGCTCCTCCCAGTAGCACAGCAGGCGCTGCATGAAGTCGGGGATGCCGGCGAAGTGATGATAGAACGAGCCTTTGGTGACGCCCAGGCCGCTGCACAGCGCTGCCACGGTGACCGCGGTCGACCCTCCGTCCGACAGGAGGTCGAGGGCCAGGTCGAAGTAGTCGCTCGGGGTATTGGATTCCGCCCGAATGGGCGCTGAGCGACTTGCGGCCGTTGCCATACCATACAGTATGGTATCTCAACCGAAGGGCCCCAGCTTCGTTCGGATGGAGGAGCGATGACCACCACGACGAGGAGCGCCGTCGCACGCGAGGACGCCGGAGCCTTGTTCGCCGTGCCGCAGCGGTGGGCCGACATGGACGCCTGGCACGAGGACGTGGCCCAGATCCGCAGGGCCCACCGCGTCTTGCCCGTCGAGCTGGAGGGCTTCGAACCTTTCTGGGTGCTCACCCGCCACGAGGACGTGCAGTCGGTCTCGAGGGACAACCAGCGCTGGCTCAACACGAGCCGTTCCGTGCTCGGACCCGAGGAGGATTGGAAGAAGATGCTCGCGGCCGGGATACCGGCGCCCAGGACCCTGGTCCACCTGGACGGCGCCGAGCACCGCGACCATCGCAGCGTCACCAACGACTGGTTCAAGCCGGCGGCGGTGAAGCACCGCCAGCCGCGTATCGACGCGCTCGCTGAGCTCTTCGTGCACCGGATGCGCGACCTCGGCGAGGAGTGTGACTTCGCCCGCGACGTCGCCCAGCCGTTCACGCTCAGGGTGATCATGGACATCTACGGCGTTCCCGAGCAGGACGAGCCGCTTATGCTGGAGTTGACGCAAGGGCTGTTCGGGGCAGCCGATCCTGAGTATCTGGGAGACGCTGCCGATGCCGAGGCACGCGTCATCGAGTCGGTGATGGAGTTCATCGCGTACTTCAACCAGATCACCGAGGACCGACGCGCTCACCCGGCCGACGACCTCGCAACCCTCATCGCCAACGGCCAGCCCGGCGGCTGCCCGATGGGTGACGCCGAACGTCTCTGGTACTACATCATTGTGGCCACCGCTGGCCACGACACCACATCCCACGCTCTCGCTGGCGGCATGGAGGCGCTGCTCCGGGACACCGAGCAGCTCTGGGCACTACGCGACGACCCGGAACTGGCGATCAACGCCGCCGATGAGTGCATTCGCTGGACGTCGCCAGTCCGGCATTTCCTGCGCTACGCGACCGAAGACATCGAGATCGGCGGCACCATCGTCCCCGAGGGCGGCCGGGTGCTGCTCTCGTACCCGAGTGCGAACAGGGACGAGGACGTCTTCGATCGCTCCATGACGTTCGACGTGCGCCGCAGCGACGCCGATCGTCTCCTGTCGTTCGGTGGAGGTGCCCACTTCTGTCTCGGATCGCAGTTCGCCCGGCGTGAGATCCGCACGATGCTGACGAAGCTGGCCGCGCAGCTCGCCACTATCGAGCCGACTGGGCCGGCGCAGTGGTCGGAGTCGGCCTTCGTCTCGGGGGCCGAGCGCTCGCCCGTGCACTACGCGTTCCGCTGACGGCGACGGCGGTTAGCGGATGACGCCGCGCGGGGGATGCGGGGTAGGTCGAGGGCTCCCGACTGGTAGATAGAAGAGGGCTTGCGTTTTGAGCTGGATCTCATGATCGTGGTCGATGTCCGGACTAGACGGGGATGCTCTGTGCGAAGCGGAACACGTCGCCCGGATCGTACGCCCGCTTCACATCGGTGAGCCCGGTCAGGTTCGAGCCGTAATAGGCGTGGAGCCAGTCGCCCAGATCGGGGTCGATGTAGTTCTGATAGGCGAATCCCGACACGTAGGGCCGCATGGCGCCGTAGAAGCTGTCTATCCACTGCAGGCTCGGGCCTTCGGCGGAAGCCACCTGACTCGGTAACCAGAAGGCCAGGTACTGGCAGGAGAACAGCGAGTCGCGATGCACGAACGCCGTTGCATTCGGTGCCACCCTGTTGATGGCGCCGCCATAGGAGTCCATCTGAATCCCGCCCCCCATGGCGTCGGCCCCCCCTGGCCACGCCTCCACCCACCGAATCATGGTGTCGATGGCGGCGGGAGGCAGCGCGGCGGCCACGTAGTCGGACTTGGCCTTGTACGCCCACCGGTCAAGCGTGCCTCCCCTGACCTGGTTGGGGAGGTGGCACTGCGGGACGCTCCCCTCGCAACCAGCCCAAAAGCGTTGGGCGTCGAGGAACGACATGGTGGAGATCTGGTGGCTCGTCGGCGGCGCCGAAGCCAACAGTGGGCCGAGCGCGGTGGCCAGCTCGTGCTCGGGACCCAGGTACTGACCGAAGGACGTGACGACCGGTTGGGGTGACTTTGCTCGTGGGCCGCCGTTGTTGAACTTGCAGATAGAGAAGAGCTCATCGGGGGCGGTGGGAGCCCAACGTTGCCAGGCGTCGAACACCGCCGCGGCGTGCTCCCAGCTCCATTGCGTCTGGTAGATGGCCACCCGCTTGACGGGGTACAGCCTGAACGTGAAGGACGTTGCCACACCGAAGTTGCCGCCGCCTCCGCCCCTGCAAGCCCAAAACAGCTCCGGGCGGGTACGGGCATCGCAGGTGACCGTCTGTCCCGAGGCCGTCACGAGCTCAGCGGCCATGAGCTGGTCAGAGGTGAGCCCCAACTTCCGGGAGCTCAGGCCCACGCCGCCGCCCAACGTGAGCCCGGCAACGCCGACGGTGGGGCAGGATCCGGCTGGGATGGCGACGCCGTGAGCGGACAGGGCCGAGTACACGTCGATTAGGCGGGAGCCGGCACCGATGGTGGCTGTCTTCCGATTGCGGTCGATGGACACCCGGTTCAACCCGGTCACATCGATTACGAGTCCGTCGCCGGTCGAGTAGCCGGCGTAGCTGTGGCCCCCGCTGCGCGGGATCGGTCGGATCCCGTGGGCAGTGGCCCATCGCACCGCCCGCTCGACATCGCTCGAGCTGAGGCACTCGGCCACGGCCAGCGGGCGAGCATCGTCGAAACGGGGGTCAAACAGCTGGCTCGCCTGTCCGTACCTGGGATCGCCCGGCGCCACCACCCGTCCGTCCATACCGTCGGCGAGCGCACGGAGCGCGCTACCGGTCGAGGTGGAGCGACCGCAACCTTGCAACCATCCCAGCTGGGATGCGGCGCCAACTGTCACGGCGGCCTGACCGGCACGTCGCAGGAACTCGCGGCGGGGTATGGGGACCGTCGTCTCGCGCCATTGCCTGAGCCAGCGGCCGATGTCACCGGCCACGAGGGCATCCCGTGGGGTCCGCCGCATGAAGCCCTTTTACCAGACCAACGATCTGGCCGGCGGGATCTAAAGGGGCAAGGTTCCGAGGTGGCGTGCCACGATGGTGAGTATCACACCCTCCTGACCGCGTTCACGGTGCCGGAGACGGAGTTGGCAACGTAGACAACGCCAGTGCCCGGATCCATCGTGCGTCACGAGCCATCCACGCGCCACGGTCGGTGAGGCAACAGAGCTGAGCACCGTCGCAGCCTGGAGCGCGCCAGCGGCGGTGTGCGGGCGCCGATGCGAGGGAGGAGAGTACTTCCGGACTTGATTGAGTCCACGATCGTTGTGAGCTGGCTACGCAATCCTGTACACGACGTGTGTTGCCAATGGCGAGGTGGCGACCTCGACAGGCTCCGCGTCCAGCTCGGGGACCTGACGAACCCCGCCCAGGTGCTGTTGGTCGTCAGGACTGGAGCGCCGAGGCGGGTAGCCATGGCCAGACAGAGCCGATCGGCCGGCGCGAAGGGTGCGGGATCGCGGCCTGGTCTCCGTTGCCGGGCAGAATCTGGGGTGTCTGAAAAGTGGGGTCTCGCCCATCTCGAGCCCTGCTACTTCGTCA
>VAWP01000189.1:0-2949 GCA_005888295.1 Actinomycetota bacterium
CACCCGTCTTCACGCCTGAGTACCGCAACCCGGACATCCACGCGGGGTCCTGGGAGAATCTCTACCTCACTGGCAACTACCGCAGCTACCCGTCGGTCGCCTCGACCGGTACGGCCCTTCAGACAGGTCTGGAGACCGCCGGAGTCGTGCTAGAAGAGCTGACCTGGAGCAAGAGAGCGGTTCCCGTCGGCCCGCCATCGGCGTCCTGACATCGGAGAACGGTCAGGAGGCACCGTGCCGAGATCACGTCCTCGTTCCCCGGCAACAGCGGAGATCAACGCGACGCATCGAGGTCGCTCCCGCTTTGTCGAGGAGTTCCAGCGGAATCGACATCGCCTCCTCCTGTACCTGGCCGCCGGTGTGGTCAGCCTGAGCGTTGTGGTCGCCTTGGGGCCGCGGTTACTGCGTGCGACCAGCGGCGCGCCGCAGCCGGCTTCACGCTCGCCACTTCCGGCCGGTTCGTCCCAGCTGGCCCCCGGCGACAACCCGGTGGGTCAGGCGGTCGGCGGCGTCGGCGCCGCCCCCGTGACCGCGCCGCCACCCCCGGTCCGTCGGCCAGGCGGGGTGGCCCCACGGAGGACTCGCTAGCGTTGGCGGTCAAGGGGCTGAGCCCGGCCGGCCCGGGTGTCCTGGCCGGAGCACCGACCGCGCGTCGCCAACGGGTGACCACCCGACGGGTGACCGCGGGGAGATGGCCCGCGATGCTGGTCTGGGGCACCTGGGTGGCCGGCTTCGTATCTGCGCTTGTTGTCGTGCTCGTGAACGCCCGGGACATCCCCGTTCGCGAGGACTGGACGATGGCGCCGGCCATGACCGGCCATCAGGGCCACTTTCTGGGCTGGCTGTGGAGCCAGAACAACGAGCACCGGATACCAGTGCCCAGGCTCGTCTACTTGGGACTGCTGAAGCTGTGGCCGGACTTTCGGGTGGGGATGGTCTTCAACATCGTCCTCCTGGCGGCCGTCGCCGCCGCCTTCGTCGTGTTCGTCCGCCGGGTCCGGGGCCACACCCGGTGGACGGACGCGTTCTTTCCGATCACCTTCTTGAACCTGGGCAACTGGGAGAACATGGGCTGGGGCTGGGAGCTGCAGTTCGTGGTGGCCACGGCCCTGGCCTGTGCCTTGCTCATGGGCATCGCCTCGAGACGCGAGCTCACGACCTGGCGGGCGCTAGGCGTAGGGGGGTGCCTGGTGGCGATCCCGCTCACCGGGGCGACTGCATTGCCTTTCGCCGTGCTCTTGTCCCTCGCGCTCATACCTCAGATCCGCTCTGCTGGCCGGCACGCACGAGCCGTCCTGATCGTCTCGATCGTCTTGACCGTGATGGTCACGGTGCTGTACTTCGTCGGGCTGCAAGCAGGCGTGGCCGGGGCCGAGGTCACTCCAGGGGCGACCATGGAAACGGCCCTCAAGTTCCTGGCCCTCGGCCTTGGTCCGGGCGCCGGCGCCTGGTGGTTCGCCTCGGCCCTGGCCGTCACCGGGCTCCTGGCCGGCGCCGTCCTCGTGCTGTACCGGGCAAGACGTCAGGGAGGCTGGCTGTTGCTGGTCTTCCTCCTGGCCGGGCTCATCCTGGCTGGAGAGATCGGCCATTCGCGTGCGCCGGCCCTCACCTACTTTGGGCTGCCCGACCGGTACGCCCTGATCGTGGCGCCCCTCCTCTGCTGCGCCTATCTCGCGTACGAGCGGTTCGGCGGACAGACGGCGCGCCACTTGGGACCACGAGTGTTGTTCGCTGCTGCTCTCGCACTTCTCCCGCTCAACGTCCTCTTTGGGCTCCAATTCCGAGACTGGTACCACAACCTGGTCGATCCCTTTGCCGATGCCGTCAAAGCAGGAACACCTGCCGAACGGTTGCCGTATTACTTGTCGATTGGCCCTCCTGACTGGGGTACGTCGATAGTCGATCTGCACCAGGCTCGGGTTGGCGTCTTCCGGCAGCTCAACATGGCCGGGGGCCCGCTGCCAGCCCCTGGGCGGACGGTCGACGGCCTCGATGCCGGCGGGCAGGGCTGGTCCACGCTGGGAGGCCCGGCGAGCATGGGCGCGCTGGGGCAGCAAGGCGGCCAAACCGTGCTGCGCTGGGACTACCACGCCGAGGCCGGCACGGTCCCCGTACTGGGCCGGTCGTTCTCGCCCGCACAGAATTGGGAGGGATCGGGTGCCATCGCGATCACCCTCGGTGGCGAGCCAACGGGACAAGTGGTCTACGTTCGTGTGGCGATGTCCCAAGAAGGCCAGGGCATCCAGTACTGGGAGAGCAACTTCGCTGATGTCTCACCAGGAACGACGGCCGTCCCGGGGGGCAGGATCCTCACGATTCCCTGGAGCGGCTTTCTGCACGTGGACTCCTCGGACCACATCGATCTCAAGGGCCCGATTCCCCTCGGACATGTCGTTGCCATCGTGTTCGGAGTGAAGGGACCGGGCCAGGGCTCCCTGCTCACGAGGCACTCGTTGCCACCTTGGCGATGATCCGGGAGCACCCCCGCCTTGGGGCGTTATCGAGCATGGCTAGGGTGACCATGCCGACCCTCATCGATAACGCACTTCTTGGGGGCACGAGGCGAGATCGCGTCAGGACCATGGCGCTGCTGGCGGCCGTGACGGCAGCTTCGGTAGTCGTCTTCGCCTTGGTGCGAACGAGCATCATCGATGACGCGTATATCACTCTGAGCTACGCCCGCAACGTGGCATTTCACCTGCACTGGGGCCTGAACCCACAGCAGACGTCGAACACGGCAACCTCCCCCCTGAACGTGCTCATCTTGGCCTTGCTCATCTCTGCGCTGCGTCACCCGATGTTGGCCATGGCGGCCTCGTTCGTCGCTGGGAACGTCGTCCTCGCGTACGCATTGCTGCGAGTTACCCGGCAATTACGACTACCACCTTGGAGCGCGGCGCTCGGTTGTGGGCTCGTGCTCCTCAACCCGCTCCTGGACTCCGCCGTGGG
>VAWP01000189.1:3159-5399 GCA_005888295.1 Actinomycetota bacterium
AAGACGCTCGGTAGTAGGTGGGGGCAGTACCAGTTCGGGAATGGCCCCCTGCTCTACCTCCACACTTACCCGGCAGCGACCATTCTGTCATTTCTGCCGGGTGTTCTCGGCCTTATGTCTCTTCTCATCTTGATGGTCACTCTGGCCCGGAGGAGGGCTCGGCCCGGCACCTCGACAATCGTTATGTTGGGGCTCGGAGGTGGGCTGTATTACATTGCGTTCAGCCATGTTGGCGTTGCGCCCTACCATTGGTACTACGGACCTCCTCTGATATCCCTCGCCATCGTGTTTGCCTGCTCGGTCGGAGCGTTGGCCAGTGAACGGGACCCCCTTGGCGGTAGTCGTCGGGCTCTACGAGACAGGGCGTATGGTCTTGTGGCGGTGGCTGCTGCGGTACTGGCAGTGTGCGGCGAGGCTGGATACGTCGTGAGTCACGGCCTTCCGTGGCAACAGGCTGCGATCACGACAAATTGGGCCACCCCCGCGCAGTATCGAACGATCGGCCTCCAACTGCGAAACCTTGTCGGCAGTCACGGCCTGGAAGGACCGGCAGAGATCGGTAGTCTTGCTTACTATTGCCAGTGTGACATCCTCAATTCGTTCTCCGACAGGGGCCAAATGTTGCCGCTAATTGATGAATCAAGGCAGGAAAGTGGCTCTATAACCCGTTGGCTGATCGATCTCAATTATCACTTCCTCGACAAGACCAGCAAGCCAGCCCGAGCTGACTTAGCCATTAGATACTCGAAACTACGACCAGTTGAGGGTACCTACTGGCACGTCACGTCGAGCTGGTCGGGCCCTGGCGACCCTCGCTCCGGCTTCTACCTAGTTGCGCCATCGGGCTGACGAGGATGGCCTGATCGCCCCTGAGTGGTGTTTCATTCCGCGCCGGCCGTGCAAGTCGTGCCACTCGACGGATCGCTCATTCGTGAGCTGACCGCTGGGCGCAAACGCCTCACCCCCTCTGCACCCAGAAGTACGGCCAGCACCGTGCCAACGGCGACGCTCGGATATGCGTAGCGGTAGCTGACCTGCGGGTCGGTAAAAGCGAGTCCGAGCATGTAGAGCAGGCCAGCAGCCGCCAGCCACGCCAAGCAGGAGTCCAGCCGACGGTCGCTCCTCGCGTACCGCACCAGCCCAAGGGTCAGCGCGAGGAGATAGACCCAGACGGTCTGGAGAGGCCCTGCATCCCCTGTGCCCCCCGGGGCCTCAGCACCCGGGGCCCCGACGCCGATGTACTTCACAGCGGCGCTGCGTAGACCGGGGAAGGCGACCGGGTATTCCGCAAGGCTCGGTGGCGGTTCGTCGCGGAAGAACGCGACCGGCAGCCTGCCCGACAGGCTGATCTCGTAGCGTGTCAGGTTGGCGCGCACCAGGAGGTAATCGAGCGGTCGGTCTCGCACGGCGCGAATCCATGCCCCCTTCAGGTCCCGCAACGGCTGGCCGGCCAGCCCGCTCGCTATCACACCGCCCGACCCCCAGAAGAGGCCGTCTGTGTACTCAGACGTCGTCCAGTGGCGCATGTAGGCGAGGTCTCGGGGGTACACGCTCGCTGGTAGGAGGTTCCGGTTCTCTCGCAGGGACATCTGCACCAGGTCGTAGACGTAGGTGTGCGACTCAGGATGGGAGGCCGTGGCGCGAAGCGGGACGCGCTCCAAGGTCGTGACCGCACCGACCATCAGGGCCGTCGTGGCCACACCACCGATCACCACGGTGAGAATGCGGCGCCATCCTGGACGGAGTCCCACGAGCAGGACGGTGGCAGCGGAGCCGAAGGCGAAGGCGATCGGCGGTGCGTTGTGACGCGCCGCTGTGGCGAAGAAGGCACAGGCGACCGAAGCGCCGAGCCAGGCCGCCCGAGCTCGACCACTACTCTGGGCTCCACGGGCCAACAGGCCGAAGGCGCACAGCGTGAGGGCCGCCACCCAGCTGTCACCTCCGATGTGTACCGCGTAGGCGAGCACCGGCGGATAGACGAATACCACCAACGAGCAGGCCAGCGCCCAGGCCCGCGACAGCCGGATTCGTAGCACGAGGTACATGCCGGCGAGAAGTGCCATCACGCCCCCGGCGAGCACCCATCCCGGGCTTCGGAGCCCCACGATGGCGAAGAGATGCCAGACGGCGGAGATCACCGGAGCATGCCAGTCGTCGCCGCTTTGGCCGGACAGTGCCTGGTGGATGTAGACGTTCGTGTCGCCGTCCATGTCGCCCGGCCAGAAGACGACAGAGGCAGT
>VAWP01000054.1:0-13119 GCA_005888295.1 Actinomycetota bacterium
CGGGCCGTGAACGGGATCATCGCCCGCTCGGGGTTCGGAGGCGACAAATGTCAGATCTGGCCGCTGCCCGGTCTGCCTGGCTTCGGTCTGTTTCGGGCCATCGACAGGACTCGGCTCCGGCTGGGTGTCAAGAACCTTCGCCCTTGAGCCCTCGCCGCTCAGCGACGGCCCTGGTGGCGCTCCGTGACTGGTTGCATCCGGGTGATTTGGTCTAGTAGGTTGACTGTCTATCAGGGCGACTACTGGCGTACCCGCAGGCGCGAGGACGGGCCGTGAGCCTCGGCAGGCAGCGACACCGATGCCATGGCTCCTACGACGGGTGAACCAGCACTACCGCAATGCCATCAGGTCGAAGCTGACGGAGGGCGGACTTGGAGATCTTCCGCAGCCGGGCTACTGGGCCCTGACGGCTCTGGCCAAGGGAGCGCACGACGCCAGTCATCTCATGATCGAGATGGGCGTCACCAAGCAGGCAGTGTCAAAGCTGGTGGACACGCTGGTGACGGCTGGCTTCGTCGAGCGCAGGTCCAATCAAGCTGACCGCCGCCGCAGCGATCTCCTCCTGACGACAAGGGGTCGTAAGGCGGTCAGCATCATCGAATCCGCGGTGAAGATCACCGAACGCCGATTGATCGCCGAGGTCGGCGCCCGGACATTCAGCCAGCTTCGGCAAGCGCTGGAAGAGGTGGCTTCCTCTACGACGAACGCTCCTCATCATCGCGACGACACGAGAGGAATCCCGTGACCGTGTCTGTCCGAGCTGTCAAGGCCAGGGCGTTCGTCGTCCTTACTGCGGTAGCTGCAACTGCGCTCGGGCTCGCTTCATGCGGGAGCGGAGGCTCGACCGGCGCGGAACGGGTGTCGGGGGGTCCCACGGGCAGCTACGTCGTGCCTTCTGGCATCCACAAGATCAAGCACGTGATCGTGGTCCTCCAGGAGAACCGTTCGTTCGACACGTACTTCGGCACGTACCCGCACGCCGACGGCCTTCCCGTACAAGACGGCAAGCCGACGGTGTGCGCACCCGATCCGGCGAGCGGAGGCTGCGTGGCCCCATTTCCCGATCACGCCGACGTCAACGGCGGTGGACCTCACAACTATGCGAACGCGACGAGTGACGTCAATGGCGGAAAGATGGACGGCTTCGTCGGACAGGCCGAATCCGGCAGGAAGGGCTGCTCAGACCCGACCGACCCGGCATGCACCAGCTCGGCCGCACCGGACGTCATGGGGTACCACACGCAGAGTGACATACCCAACTACTGGGCCTACGCCAAGGACTTCGTCCTCCAGGACCACATGTTCGAACCGAACGCCTCGTGGAGCCTGCCCGCCCACCTGTTCCTGGTGTCGGAGTGGGCCGCCTACTGCACCCAGGTGAACAATCCCTCCAGCTGCGTGAACGGCACCAAGGACAATCCTCCCGCCAAGCCGCCGGCTGCACCCGCCGTCTACGGCGGCGCGGCTGGCCCGAACAAGAACAAGAAGGGCAAGACCACCTCGAACCAGCAGCCCATCTACGCCTGGACCGACCTCACCCACCTACTCCACAAGGACCAGGTCAGCTGGGGGTACTACGTCGTGAGCGGGGCCGAGCCCGACTGCGAGAACCCCGCCGCTGAGACCTGCGGACCCGTCGGCCAGAGCTCCAACACCCCAGGGATCTGGAACCCGCTCCCGTGGTTCGACACCGTCCAGGCGGATCACCAGCTCGGCAACATCCAGGATGTCACGAAGTTCTATGCAGCGGCGAAGGACGGGACACTGCCTGCCGTGTCCTGGGTGGTCCCGTCGAACGGGGTCAGCGAGCACCCTCCCAGCCCGGTGAGCGCTGGGCAGAGCTACGTGACCAGCCTGGTCAACGCCGTGATGAACAGCCCGGATTGGAGCTCGACTGCGATCTTCCTCGCCTGGGACGACTGGGGAGGCTTCTACGACCACGTCGTCCCACCGTCCGTCGATCAGCTCGGCTACGGGCTTCGAGTGCCCGGAATTGTCATCAGCCCCTACGCCAAGACCAACTACATCGACCACCAGAACCTGAGCTTCGACGCCTACGACAAGTTCATCGAGGACGACTTCTTGCACGGCCAGCGCATCGACCCTGCCTCCGACGGCCGACCGGACCCGAGGCCAGAGGTCCGCGAGAACGACAAGACCCTCGGCAACCTCGTAGACGACTTCAACTTCGATCAGAGCGCCAGGCCAGCTGTTCTACTGCCCGTCCACCCGCAGACCACCCTCACTGGTAGTCCGGCCCCGTCGCAGGCCCCGGCCACGAAGAAGCGAGCGGTCGACGAGGACGGTTAGCGCTCGACGTCGAGGGCGCCCCCGGCCGGCTGGCGTGTGTCGCTTGCTGACCCGATCCTCACGCACCCCGGTGCACTGGTCCCGTGTGCTGAACTACTGGGGTTGGTGCTCACCCGACGACCATATGGGTCGTCCAAGTCCCGAGGCATCCAGGAGGCCCATTGTGAAGGTGCGACGAGTCGTGACAGGTCACGACAGCAGCGGTGGATCTGTCGTCGCCTCTGAGGAAGAGGTTGACCCCCTCGCCCTGAAGCTACTGCCGGGGACAGAGTTCCATCGACTCTGGGGTGGCGACGAAGCACCGACGTTTCCTGACGACGGATCGGCGACGCCCGCCTCCACCTACTTTCCTCCCGTAGGTGGGTATCGCTTCGGCTTCGTCACCTTGCCCCCGGCGGGTACCCAGCCGCCGGCCGACCTCGACGTCACCGCCGCGCTGGCCGAGCTCGAGGAGACCCTGCCGGGAATGCTGATGCACATGGAGCCGGACGATCCGGGCATGCACACCACCGACACGATCGACTTCGAGGTCGTGCTCTCGGGTGAGCTCGTGCTCGAGCTCGACGACGGTGCCGAGGTCACGCTCCGACCAGGCGACACCGTCGTGCAGAACGGCACCCGTCATCGCTGGCACAACAGGCGGCCTGAGCCTGCCGTCTTTGCCGTCTTCATGACCGGCGCCCACCGGAGCGGCCATGAGTGACGACGGCGGCACCGCCCCGTCCGGCTCCATTCGACCCAGCCGGGCCGAGGACTTCGACGCCATCTATGCTGGCGCGCCGCCCTGGGAGATCGGCCGGCCCCAGCCGGCGTTCGCCTCCCTGGCGGACGCCGGCGCGCTCAGCGGCCGTCTCCTCGACGTTGGCTGCGGCACCGGTGAGCACGTACTGATGGCGACAGACCTGGGACTCGACGCCACGGGTGTCGACATCGCGGCGGCTGCCATCGACAGGGCCGAGAGAAAGGCGCGGGATCGCGGCCTGAGCGCCAGGTTCCTCGTGTGGAACGCTCTCCAGCTGGCCTCGCTTGACGAGCAGTTTGACACCGTGATCGATTGCGGGCTGTTTCACATCTTCGGGGACGACCAGCGTCCGTCCTTCGTGAACAACCTCAGAGCGGTGATCCCACCCGGCGGGCACTATTTCATGCTTTGCTTCAGTGAGCACCAGCCGGGCGACTGGGGTCCCCGCCGTGTCACCCAGGACGAGATCAGGGCCAGTTTCGACGCCGGGTGGCGAGTGGATTCGATCGAGGCGACCACGCTCGACATCACCATCGACCCGAACGGCGCCCAGGCCTGGTTGTCATCCCTCACCCGGACGTGACGCAGGTATCGTCGCTGATCCCGAGGCGACCAACATCGCGTCAAGAAGGGTGTTGGAGAAGAACGGCTTCGAGCTCCTCGACGAGCGACCTGTAGCTTCGGAGCCAACCCAGACCGTCATGGCGATCTATCCGGCCCGCCCTGCGCGATCCGCTCGCTGAGCACAGGCCGCCCGTCTGGCTGGCCAGGGAGGGGGTATCGTGAGCTCGGCGCTGGAGGGTGCCACCGGGTCCGCGGGAAGGACTGAGTCCACCTCTGTGTCACACCGAAGTCTGCCTGTTGGCCTCTTCCTCGGCCTGAGCAGCGGACCGCAGGCCCAGGAGGGAGACGCCACATGTCCACTTCGCTTCCCGAGCGCCCCGATCTCGACCAGCTGCGGCGTCAGGCCAAGGAGCTGCGCGACGCCGCCCGCGACGGCGATCCCAGCGCTGTCGAACGCTTCGCCCGCCACCATCCGAGCGCACCCCGAGGAACGGTCACGCTGGCGGCCGCCCAGCTAGTCATCGCCCGGGAGCTGGGCTTTTCCAGCTGGCCACGGCTCAAGGCGGCCGTCGACGCCCGCACCGCCGCTCCGGAACGCAGGGCCGAGGTGTTCGCGACGGCGTCGATCGAAGGCCGAACCCGCGAGGCCAAAGGCATCCTCGACGCAATCCCAGACGTCGCCCGCTCCAGCCTGGCGGCCGCTGCCGTGCTCGGCGACGCTGAACAGGTGCGCAGGGCGCTGGCTGTCGACCCGGCAGCGGCGGTCGCCATCGACGAGGTTCGAGGCTGGCCGCCGCTGCTCTACGTCTGCTACTCCAGCTGGCACCGGATCGACCCTGGCCGAGCGGCCGGGATGGCCGACGCAGTCCGGGTCCTGCTCGACGCCGGAGCCAGCCCCGACACCAACAACGGTGCCAGCGAGGGATATCGCTCCGCCCTGAAGGGATCGGTCGAGCTGAACAACCCTGATGTCGCCCGGGTCCTCCTCGAGGCGGGAGCCAATCCCGACCAGGGGCGCCCCATCGCCGACGCGGCCGGGCTCCGCGACAACCGATGCCTGGAGCTGTTGCTCTCCCACGGCGCCAGGGTGGTGGCCGGAACGTGGACGGTCGGCGCTGCCGTCTACGCCGACGATGGTCATGCGGTCGCGCTCCTACTCGACGCCATGGAGCACGACGGTGCCCAGGCGGCACGGGAGGCGACCGAGGCGCTGACCGACGGGGTGGTCGACGCCTCTTCCGATGTCGTCGCTGCCCTCCTCGGCGCCGGCGCCGACCCCAATGCCTACGACAACGATCGGGGCATGTCCGCCCTTCGCCGGGCGGTGCGGGCCGGCAGGGATGAGAACGCGGCCCTGATCGTGAGAGCTGGCGCGACGGACGACAGCGACGACATCGACCGCTTCCTCGGCGCCTGCGTGCACGCTGACCGTCAGTCTGCCGAGCAGCTCCTCGCCGAGCATCCCGACCTGCGCGACCGGATGACCGAAGACGACCGCGCCACTGTCGTCGAGACCGCCGGGTCGGGATCGGCCGCGGGCGTCGGCCTCATGCTCGATCTGGGGTTCTCACCACATGCTCGCAACAGCTTCGGCGAGCAGCCACTGCACGCCGCCGCCTACGCGGGGAGCGCCGACGTGGTCCGACTGCTTATCGACGCCGGAGCCGATGTCGACGGCCGCGACGCTCGATTCGACGCCACCCCGCTCGCTTTCGCCACCGTGGGCAGCGGCGAGCGGGCCGGGCAGATCGGCAACTGGGTCGAGGTGGTCCACCTGCTCGTCGACGCCGGCGCCTCCCGAGACGGCGTGTGGATCTCGAGCAAGCCGCCCAGCGAGGATGTCGCCGATCTCCTTCGCGGCTACGGCATCACACCCGACGGCGAGCCCGAGCGCGGAGCAGACGACGAGGACGACCGCGCACCTTCACCCGGCACCGGGGTGCTCGACGACGTCGCCCGGCACCTCAGAGCGGCCTACCGAGACCACGACCTGGCTTTGCTGGGGCCGCTCCTGCACCCCCGGGTGCAGTGGACCGGAGTCTGCACCAACAGCGGCGAGGTTCTCGACTGGTATCGAAACCTGCTGGCCGACGGCATACAAGCAAGCGTCGAAAGCGTCGAGGTCGATCGCGATGCCGTCGTGGTCGGCCTCAGCCTGTCCCGCCCGGCCGAGGGAGCCCGCCCCGCCCCACCCGAACGGCGCTACCAGGTCTTCACCGTTGAGAACACCCAGGTCATCGACATACGCGTCTATCCCGATCGGGCCAGCGCGCTCACCCGTCCCGCCCGTGACCAGCCTCGAGGCACACAATGATCCTCTGACGATCAGAGCCGCACCCTGGTCGGGACCGGCCGGAGACGACTCAATGCTGCGATCTGCATCCCGGCCTTGATACCTCGGCCTCGGTGGCCGAAGCTGGGGTCATGGACATGAAGTCCTCGAACGTACGGACGCGACGAAGGGGACCCAGATGACCGAGCACGAGACGAACATCGACTTCGCCGATCTCCCTACGCCGAGCGAAGGATTTCTCGCGACCCTGTTCATCACCGTCCGGAAGGTCGCTCGCTCACGGGCCTTCTACTCCGAAGTATTGGGCGGCAAGGTCGTGCTCGAGGAGAACCCCTGCATGGTCAAGCTGGCCAACTCATGGATCATCATGAACCCGGGCGGACCGCCCACGCCCGACAAACCCGACATCTCTGTCGTCAACTACGAGCCCGGAGACACCACCTCGATCTTCTTGAACCTCCGTGTCGCCGACATCGACACCTGCTACCGGGAGTGGAGCGACCGGGGTGCCAACTTTCTCACCCCGCCGATCGACCGCGGAGCTGAGATCCGCTGTTACATGCGCGACCCAGACGGTTACCTGATCGAGGTCGGCCAGTCCACCGGGATCCTCTCCGGCCACCTGGCCGCCAAGCGGCCGGAGGACCTCCCGGGGTAGCACGTGTAGAGAACTTGGAGGGAAGCGCATGAGCGGACAATGGCCGTCCCTGAACTATGAGCAGTGGAGCTCGACGTGCAACACGCTCCATGCACACACACAGGTCCTCGGAAAGCTGGCGGTCGTGCTGGCACCACCCGAGCCGCAGCTTCAGCACGCCGCTCTCCGGCTGACGGCACGAGGATGGGAGACACTCCCCCTCCCGGCCCCCGACGGGTCGGGCGCCCTCGTCGCCGGGCTCGACCTGCAGTCCCACGAGGCCTTCATCGAACACACCAATGGACAGAGGCAGCAGGTGGCCCTCATGACCAACCGCGCCGTCGCTGAGGTCACCCAGGAGGTGCTGGACAGACTCGGCGCGATGGTGGGTGAGGTCGCGATCGATCCGACACCCCAGGAGGTGTGGTGGAGCGCGCCGCTCGACCAGGATCGCGAGCACGCCACCTACGACCCGGACGCGGTGGCCTCGTACTTCGCGGTTGTCACCCGCGCAGCCCTCGTCCTGGCCCGGTTTCGCGCCCCATATCGTGGACGCTCTACCCCCGTCAACGCATGGTGGGGCTCGTTCGACATCGCCGTGAACCTGTTCTCAGGATCGCCTGCGGATCCTCCATCCGACGACTTCATCATGCGCAACGCGATGGACTCCCAGGAGGTCGCCGTCGGCTGGTGGCCCGGAGATCCTCGCTACGGCAAAGCCGCCCTCTATGCCTACGCCCACCCGGCACCCGAAGGATTCGCCAGCGCCACGCTCGCGCCTCCAGCCGCGCGCTTCGAAGCTGGTCTCGGGGAATACGTCCTCGACTGGGACGACGTCTGCTCGAGCTCCGAACCGTTCGAAACGGCGCTCGACTTCACCCACTCCGCCTTCCGCCATGCCTGCGCAGTGTGCGAATGGGATCCAGCGCTCGCCGCTACCGCCGAAGGGTCACCGCCACCTGTCCGGTGAGCGCTGTCACCGCCCTTGCCGAGCACCCAGGCGCGAGCCTAGAGTCTCACGGGTGCCGGCGTACCTGATCGCTGATGTGCATCCGACAGATCCGCAACGAGCGGCCACTCACAGCGAGTTGGCGGAGGCAAGCGTGGAACGACACGGCGGCCGCTATCTGGCTCGGGGCGGGGCGCTCACCGTCCTGGAGGGCAACTGGGAGCCCGAGCGGGTCACCATTATCGAGTTCCCATCCACCGACGCCGCCCGCGCCTGGTTCGAGTCTGAGCACTATGGACCAGCGCGCGATGCCCGCCAAGGGGCGGGTTCCTGGCAGATGGTTGTCGTCGACGGGGTATAGCAACCTCCGTCAGCGACCGTGCGCCCCGTCAATCGCGAATAGCGCGTCCATCGGCGGGGTCGAAGAAGTGGAGACGCGCGGTCCCGACCCTCAACCCGATGGCCGTCCCGACCGCGACGGTGGTCCTGGGCCCGAATCGGGCCGTACCGCCGATGCCGGCGAGGTGCGGGGCTACGTCGCCCTGATCTTCGACGGCCGACCGGGTTCCTTCCACCTCGAAGATGGGCACTCCGAGATCGAAGTGGACCAGGGACTCACTTCCCAACGCCTCGACCAGGAGGACGTCGGCTTTCAGCCGTCCCCCGTCCGACTCGGACCGTCCGTCCTCTTCGCTCAGGTCCTCGGGGCGGATGCCCACGACGACCGGGCGACCCTTGTACCGCTGCAAGCCCGGACGGCTGGTCAGGACGTCGGCCGGCAGGCCGAGCTTTTGACCACCGAGCTCGATCGACCCGCTCGCGTTGCCCGAGATGTCGAGGCGGGCCTGATACAGGTTCATCGAGGGGGAGCCGATGAACGCCCCGACGAAGAGACTGTCGGGATCGTCGTACAGCGCCTGGGGCGTATCGACCTGCTCGAGTAGCCCGGCTCGCATGACGGCCACTCGGTCACCCATCGTCATGGCCTCCGTCTGGTCGTGGGTCACGTAGATGGTCGTGACCCCGACCCGCTGCTGCAGCCGCGCCACCTCGGCCCTCATCTGGACCCGCAGCTTGGCGTCCAGGTTGGAGAGCGGCTCGTCCATGAGGAACAGGCTGGGCTCGCGCACGATGGCCCGGCCCATGGCGACGCGCTGTCGCTGTCCGCCTGACAGCTGGCCAGGCTTGCGGTCGACCAGCTGCTCGAGGCCCAGGAGCGTGGCGGCCTCGTCGACCCGCCGCGCAATCTCGTCCTTGGGCACACCATGAAGCTGCAGCGGGAACCCAATATTTGCCGCCACCGTCATGTGGGGATAGAGGGCGTAGTTCTGGAAGACCATGGCGATGTCACGGTCCTTGGGGGCCAGCTGGTTGACGGTCCGATCGCCGATCCGGATCGTGCCCGACGTGATCTCCTCGAGCCCGGCGACCATGCGAAGCGCCGTTGTCTTGCCGCATCCAGACGGACCGACCAGCACCATGAACTCGCCGTCGTCGACGGAAAGGCTGAGCTCGGAGACGGCGACCGTCCCGTTCGGGTACACCTTGGCGACGCAATCGAGCTCTACCGCGCTCATGATCCTGACCTCCTGAGCGACAGACGCTGTCCGCGGCTCACCTGAGTGCTCCCGCCGTGAGACCGGAGACGATCCGTCGCTGGGCGAGCAGCACCAACAGAGCGATGGGCAGGGTCACGATGACCACAGCGGCGTCGATCCTGTTGTACATGACCTGGAACGCGTTCTGGGTCTGGCCCAGGTTCACGATGGCGAGAGGTGCGGTGAACTTGCTCGGCGTCTGCAGGAAGGACAGAGCAAAAGCGAAGTCGTTCCAGGCCAGGATGAACGACAGGATGGCGGCCGTGAAGACCCCAGGTACGGCCACCGGCACGACGACCTTCCACAGCGCCCTGAGTCGGGTCGCCCCGTCCACCAGGGCCGCCTCCTCCAGGTCAGGCGGGATCTGGGCGAAGAAGTTCCTCAGCAGCCAGGTGGCGATGGGCAGCGTGTAGACGAGGTAGGTCACGATGAGGGGATAGATCGAGTCGAGGAACCCCAGGTGGCGGTAGAGCAAGAAGAGCGGTCCGACCATGGCGAGTACGGGGAAGAACCCCGCGACCAGGATGAAGGTCAGGATCGGGCCGCTCGGGACCCGCAACCGGGCCATCGCGTAGCCCGCCAGCGACCCGAAGAAGACCGAGACCGCGGTCGTGGCCAGGGCGATGATGGCGCTGTTCAGCAGCGGGCGGGCGAAGTCCGCCTGAGTGAAGGCCTGGGTGTAGTTGGAGAAGGTCAGGTGGGCGGGAAGGAGACTGGTGGTCCCGGCGGAGAACTCGGCCGAGGTCTCGAGGGATGTGCGCACGATCCAGTAGAAGGGAAACAGCGACACGGCGAGCACGACGAGCACGGCCAGATAGAAGCCGACCCGGCCCCATCCCGGCCAGCGAAGGCGGCGCCGGAGTGCTGGCAAGGGCGGTGATCCGGGAGCAGCCGGCCGCGGCCGTTGAAGTACGTCCGCCTCAGCCATCGTGCGCGCGTGGAATCCTCATGTGCTCGGGCGCAGAGCCCGGGTGCAGATGCCGGCGATCACCAGCGAGAGCACCACCAGGCTGATCGATATGGCCCCGCCGAACCCGAAGTCCGTGTCGACGAGGAAGGCGTGGTAGTTGAAGTAGGACAGGGTCTCGGTGGTGGTGCCTGGCCCCCCGCCGGTCATGATGAAGATGACGTCGAAGATCAGGAAGGCCTGCAGGGCTCGGAAGACCAGGGCCACCACCAGAGCCGGCTTCAACAGCGGGAGGGTGATGCGGCGGAAGGACTGCCAGGCGCTGGCGCCGTCGATCCGGGCCGCCTCGTAGACATCATCCGGGATCAGCTGGAGCCCGGCCAGCAGGATGATGGCCATGAACGGAACGTTCTTCCAGGCGTCGGCGACCAGGATCGCCGCCCACGACGTCCACTCCCCCGCCAGCCAGGTGGTGTGGGCGCCGGGAAGGTGGAACACCCCGAGGAGATAGTCGACGAAACCGTTGCGTGGATCGAACATGGTCTTCCACAGGAGGGCCGAGACCACCGTCGGCACCGCCCACGGAATGAGGACCGCGGCCCGCACGAGACCTCGCCCTTTGAACGCCTTGTGCAGGACCAGAGCCAACCCGACGGCCACGACGGTCTCGAAGGCCACCGAGACCACCATGAACCCGACGGTGCGTGTCAGCGAGCTCACGAAATCCGACGAGGAGAAGAGCTTGCTGTAGTTGCTCACCCCGCTGAAGGTGTGGGCCTGAGCGGCGTCGGTCAGGTTCTCGTGGTGAAACGAGTTCCAGAGGTTGTACAGGAGCGGGTACCCGGTGACGGCGAGCAGGGACACCACCGCGGGGGCAACCAGCAGGTAGCCCAGACGTCTGTCGGCCCGGAGCCGATCCGATCCGCCCCGAGGCGACCACGACAGCCTGAACCGCCTTGCCGGCGGGGCTGTCGTGGTCGTTGTCATTGTTCGGACGTCGCCGTGCGGCCCATCAGGCCAACGGTTTGACCTGGCCAGCGGCCGTGGACAGGGCGCTGTTCGGTGAGGTCAGGTTGGACACCGTCGACGAGATCATCGTCTGCAGATTGGTGGAGATCTGCGGGTAGTTGGGGGTCACCGGCCTCGGGACGACGACCTTGGCCAACGTCTCGACCTGCTGGAAGTAGGGCGCCTGGGCGAAGAGCGCCTGGTTGTAGGAGGCAGGCTCGGCGGGCGGGTCACCGGTGGCGATGGCCCGCTGTTGCTCGACCTGGGGGCTCTCGAGGTACTGGATGAACTGCCAGGCGGCGGCCTGGTGCGAGCTCTTTGCGTTGAGGGCCAACATCTCCCCGCCCAGGGCCGCCTGCTGGGTCCCGGTCGACGAGGGGAAGGATGTGAAGCCGATCTTGCTGACCGGCACGGCCGATCCCGGCTTGGCCGCGGCGCCGAAGACGAAGGGGTAGTCGATGGCGAACGGGGTCTGCCCCGAGGTGAAGGCCTGCTGCACCTCACCCTCCTGCCAGCCGGTCACCGCCTGCGGGGCGATGTGGCTGGAGTAGATGGTGTCGTGCTCGTACTGGAGCGCCTGCTGGTTCTGCGGAGTGTTGAGGTTGCTCGGGTTGAGCTGGCCGCCGAAGCCACCCTCGAAGACCATGAAGGCGGTGATGGCGCCCTCGTACTTGTCCGCCGGGAAGGCCAGGCCTTCCTTGAGCGACGGGTTGCTCTGGGTGGCCGCCTGGGCCATCTGCACCAGCTGGCTCGGGCTGGTCGGAGGCGTGGGCACGAGGTCGGTGCGGTAGAAGAGGCCCTCGGGGTTGATGAACCAGGGGATGGCGTAGGTCTTGCCCTGGTACTGGCCGGCCTTGACTTGACCTGGGAAGAAAGTAGACAGATCTGTTCCGTACTTGTCGAGCGGGGCGATCCAGCCCGCCTTGGCGAACGTAGCGGGGTAGGTCACGTCCGACTCGATGACGTCCGGGGTGCTCGATCCCGCGATGAAGCGCTGTTGGATCTGCTGCAGGAACTGCGTCGAGTTGGACGACAGGGCCAGGAGCTGGATGTGGATGTTGGGATGCAGCTTCTGGAAGTCGTTGGCCGCGGCCTGGGTGGCCTGCCCTTCGGTCCCGAGACCCGCCGAGGCGAACACGACCGTCTGGTTCGCGTTCGCCGGGGTACTCGAGCTCGTCGTGCTGCCACCGCCACACGCGGCGGCCACGAGCGCCATGGCGGCAAGCGCTCCGCCCAGCCGCCAGCGCCTCGCTCGGTATCCCGGCCCCTGAGCTCCGTGCATCCCCAACTCCCTTGTGTCTGCCCGCTGAACTCGCTCCTGTTGCCGCCCTGGTTCCCCGCTCGTGCGATCCGGTGACGGCACCCAGGCCGTGGGGAGATACCCTCCGATTGCCCTCTCTATGCATCGAAGTCCCGGGACAGCCGTACGTCGGAGACCCTGGCCAGCTCGTCACGACCCTCGGACGGTCACGTGGCGAAGCTCGGGTCCGACTCGGCGCACACCTCCTCGACCGTGCGACCGGTCAGCACCGACCTCGGCTCCGTGCGAACTGGATTGCGACGGGGATCGGCCCCATCGTCGTCCATCTTGACGAACAGCCAGCTCGCCTTCTTCCCCGTCCGGATGCGCGTCAAGGCGAAACCGCCACGAAGCTTCTTGCCCTCGAGCCATACGGTGGCGTGGCCACTATCGAGCGCCGCCCACGATCTCATCACGCCGTCGACCTCGAGACGAACGTCGTAGTGCATGCGCGATGCGTCGTGTTGCTGGATGACAAAATGGGTCTGGTGGCGCCGTCCATCGGATGACCGCTTCCGACCCTTGGGCTCCGCCGTACGACCAAAGTTCCGTTTGCGTTCGTACTCTCCAAGCGGACCTTTCCCCCTGTCGGACCCACGCACGCTGCGTTGACCGGCCCGCCGTTCCCTCGCGCCCACCATCGGTCAACCTCCCTTTCACCCTGGTCCGACGGCGCCGACGGTGCTTGTCAGGACCGTCGAGACGTGCTCGACGAGGAGCAGTTCGCGCTCGTTGCGAAGTCAATCCCAAAGTTGTGTTTCATACCCGCATAGAGGTGATAGCTAACAGACTCGGTCCTCGCGGCGGGGGT
>VAWP01000054.1:13134-21633 GCA_005888295.1 Actinomycetota bacterium
GCCCTATCAACCCGAACGAAAGGCGGACCCGACCATGGCCGAAATTGGCTGCTTTCTGTCGAGCGAGGAACATGGACCGCTGTCGTTGGTAAACGTGGCGCGAGCGGCGGAAGAGGCTGGCTTTGGTTCGGTGCTCATCTCGGACCACTACCACCCATGGATCGATCGTCAGGGTCAAAGTCCGTTCGTTTGGTCGGTGATCGGTGGGATCGCAGCCACCACCAAGCTGCGCGTCACGACCGGAGTGACCTGCCCCACGATCCGTATCCATCCCGCAGTGCTCGCTCAGGCAGCAGCGACCGCCCAGCTCATGCTGGACGGACGCTTCTCGTTCGGGGTTGGTAGTGGTGAGAACCTGAACGAGCACATCCTCGGTGACCGCTGGCCCCCGGCCGCCGTCCGCCTCGACATGCTCGAGGAGGCGGTCGACGTCATGCGGGGGCTCTGGCGAGGGGGCTCGTACAACCACCACGGCAGGCACTACACCGTGGAGAACGCGCGCCTCTACTCGTTGCCTCCTGCGCCGCCTCCCGTCCTGGTCTCGGGCTTCGGCTCCAAGGCCGTCGAGCTGGCAGCCCGCATCGGTGACGGCTACGTCAGCGTGGCCCCTGACCCTGGCCCGGTCGGCCGATATCGCGAGCTGGGGGGCACGGGACCGGCGATTGCCGCCGTCAAGGTGTGTTGGGCCGAGGACGAAGGGAGCGCTCGCAAGGTTGCCCATGATCGGTGGCCGACCAGCTGCGTCCCTGGGGAGTTGAACCAGGAGCTTCCAGCTCCGACACACTTCGAGCAAGCCACCGAACACGTGACCGAGGAGATGGTCGCCGAGCAGATCCCCTGTGGACCGGATCCGGAACGTCACGCGGGAGCGATCTGCCAGTATCTCGACAGTGGCTTCGACGCGGTCTACGTCTCTCAGGTCGGCGACGAGCAGCTTGGCTTCATGGACTTCTTCGCCAGGGAGGTCCGGCCTCGACTGGGTCATTGATCACTCGAGCACGTGCACCCGGACGGTCGCGTCTACCCGGCAAGGTCGCGGAAGGTCCGCCGGTAGGCCGTCGGGGTCGTGCGCACCATGCGTTGGAAGTGGTGACGGAGGTTGGCGGCCGTTCCGAGACCGCACCGCTGGGCGATCAGCTCGACCGGCAGGGCCGTCGTCTCCAGGAGCTGCTGGGCCAGCGCGACACGCTGGCGAAGGAGCCACTGGCGGGGAGACGTGCCGGTGTGGGCCTGAAAACGCCGGGCGAAGCTCCGGGGGCTCGTCGCCGATCGCCGAGCCAGCTCTCCCACCGTGATCGGTCGGTCCAGGTGCTCCTGTGCCCACACGATCGCATCCGTGAAGGGATCACGTGCCGACAGCGAGGGAACGGGCTGCCGCACGAACTGGGCCTGCCCACCCTCACGGTGCAGCGGGACGACCATGCGCCGGGCGGTGATGTTGGCCGCCTCGGCGCCGTAGTCCTGGCGCACGACGTGCAGGCAGAGGTCGATGCCGGCGGCCGTGCCAGCCGAGGTCAGGATGTCGCCATCGTCGATGTACAGCACCCCAGGGTCGACGTCGATGGTCGGGTAACGGCGGGCGAGCTCGGCGGCGTGCATCCAATGGGTCGTGGCCCGGCGACCGTCGAGAAGACCGGCGGCGGCCAGGACGAAGGCTCCCGAGCACAGCGACATGATTCGAGCTCCGCGGGCATGAGCCCGGCGTAACGCTTCCAGCAGGGACGGACCGGGGTCGCCGGGCTGGTGGGTGGCGGGGACGAGGATCATGTCGGCGATCTCGAGCGCCTCGAGCCCGTGAGCGGTGTCGATGGTGAACCCCGTGTGGGCGCGGACCGGTGGTCGGTCGGCGGCGCAGACGACGAACCGGTACCAGGCTCGGCCGATGTCCGCCGACCGGTCGATGCCGAAGACCTCGCAGCCGATGGCGAACTCGAACGGCGATGTCCCGTGGGCGACGACCGCCGCCACGACCGGGGGCTTGGCAGCTTTCTTTCGCATATGGGCAAGTCTGCCACTCGTGGCGACGCCCAGCAATCGCAAAGATCACGCCATGTTCTCGGTGCACTGCCCCCGCCACGGCAAGCGGGTGCTGCTGGCGCCCGACGGCATCGAGGCGCTCGTCAACGACGGGGGGTCGATCGCCGTCCGCTGGGTGTGTTGGTGCGGCGCGCGCGGCACCGAGCGCTTCGGTAGAGGTGACGCCGAGACGTCACCCATTGCGTGCCCGCTCGACGCCGATCCATCCCGGATCAACTGACCCGGTACCAGCCGACCATGCCACCGGCCATGTGGTCGGTCACGTGACAGTATGCCGGCCTGGGCGGCCACGTACCCCCCGTCGTTGTCGGGGATGTAGGTGAGGTCGCCCGAGGGTGGCGAGGCCACCCGCCCTCGCCGACCCCGGGCAGCCCTACCCCTTGGGCCGGTAGCGGAGGCCGTCCAAGGCGACGCGGAGGATGTGCTCGCTCTGCCCGGGATCGCCGGCTGGAATCTTGGAAATGCCGGCGACCATGTGCATGACGTCGGAGAACTCGACGTCAGGGCGCACAGCGCCGGCCTCCTGGGCGCGCTTGAGCAGTGGCTCGCCGGCGGCATAGAGCGCTGTCCGGCACATCTGAAACAGCGGGGCTTCCTGATCCAGGTAGTTGAACAGCTCGTGGGCGAGCGCCCGCTTGGTCGCCAGATACGCGATCAAACGCTCGAACCAGCCGTCCAGCGCCTCCCAGGGATCGGCACCGTCAACCTGCTCGGCGGAGCGACAGACGTCCTCGACTTCGTTGATGTACAGGGCCTCGAGCAGGGCCTGCCGGTTGGGGAAGTGCCGGTACAGCGTGCCGATCCCGATGTCGGCACGGCGGGCGATCTCCTCGAGCGCCGTCGACTCGCCCCCCTCGGCAAACGCTTCCCGGGCGACGGCGAGGATCTTCTCGTAGTTGCGCCGTGCGTCGGCTCGCCGTGGGCGGTCGAGCAGGGCCCTCGTGGACGCTTCTGTCGTGCTCATCATCAATCCCCGGTTGACAACCGGAGGGTGCCTCCGTATAGTACCTGGAGGGTACCTCCGGATCTTCCGGAGGCTACTGCATGAACGTCGCCCCCACCGACACTGCTCCGTCCGACCGGCGCCGCTGGAACACTCTGGCTGTCGTCTGCCTGGCCCAGCTCATGATCGTGCTCGACGTCACGATCGTGAACGTGGCCCTGCCGGCGATCCAGCATGACCTCCACTTCAGTCAGGCGAACCTCACCTGGGTCGTCAACGCGTTCCTCATCACGTTCGGGAGCTTGCTGCTGCTGGCTGGTCGACTCGGCGACCTCATGGGTCGAAAGCGCGTGTTCCTCATCGGCCTCGCCACCTTCACCGCGGCCTCGTTGCTGTGCGGCATCGCACCCAGCCAAGGGGTGCTGATCGCGGCGCGGTTTCTCCAAGGAATCGGCGCAGCCGCCCAGGCCTCGGTGATACTCGCCATCATCGTCACCGAGTTCCCCGAGGCCGCCGAGCGCGCCCGGGCCATGAGCGCCTACGTCTTCGTCTCCGTCGCCGGAGGCTCGCTCGGGCTCCTCGCCGGCGGCGTGCTCACCCAGACGCTCAGCTGGCACTGGGTCTTCTTCGTCAACCTTCCCATCGGGCTGGCGACCTTCGCCCTCGCGCAGGCGCTCATCCGACCCGACACGGGCCTCGGGCTCCAACACGGCGTCGATTGGATCGGCTCGTTGGTCGTCACTGCCTCGCTGATGAGCGCCATCTACGCCATCGTCGAGGCCACGAAGGAGGGCTGGAGCTCCGTTCAGGTGCTCGGCTTCGGCGGCCTGGCCGCCGCGCTCCTCGGAACGTTCCTCGCCCTCGAGGCCCGCATCGAGAACCCGATCATGCCCCTCCGCATCCTCCGACTGCGCGGGCTGATCAACGCCAGTCTCGTCAGAGGGTTCCTCGTCACCGGCATGTACTCGACCTTCTTCCTGGGCGCCCTGTATCTCGAGCACATCCGGCACTACAGCGCCTTGCAAACAGGAGCAGCCTTCCTGCCCTGGACGATCACCGTCGCCGTCCTGTCTCGGGGAATCACGGCGCGACTGGTCGCACGCTTCGGATCCTTTGCCGTCCTGATCGCCGGTATGGCGACAGCGATTGTCGGGCTGCTCCTGTTCGGCACCGTCGGGCCGCAGACCAGCTTCTTTCCAACGATCTTCTTCGCCTCCTTCGCCATTGGTCTCGGCATCGGTACTGCCTTCATGCCACTCCTCACGACGGCGATGGCCGACGTCCCATCCGAAGACGCCGGGCTCGGCTCCGGGATCACCAACGTCTCACAGCAGGTCGGCGGTGCGTTCGGGCTTGCCGTCCTCAGCACCGTGGCAGCCAACCGCACCAAGACGCTGCTCTCCGGCCACCAGGGGCTCACCGCCTCCCTGATCAGCGGCTACCACCTCGCGTTCCTGGTCGGAGCGGCTGCGATCGGCACCGGCATAGCTCTCGCGTTCGTACTGCTGCGGCCCCGGAGCGCCAGAAAAGAACCGCAACTCGCAGACGCACCCACAGAAGACGACAGCGCCGCCGTCCCCGCCGCCTAGACATGGAAGGAGCAGGCAACGCGCCCTTGGGCCAACCGCCTGCGATCCTCGCTCACAAGACAGACCGAGCGAGCTTGCCTCAGTCGTCGTCCGGCTCGGCACCAACCCCGGCGGCCGCAGCCACGGCTCCCGCGATGGCAGCGGCACGCTCGACAACAGCCGCCAGGTAATGCTCTGCGTATGTCTTCTGACCCGGCAACTGTGGCGGACCCAACGAGCGGACGAGCGCGGTGGGATCGACAACCGGTGCGATCGTCTGGAGCTCCGGCGGAGGTGGTACGGCACGCCACAGGTCGGTCCGCGGCGGACTGCGGCGCCGGCCATTTCGCCGGGAGCTCTTCCGCGGCGGCGTCATGAGTCTTCGGTGAGCAACGTGTCCTCGCGCAGTCCTAGCGCGGAACGGAGCTGGTCGGGCTCGAGGTCGGCGAGTGAGCTCGAGCGGGGCAGGATGAGGTCAGCCACTCGTCGCTTCCCAGCGACGACCTCTTCGACGCGTTCGTCCACCGTGCCGGGGCAGATGAGCCTGTGAGAGACGACGGTGTGATCTTGACCGATACGCCACGCCCTGTCGCGAGCCTGGTCCTCGACGGCAGGGTTCCACCAGCGGTCGAAAAGCACGACGTGGTTGGCTGCGGTCAGGTTCAGTCCGGTTCCCCCAGCTTTCAGGGAGAGCACAAGGGCGCCGGCGCCCTTTCCGTCCTGGAAGTCACTCACGATCGTGTCACGGGCGCGACGAGGTAGTCCGCCGTGGTAACAGGCGATCGAGGTCCCGGTCAGATCGGTCAGGTGATCGGCGAGGCGCTTGCCCCATTCTGCGAAATGAGTGAACACCAGCACGCGTTCGTCGGCGCTGAAGATGGCATCGACGAGCTCCTCGAGGCGCGCCAGCTTGCCGGACCGACCTGCGAGAGGACGCCCATCGTCGTGGTACGCGGCGGGATGGTTGCATATCTGCTTGAGGGCCGTGATAGCCGCGAGGATCTGCCCCTGCTTGACTGTCCGGGACTCGTTCACATCAACGGTGTGTGTCACGAGCCCGTTGACCACGGCCTGGTAGAGGCCGATCTGCTCGGCGCTCATTGCGCAGTGGTCGAGCTCGTCCACCTTGTCTGGCAGCTCGGTGGCAATGACCGGCTCGTCCTTGGTGCGCCTGAAGACCAGAATGCCGTTCAGCGCGCTCAGCGCTGCGTCGGGCTCGCCGCTGAGCTGTGCGATGAACGCTGGACGGGATCCGACCAACCCCGGGTTGGTGAAATCGAGAATGGCCCACAGGTCTCCGAGGCCGTTCTCGATGGGCGTACCGGTGAGAGCGAGACGTGCTCGCGCCGGGATCCGGCGCAACTCACGTGCAGTGTCGCTGGCCGGGTTCTTGAGTGCCTGTGCCTCGTCGACGACGAGACGGGACCATTCCACCGCCCCCAATGCGTCGACGTCGCGGAGGGCGGTGCCGTAGGTCGTCACGACGATGTCGGCTCCCTCCGCTTCAGCCCTGAGATCTGCGGCTGAAGAGCGGGTGGCGCCGTGGTGTACGACGACCCGCAACGACGGTGTGAACCGGCCAGCCTCGGCTGCCCAGTTGCCGACGACGGCGGCGGGGGCGATGACGAGCGTTGGACCGCTGCCCACGTTGCGTAGCACGTCGGCCAGGACGATCGGGGTCTTGCCGAGCCCCATGTCAAGGGCGAGACAGCCGCCCAGCTCGACGGTGTCGAGGAATATCAGCCATCCGAGGGCGTCGGCCTGGTAGGTGCGCAGCTCGCCCCGGAACCCCTCGGGCGCGTCGACCGGCTCGGTGGCGGCGCTGTCAGCCTTCCGCAGCAGGTCGGCTGCCCACCCCTCACCCTCAACGGTGAGCCCGCCAGCGAGTGGAGAACCCTCGAGGCCGACGGCATGGCGCAAGACCTCGGCACCGGTCATCTGTGCGCTCGCCGCACGCTCTTCGAGAGCCGCGGCCGCCGCGTCCAGGTCGGCGCGGTCGAGCTCCACCCACCTGCCCCGGGAGCGAACCAGCGGCGTGGCCTCGGCCGCGAGCCGTGCCACCTCGTCGGCGGACAGCTTGACGTCGTCGAAGACAGCCGACCAGTGCACGTCGGAGAGCTGTCGGGCGCCGACGGCCGGATCGCCCGAAGAGCTCGTCGACAGGTGCAGCCGGGCCACCGGTCTGCGGCGGGACAAGGCTGGAACGCGGACGTCGAACCCGGCGGTCCGGAGCGACGGCCCGCTTCGCGTCATCAGATCCCAGGCCTCGTCGCCAGCCAGGTACACCTGCCCCCGGCGGGCCCCGCCAGGACGCCGCAAGGCGGGAAAGGCCTGCTCGAGTCGGACGAGCTCGTCCTCCAGGCCGTGGGCGTTCTTGGAATCGGCCAGCGCCTGTTCGATCGGGAGGAGCGTTCCGTCGGCGCCAGGACCGAGAACAGACAGCAACCATGCGCCGTCTCCCTGCGGCGGGTCGAGGCCCATCGTGAGGACGGGTCGGTCACCGGCGGTGACCGTGGCCGCCCACCGCCTGAGCTGCGTCGCCACCTCCTCCACCGCTCGGGTCGGCGCCGTGAACGTCGAGCCGTCGAGGCGGGTGACGACCGCCTCTGCCACCAAGGAAGCTGACGAGGTGCGCGGTGGAGGTGCGGGAACGTCGACCCGAGCCGCGGCCTGGGTGACGATGGCGTTCACGACCGAGGTGAGGACGGCGCGGACGACGGTGCCGGGGGCGCTGTTCGTGATCGCAGCGACGGCGGGAGGCATCGCTCGGGCGAAGCTCCGTACCTGCGAATCACCGACGAGAGCGGGGGTCCACTCCACGGCCACATCCTCTTGCCCCGACCGTTCCTGCCGCCTGCTTCTGCGGAGTGTCGGCACCACCGAACCCTCCACGACCAGCCTGACGCCCAGGAGCGCAACCCGCCCCAGCCAAACAAGGCTCGGCCCCACTCCGCTGCTCGGAGGGGAGTCGGCGCCGGCCTCGGCCTGATCCCTGCCAGTTGTGCCCGCATCGGACTTGCCGACCTCCACGAGCCACCCGAGCCCGTCTGCCAATGGGATCGACAGCGCCGCTGCCTGCTCGCCGCTCGGAAGACGGATATCGCGGTGCAGCTCCCACCCGAGGGGCGGTGCTCCGATGGCCTCGAGGCGATCGGCGAGCCCACCGTTGTCAGCCGGAGCCACGCCCGGTCCTCCCGCCCAAACGACGAGGCGGCCTGCCGACCATGAGCCCTGCAGGCGCGCTTCTCCTACGGGATCGACCGTCGCCGACAGAGACGCGGAGTGAGCTCCGACGGCAGCAGAGCTCTCAGGCAGGGAACCTCTCGCGCGCTTCGACGCGGCCTTGAGATGTCGTAGCGTCGCCTGGACATCCGCGACAACTTGGGCGCGCTCAGCGCCCTTCACGGCCCTGGCCGAGGCGAGCGTCTTCTCGGTCTCCATCAGCAAACGCCCGAGTACCCGCCGCCAAGCCTCCGTGTCGGCTTCGAGCAGCCGCCGCTGTTCTGCTGTCGCGACGCCCTCTGCATCCGCGAAGGCGGCTGCCTCGAGGGCGTGGGTGTCGCTGTCAATCACTCTTCATCTCCATGGCCGCCAGGCGCCGATCCCATCGATATTGCCGAACCCGCGAGGTCGCCGGCGATCCGCTCACGTGCCACGAATCTCATCCTCCAACCGCCGCGGCCCGGTCCGAGACGTTGGATAGCGTCGCCATCTCCGGGCGTTGTACCCGACGCCCGAGACGAGGCAGATCTGTACCACCACCGGCATGCCACTCCGCCTCCCGTGAGCGGCTCGAGGAGGCCACGGCGGTCCAGACCCCGACGTATCCTGACCACCCATTCTATTCGCGTCCTGCTCTCCTGGTGCGGGTGGACCGGGCCGGCGATGGGGGGCTCACAGGGACCGCAGGTCGCGGGTGGTGGAGCGACGCCGATATCGCGGCCTCAGGTT
>VAWP01000054.1:21639-63786 GCA_005888295.1 Actinomycetota bacterium
TCACATCAGGGGGGCGAAGCGTCGTCTGCTTCCCGGGCGCCAGCCTGCCCCGCTCGGATGCCCAATGACGCCGATTTCCCGGCCCCTCGCTGCGACAACTCGGTGGCCCATCAGGGAGCCGCAACCTTCCAAAGGTGTCCGTCGGGGTCCGCGAAGTAGCCAAAATAGCCGCCCCACTGTGCGGACGCCGCCGCCTTGACCTCGGAACCTCCCGCCGCGGTCGCCTTGGCGATGACTGTGTCCACCTCGTCGCTAGACGACACCAGGTAGTGAAAGGACGCACCCCGGAAGCCGTTCCCCTCGGAAGCAACGCCCGCATCTCCCGCAGCGGCGTCCCATTGGTACAGGGCGAGTGCCGCCGATCGCTCTCCGAGGTCAAGTCTCACAAAGTGATGCTGGTCCTGTTCGACCTTGCACCCCATACCGTCTTCGTAGAACTTCTTGGAGGCCTGGACGTCCTTCACTCCGATCATGATCACGTTCGCCTGCAAGCTCATCTTCGGTTCCCTTCGTGTTTTCATACTTGCTGTCGTGTCCCCTATGACGCATGGTGCAGCCGATGTGTGACAAGCCGGATGACCTGTCTCGTCGGGGTCGCGCTCCGGTCGTGGCGGCACGGCGGCCTCTGTCGACCGAAAGATGGGAAGCCAGCTCTGTCACACTGAGGCGTCTTGGCGCGTCAATAGGCGGTAGAGAAGACGACCTGGCGGCACAGTTCGATGCCAACCGAGCGAGGCGGCCGTCGGTGGCCTACCGCATGCTGGGCTCCACAACCGAGGCCGAAGACGCAGTGCAGGAGATGTCGCCTCCCGACAGCGGTCCTGTCACCTGAGCCGACGAGAATCACCTGCTGATGGCTCAGAGGCGCTCGAACGACGCGTGCTGTTCAGCATCGCCGTCACGCGTTGGTGACTCACACCCAACCGGCGGGCGATCTTGCGGCGGGACTCGCCTTCGACGGTCAGGCTGGCGACCAGCGCGCGGCTCGCTTGGCCGGTGGCGTCAGTAAGTCGTCTGCAACTGTGGCGAAGTCGCTGTAACAGGGTCGGCGATGCCTCCTCGTCGAGAATCCTGGACCATGGCGCTCCACGATCCCGCCGATGCTGCATCGACCGCGCCTGCCGAGCGACGTGTCGTTGCTCGTCCGCCACCTCGTCGGCAGCAGCTGCAACTCGCTCCAAGGATCCGTGCTCCAAGGATCCGTGCTCCAAGGATCCGTGCTCCAAGGATCCGTGCCCCAAGGATCGGTGCTCCAAGGATCGGTGCTCCAAGGATCGGTGCTCCAAGGATCCGTCCATCGACCTCGATCTACTCTCTGTCCGATCGTCCGCCATCTGTACTGTCTACCCGGCAATCCCCGTTGCCACACGTGCCCAGGTTTGGTCCTGTACGGCAAACTGGCGCCACCGGTCAACTCGCCGTTCAGAGCCGACGACCGCGGCCGACGTCGGTCCCTACGTCGCCCTGACCTTCTGTTGGCGTCCGCGGGCAGAGCGTCGGCTTTGTTGCGGACGCCGCTTGGAACCCATCTCCGTTCGCGCCCGCCAGCACTCGACGCAACGAACGCCATCCGGACCGAGCGCCTCCAGCCGGACAGCATCGCGACAATCCCAGCATCGGCGCTCCTCCGCCTGCGGTTGCGCAGATCCATAGATGTCCCACCAGTCAGCCGCCATGGCCCCTCCCAGTCTCTTCTACGTTCTCATCGGGGTTGGCGGTGGAATACCCCGCCATACGCATCCATTAACCCGCTGCGGCAACAGCTGTTGCCGCAGTTGGACCAAGATGTTCCGAGGGCATCCCCGTATGGCAATGGTCATTGCCGCGCCTGGATTTCTCTGTCTCGACGCTCTGTAGCTCGGTCATTTCGATATGACGTTTGCCAGGCGCGCGACTTGGGCATCGATAAGCCACATCGGCAACGACTACGAGCCTGGGGAGCAGACAGCATGGAAATGGTTGGCCGGTTACTAAGCCAGCTTGAATGGAGCGAGATGAGCGAGCTCAGTTGGGCCGAGCTCGTTGCGGCGGGCGTTCCCGGCCAGATCGCTGAGCTCGTCCGCGACCTGGAGGCGCGAGGTGGACGGCCGATCAAAGTGTTCACGATGCCGATACTGGAAGCTGGACTCTCCGGCTTGGCCGTTCCCTTCGTCGACGACGACAGCATCCTGTTCGATCCTGGCCTGCTCGAGGATGTGCATCAGCTGACAGAAGTCATCGTCCATGAGCTGGCCCACATCCTCCATCCCGACTGGGAGCGTCCGCGACTCGAGGATCACGTCGAGATGGAGCGGTTCGCTTCCGTCCTCGGGACCATGTTGCTGAGCGAGCTGCCCGACACCGCCAACAAGACCGAGCCCATGGTCGAGCTAGCTCTCTGCAACGTGCTCGCCGCCTAGCCGGCCTCGGAACGCCGACCCGGGCACCCGCGGCCTTTGCCACTTCGTTGGACAACGGGGTGAAGATGGTGGCTGGCCCCTACGTAAACCGAGAGCACACCACGGTTGCCATTGTCGAGAGCGACCGCCCTGAGGCGGTAGACACCTTCCTCATGCAGTCACGTCTCCCGCAGTGGAACCGCGTGCGTGTTATTCCTTCGTTCCCCATGGAAGAGGGCATGAAGGATATAGCGGGGGAACCTCTCTCTTCTGACCGCCCGCCTGACAGCACGTCACAGCAGCTTCGGTCGGTGCGATCGTCCGGTGAAGACAATCGACGCCCGTGAGTTCGCCCGACATGTCACGGCCTGTCCCATCCTTGATCCGGGCAGCGCGCCGAGCTCGCCAACGGGCACTTGCGCCGCCGCGACGGATTGCCCTCAACTGAGATGGTGACTCGCCGTGGAGACGCCTCGCGTCGGACCAACGATAGGCAGGACCTCGACGATGAGAGGCGAGCCCGGATAGAAGCCGAGGCCACCTCACGGCGCTTGGCGTTCGTGCTGGGCGCGAGCCAGCTCCTCGCCAAGTCACTTGATCTCGACGAGACTCTCGGGTCGCTCGTCCGGCTGGCCGTGCCGACCCTGGCAGACCTTTGCATCATCGACCTGGTCGCTCCCGGCGGTTCGCTGAGGCGGGCGGCGGTAGCCCACGCCGATCCGACGGTGGCATCCACGGCCCGTCAGACCATGATGCGGTACACGCCAGATCCCGCTGGGGGCCACCCGGTGGCCGAGGTGCTGCGCACCGGCCATCCCGTGCTGGTCGGCGATGTGTCGTCCGAGCTCGCCGAGGAGCCACCTGTCGATTCGCATCACCTGAGCGTTGTCAGGGAGCTAGGCGTTCGCTCGTACATGGTTGTTCCCCTGGTGGCCAGGGGGTCGACAATCGGTACGGTCATGCTGGAGTCGACCTCCGAGGAGCGTCGTTTCGGACCGGGCGACGTGGCCTTGGCCGAGGATGTGGCCCGCTCCGCCGCCCTGGCCATCGACACCGCCCAGCTGATGGTCGAGAAGGACGAGCTGGTGGCAGAGAAAGAGGACGCCCTGGCGTCGGCCCGGCTCGCCCTCGACCGGGAACGAGCCGCCCGGCGCGACGCCGAGATGGCCGAGTTGCGCCTTGGGGTCCTGGCCGAGGCGAGCTCGGTCCTTTCGAGTGCTCTCGATCCGGGTGTGGCCTTGAATCGCCTGGCCCATCTCGTAATACATCGCCTGGCTGACTGGTGTGCCGTGGACCTGCTAGCTGACGACGGCAGGGTCCGTCGCGTCGCGGTCAGCTCGGCGGATCCGGCCGATCTCGACCTGGTCGGATCGTTGGAGGTCCAGACTCCGCGCGAACCCACTCCCGGCTCGCCCCTGGACATCGTCAGGCACCACGAGGGGCCAGTGCTCTTCAGGGAAACAAGGGCTGAGGAGCTGGCGTCAGCGTCTCATGCCCCTGAGGGGGCAAGGCCATACAGAGGTCCGCGGCTCCGCTCGGGCGTCGTCGTCCCACTGGCGGGGCGTGTCCACCTTCTGGGTGCACTGACAATGGCCTGGGCCGGCTCGGAACGACACTTTGACGAAGGCGACCTCCCGATGGCTGCCGACCTCGGAAGGCGTGCCGGTCTGGCCCTGGAGAACGCCCGACTCTACGAGGAGAAGCGCAATGCCGCCGAGACCCTGCAACGGGCGCTGCTCCCGAGCGAGCCGCCCGCGGTGCCGGGCCTGACCACCGCCGTGCGGTATGTGGCCGCTACTTCTGGAGCCGAGGTGGGCGGTGACTGGTACGAGGTCATGACCCTCGCCGACGGCCGGGTCGGGATCGCCGTGGGCGATGCAATGGGTCACGGCGTCGAGGCCGCTGCCGTCATGGGAACCGTTCGTAACGCGCTCCGGAGCCACGCCTGGTCGGGGGCCAACCCGGCTGAGGTCGTACGAAAGCTCGACGAGTTCGTGTCCGGCGCCGAGTCGGCTCATCTGGCCACGGTCTTGTATGCCGCCTATGACCCCAGCACGCAGGTGCTGCGCTGGATGAACGCCGGCCACCCCCCTCCCTTGCTGGTGGGACCTGGTCCGGTCGTCCAGTTCCTCGACGGGGGGCACCGGACCATGCTCGGGCTGAACGTCGGCGGCGACGACGAGGGCAAGATAACGCTTCCGTCCGGGGCGACCCTGCTGCTCTACACCGATGGCCTGATCGAGGAACGGGCGTCATCTCTTGACGAGGGCCTCGATCGGCTTTCCAAGGCGGCTGCGGCTCATAGCGACGCGGAACCAGCAGAGTTGCTCGATGAGATCCTCCAACCCCTTCTGGCCCACGCACAGCTGGAAGACGACGTCGCCGTTCTGGCGGCACGGGTGGATCCTTCGTAGTACTGGAGCACACGAGTGGCGACCTGGAGTGCCCACTCCCAAAGGTGGGTAGAGCATCATCAGCGACCGCAGAGGTCGTCGATGGACGAAAATGGCGCAACGGTTGGCGACAGGCCGCATATGGGTAACGTTGACTCGGCGGAAGAACCTACGGTGGCTTGCTCGCTCTCCGCGCTGATGAGGCCGACCTGACGGCGAAGAGGACGAATCCTGCAGAAGGCTCTGGGCACCTTCGATCCGGCACCGTCGAGCGTGCCCGAAGCCCGTCGCTTCGTGCGAAGTATCGTGGCGCGACACGGCGGATCGCAGGTGCTGAGGCGGGCGGAGCTGTTGGTCAGCGAGCTCGTGACCAACGCGATCCGACAGGCTCGTGCTCCCGTGGAGATGGAAGTAGAGCTCGACGACCGCCGACTCAGGGTGGAGGTGTACGACAACGGAGAAGGTGTCCCTCAGATCGAGCACGAAGGGTTGTGGGCAGACCACGGGCGCGGTCTCATCCTGGTCGCACGCTTATCAGATCGATGGGGAGTCGAGCCGGCGCGAGATGGAAAGCGGGTGTGGTTCGAGCTCGCGTCCGGCGCCTGATGGTGACCTCGACGAGCTCGAGGATGAGTCAGCGGTCGCCCCGAGCCCCACGCCGGCTGTCGAGCACCAGGTTGACCGCCACCATCATCAGTAGTCGACGAACAAGTCCTGCACCGAACGGGTGGCGGCGCCGATTCGCTATCCCAAGCGGTCGCTACGTTCCCCTTGCGATAGGGGCTGAGGCGCGAAACACGCCCCTGGCGCCATCTTCACATCAACGGGGTGCGCGGGCAGGTCGGATGGCGAGTCGAATCGGGGCGTAGGGGGTAGACAAATCGTGAGTTGCTGCTCTGCTCGAACTGGAGGGTAGATGGCTTTCAGGATCTCCCATTTGCCACTGAGGGCCGCCACCGGAGCCTTCATCTTGAATGTTGGGCTTTCCCATCTGAGCGCCGATGACGAGACAGCCAAGGGCATACATGGCATGGCGACCGACGCCTACCCGATCTTCCAGGAGATGGACCCTCAGGGCTTCCTCCGACTGCTCGCCACAGGAGAGATCGCACTTGGGGCCGCGCTGATGGTCCCCCTCATTCCGTCTGGCCTGGCCGGGTTGGGACTTGGGGCTTTCTCAGGTGGTCTGCTGGGAATGTACGTCAAGACACCACGCATGCACGAGGAAGGCAGCCTGAGACCTACTCAACAAGGCTTGGCACTAGCAAAGGACTCGTGGATGGCGGGCATCGCCACCGCCCTCGTCGTCGACGAGGTGGCAGTACGCCTGACGCGTCGCGCCAGGAGGGCCCGAGTGAAGGCCGAAGGTGCTCGTCGTGAGCTGGCCGCGAGCCGGGCCAGGGCTGCAGGCACGGCTGCCGGCGCACGAAAGGCCACCGAAGCCTCAGCTTGGGGTGCGAAGAAAGCTGCAACGGGCGCCAGGAAGGCTACCGCCAGCGCTGCGTCGGCAACCCGCAGGTCCACCTCGCTGCGCCGACGACTGGCACCGGGTTCGCGTTGATCGGGGAATGTACGCCTTCGGAGCCGATCAGCTTGGGGCAAGAGCCGTGAGCTCCTCGGAGAGCCTGCAGAGTCGCCTGCGGGCGTCAACGTCGTAGGCCTGGTCCATCGCCCGCGCCTCTCGCAGACCGTTGTAGTAGCGCCCGGTGACCGTATCGAGGCCAGGATCCGTGAGGAGCCGCATGGTGGCCCGAACACCCTCTTCGAGCGTGCTCGTGGCGCCGCCCCGCGCCGCCAGCACGATCTTGGTCGGCATGAAGGTCGCCGGGTGGAGGCAGTTGGCAGTCACCCCTGTCCCGGCCAGGTCCTCGGCAAGGTCGAACGTGAACATGATCTGGGCCAGCTTGCTCTGGGCATAGGCACGCTGACCGCCGTAGGCGCGCTCGAGCATCACGTCATCGAAGTCGATCGACGCCTGGCCCGCCGAGCTGACGTTGACTACTCGCGCCGGCGCCGACTTCACCAGAAGGGGTTCGAGCAAGCGGGTCAGCAGGAACGTCGCCAAGTAGTTCACGGCGAACCGGAGCTCGATGCCGTCGGTGCTCTCCAACCGGGTTCCGTCACCCGGGAGGGTTGAGCCGACGCCCGCATTGTTCACGAGTAGGTCCAACCGGTCGTGCTCGTTGATGATGTCGTTCGCCAGATCGCGCACCTCCTGCAGCGAAGCGAAGTTGGCGCGATACCAGTGGAGACTCGAGCTCGGCGCTCGGGTCCCGATGTCATTGATCGTCTCCTCGCCGCGTCGGTCGTCACGCCCGTGCACGAGCAGTGTCGCCCCGGTTGCAGCCAGCTCGGCCGCCAGCGCCTTGCCGAGGCCGTCGGTGGCCCCGGTGATGAGGATGACCTGGTCTTCCAGTGGCCGCATGGATCTTCCTCCTGTCAACGCCCACCCGCTGGATACCCCGGAACCGGCACCGGCACTCGGCGAGTGCGATGCGGTTACGGCACTAGAGTCCGCGACGGGACATTTACTGTCGAGGACAGGATGGAGCCGACGTCATGAGTGCGATCGATTGGACAGACGACCTCCAAGCGGCCTGTGGCCGGGCAGGCGAGTCGGGCAAACTGGTCTTGCTCGACTTCTTCTCACCCACCTGAGGCGGTTGCAAGCGAATGGGTGCCGTGACGTACCCGGACGAGATGGTGGCTTCGGTGGTGACCGAGCGCTTCGTTGCATGCCAGGTGAACACCCAGGACGAGAGCTCCAAGGAGGTGGTGGCCCGCTACCGGCAGGCTTGGACTCCGGACCTGCGCGTGCTCGACAGCGAAGGTTTCGACCTCTACCACTGGAACGGCTACCTGCCACCGGCAGAATTCGTGGCCCAGCTGGGGGTCGCTCAGGGTCACGCCTACCTCCGCCTGCACCAGGAGGAGCAAGCCACAACAGCCTTCGAGGAGGTACTGCGCCGCTTCCCGACGGCCAAACTACAAGCGTTCTCACGAGGGACGGGATCTGTTGGGCGGCTGGCACCGGCTGCAGGTCCGCTACCCGGACAGCACCTGGCGAGTTCGCCAGAGCTTCTCCGAGGAGAAGTGACTGTTCGACTGAGTCGCCCGCCTCTTTCGCGCTGAGGGCTCACCAGCCGCGCTCGACAACCAGTTGACGAGTGTGTGCACCGGCGGACGGATGCTGTCGCCCCGACCGCGGGACCGTGCCGCAGCTGCCCGGTGCGGTTCAGAGTCATTGCCGCAACACACCCGGGCTGCACGGCTGAATGGATCTGGCGTCTGGTGAAGGCGCCGGAACGCTGCCGCGGTCGCTCTCGCCACCGCACCTGGAGGGCGCGGCTTCAGTTGGGTTCGCCCAAGATTCAGCTCGCGTTCACGAGCCGTTGGACGGTTTGTCCCTTTTGTTCCATAGGTTCTCCCCCGCCCCTTCGACAGGAGGTGGCGCAGGTCGAGAACAGGAGGAGCAAGTGGCCCCCAAGAAGCGACGGCACAAGCTGGTCGGAGTGAGGGTCGGCGTAGCGGCGATGAGCCTGCTCGGCGCCGGCATCGGCGCGGCGGCGACGGGCGCCCTCCACCACCGTGACATCCTCGTCGCCCAATCCGCTGTCGACAAGGGCGCCCCACTCCTCGGCGAGCGAGGCCAGGACCCTGAATCGGTCTGGGTCTCCTTCGGTGAGAGCGAGGCGGACGTCCTTCAGGGCGAGGCCCAAGGCGAACTCGGCGGAGTACTCGCCCTTGGCGATGCGGCGAAACTTCCCTGATTCCCAGGCTGAGACCAACGCGCTCCCATCGAACGCCTCGACGACCGAGTCAGTATCGAGCCCCAGTCGACGGGCCAGGCCAAAGGAGTTGGCGACCCCCTCAGCGGTGAAGGCCAGCAACACGTTGTTCACCAGCTTCATACGGGACCCAGATCCGGGAGCTGGCCCGAGCCACAGCGTGCGCTGACCGATAGCGTCGAACACAGGTGCCACACGCGATCGCGCCTCCTCGGGACCAGAGGCGAAGATCATCAGGGTGCCCTGTTCAGCAGGCACCTTGCTACCCGACACAGGAGCGTCCACGAAATAGGTATCCGGGCGCTGGTCGCTCGCCATGGCACCGAGCCGCTCCGTCCCTGCCACACCTATTGTGCTCATCTGTGCCCATACGGCACCGGCGGGAAGCGCCGCCAGCATGCCGTGTTCGGTAGCGAGCGACATCACGGCGTCGGCATTGCTGACCATCGTGATGACAACATCGGCTTGTCCGACCGCCTCAGCCACCGATGTGGCGACATCAGCGCCCTGCTCGGCAAACCTGTCTGCCGCCTCGGGCCTGCGGTTCCACACCACGGTCGGTAGGCCGGCCCTGAGGGCGGTAGCCGCCATCGGTGCGCTCGCGGTCTGCAGGGTGTTGCCGGCATCGGGCGGCGTGACCGCGCTATAGGGGGTGTCATCGGGCTTGTCGGTGAACGACGCCGACATCGGGGTCGCGTAGGTGTCGAACTGCGTGAGCGGCTTGATCCCCACGATGTCCTCGATGGTTCGCAGCATGGAGACGGTGGAATAGAAAGGTAGGGGTCAGCAACCCGTTGCCGGCGCAGGGATCGGGGCTCACCGCCGATGCACGGTGGCAGCGCCGGCCTGATCGCGCGCGAGCACCACCATCGTGTCCACGTTGACATGGGAGGGCCGGCTGACGATGAAGCCGATGCACTCGGCAATGTCGTCGGCGCTGAGCGGCGTCACGCCTTCATAGACGGCCGCGGCACGGGCACGGTCGCCGTGAAAGCGCACCACGCTGAACTCCGTCTCGACCAATCCCGGGTCCATCTCGGAGACCCGGACAGGACGACCCAGTAGCTCGAGCCTGAGCACCCTCGTAACTGACCGAATGGCGAACTTGGCGGCGTTGTAGCCAGCACCACCAACGTAGGGCTCGTACCCCGCGATCGAGCCCATCATGACCACGTGCCCGTCCCCGCTGCTCTCGAGCAGAGGAAGAAGTCGTTTCGTCATCCGAAGCGTGCCGAGGACGTTCGTCTCGTACATCGTCAACCACTCACCGGGGTCGGCGTTCTCGATCCGATCAAGGCCCAAGGCCCCACCGGCGTTGTTGACGAGCACCCGACAGGTCTCGAGCTCCGCGCAGAAATGTTCGACCGAATCCTCGTCGGTGACGTCAAGGGGCATCCACCGGGCACTTATCTCTTCTGCGATCTCCCGAAGCTGGTCATGTCGCCGTGCACCGAGAACAAGCTCGAAGTCGTCGCGCTTCAGCTGTCTGGCGATTGCAGCTCCGATACCACTGCTGGCGCCCGTCACACCCTTCGACACGCTCAGCGCTAAGGCCCGCCGCGGCCGGAAGCGGAGTGGCCCACCGCTTGGCGAGGAACCTCACCAGGAGAGACGGATGCAGGGTGTCGCCGGGCGGACGTAGCTACGTCGTGACGTCCGGCGACCTCTAGGCGCGTAGCGCTGCCGTTCCACATCTGGTCGAAAGGGGGCGAGAGGCGCCGGCGGGCGAGGCCCATTTCGATCAGATGTGGAACAGGACCTCGGCCGACCGGCACCGCACTCGACGCAGAGGACATCCTGCCCGGCCGGCGAGCCGCCCGTGTTCCACATGCGGTCGACACCGGGGCGCATCTCCGTACGTTATCGACCAAATGCGGAACGCGACCAACGCACGCGCCCGGCTGAAACCGAGGGTGCCCGACGGCGGTGATCAGACCTCGATCACCGCCGGAGCCCGATGCCAGACGGCACTTACGGTCGGGTCCCGCTACCCGGTCTCCCGCCGTCACGGACCGGCTGGGCGATCCCGATGAGGTTGCCCTCGGTGTCGTAGAAGAACGTACCGAGCTCGCCGGTGCCCTTGCTCGGATAGTTGTCGGGGGCGGCGATCGTCTCGCCGCGGACATCGAAGCCAGACATCTCGAAGCGCTCGAAGGTCACACCCCGGGCTCGTAGTTCAGTGAGGGTCGCGTCGAGGTTCTCGACCTCGAATGCCATCTGGGTCGACTCCCCTGAGGGCGCCCCCGCGGAGCTGAAGATATGGAACTCGGTCGGGCCGCAGATGTAACGAAGTCCGCCGGTACGCTCCTCGACCGCCTCGAGCCCGAGCTTGTCCCGGTAGAAGGCGCGCGCCCGCTCGAGATCCTGAGCGGGCAGCTTGGTGACGGCGTGCGCGTTGCTGAGCGGTCCGGTCATGGTTGTCTCCCGGGGAGGATCGCAGGCGTTGAAGACGATAGCGGCGGACGGCGGCGAGCTCATCGCTCTCTGCCGAGCCTTTGGCAATTTGGGCCGTCCTTCCAGCACGTTGGGTGTACCGTCGCGCACGGGCTCCGGCGGAAGGAGGCCCAGGATTCCTAAGGACCGTTCGTTGGGGCGACTGGCTGCACTCCTAGTCGACCGGAGCGGAGGATCATCACTGGTGCGGCGAGGGGTCCCGCTCCGACCAATCCTCGCCGATCGAGCCCCACTAGAAAGGAGCCAAGGCCATGCCCTTCGTCACAGTAGGCGAGGAGAACTCCAACCCGATCGAGCTGTACTACGAGGACCACGGCTCCGGTCAGCCCGTGGTGCTGATCCACGGCTATCCACTTGATGGGCATTCCTGGGAGAAGCAGCTGCCGCTGCTCCTGGAGCGAGGTCACCGGGTGATCACCTACGACCGGCGCGGATTCGGGCATTCCAGTCAGCCGACGACCGGGTACGACTACGACACCTTCGCCGCCGACTTGAAGAGCCTGGTCGACACACTCGATCTGAGCGACATGGTCCTGGCCGGATTCTCGATGGGATCCGGCGAGGTCGCCCGCTACCTAGGCAACTACGGCTCGCGACGGGTGACCAAGGCTGCGTTGTTCGGCGCCATCCCGCCCTACCTGTTGCAAACCGCCGACAATCCGGACGGGCTGCCTCAGAGTCTGTTCGACGGATTCATGGAGAGCGTGAAGAAGGACCGCTATGCGTGGTTCAAGTTTTTCTTCGACAACTTCTACAACGTCGACAAGCTCGGCGGTACCCGCATCAGCGACGAGGCCTGGAACGCCAGCTACCAGGTGGCCTGTGGTTGCTCCCCGTACGCCACGCTGGCCTGCGTGCCAACCTGGCTGACCGACTTCCGCGCCGACCTTCCCAAGATCGACGTGCCACTGCTGGTCGTCCACGGCACCGAGGACCGAATCCTGCCGATTGACAACACGAGCAGGCGTCTGCCTGATCTCGTCAATGACATCCGGCTGGTCGAGGTCGAGGGGGGGCCACACAACATCGGCTGGACACACCCGGAGGAACTCAACAAAGCTTTCCTCGACTTCATCGCCGAGTAAGGCAGGAGGGTCAGCTCGTTCAGCCCGTGACGCGGCGATGGGGCTGGGCGCTTCGCGTATTGGACGACAGCCACTCATCCAGGCTGTCGATGATCCGTTCGATGACCGGGCGGAGCTCACGTGCGATCCGGATGGAGCGTCGGCCGGCAACCCTGCGTCGTCCGCTCTCATCAGTAATCGTCTGGATAACCCATGCCAGGGCGATGCCCTGCACCTTGCCGACCTCGGGATCAACACCCTCCGTCGTTTCGGTGATCGCAGCCGCGATGGCGTCCGCCAGTCGGTCGGTGAGCTCTAGGGACAGGCGTCGGACCGTGGGGCTGATCGCCGACAGGTAGTCGAGGCCCCCTCGCGCCTGGTCGTCAGGCACCGCCTTGATCCCATCCACAAAAGCGAGAGCTGCGTCGCGGATAGCGGCGGCGGGGCTGACACCGGGTTGCCTCGTTCTGATCAACTCGGTCAGGCGCTGAGTGAGGTCCTCCTCGAGGTCGAACACCAGGTCCTGCTTGGTAGGGAAGTAGTTGTACACGGTCTGCTCGGAGACGTCGGCGGCCTCGGCAACGTCGACGACGGCGACTTGCTCGTAGCCCCGCTCGCCGAACAGCCGCGCCGCGGTGTCGGCGATGTGCTGGCGGGTCCGGCGCTTCTTTCGCTCACGCAGGCCCTCGGCCACGGAATTTCCTCCTCGACCACGGCTGGCAGGAATTTTAGAGTTTACCCTATCGTTAGTGTGTACTGAGAGTACCACCCGGTGAGCCAGGGCAGGCGCCTCCGGCGTCAGTAGGCCAGAAGCCCTGGCCGGCGGGGCCAACACAAGCGTCGTCGTCAACTCGGAACCGAGCAGGTCGACGTGGCGCGTCCATCGGGCGGCCCCGAAGGGGGTCCCCCGCCAACCAGCTCACGAAGGAGAAGCGCCATGGCAGTCACGTTCCTGACTCCGGTTGCGAACCTGCGGGATGCCGACCCCCGCCGCTGGTTGGCATTGGCCGTCCTGGCCTGTCTGCAGTTCATGCTCATCCTCGACGCCACGGTGGTGAACGTGGCCCTCCCTTCCATCAAGGCCGACCTCGGCTTCTCCCAGTCCAACCTGGCCTGGGTGGTCGACGCCTACGTACTCGTGGCCGGGGGCTTTCTGCTCCTCGGCGGGCGCGTGGCCGACCTGTTCGGTCGTCGACGGGTCTTCATGGCCGGTGCGGTGGCCTTCGCGGTTGGCTCACTGGCCAGCGGATTGGCCCAGGACCAGGTCATGCTCATCGGCTCCCGGGCCCTGCAGGGATTGGGTGAGGCGCTGGCTGGACCGGCGGCTCTGTCGATCATCGCCGTCCTGTTCGTCGATCCCAAGGAGAAGGCCAAGGCCCTCTCCATCTGGGGTGGCCTGGCCGGCCTGGGCGGCACCGTCGGGGTGCTGCTCTCGGGGGTGATCATCGATGTGGCCGACTGGCGCTGGATCTTCTGGATCAACCTTCCCGTGGCGGCCGCTGTCATCTTCGCCGCACTGCGACTGGTTCGCGACGACCGGCATCGAGCACGCAGCAGCTTCGACTTCGCCGGGGCGGCGACCGCCACCGGCGGCATCACCGCCATCGTCTATGCCCTGCTCGAGGCCAACCGCAATGGCTGGACCTCGCTTACCACCCTCGGCTTCTTCGCCGCCGGGGTGGCGCTACTGGCCGCCTTCCTGGCCATCGAGGGCCGTCTGCGCGCTCCCTTGGTCCCACTACGGTTCTTCCGGGCCCGTGTGCCTCGCACCGCCAGCGGCCTGATGGTGCTCGTCGCTTCGGCGTTGTACGGCATGTTCTTTCTGCTCACCCTCTACATGCAGCTCGGCCTGGGCTGGTCGCCCCTGCACACCGGGGTGGCCTACGTGGTCTTCGGCCTCGGTGTGGTGGTGGCCTCCGGCGCGGCGTCGCAGCTGCTGCCCAAGATCGGGGCCCGCCCGATCGTGGCCGGAGGGATGAGCCTGGCCGCAGGTGGGTTCGCCCTCCTCACCCAATTGCCCCTTCACGCCCAGTACTGGAGCGACATCGTGCCGGCCATGGTCCTCATGTCGGTCGGTCTGGGGCTGAGTTTCGTGTCCTTGACGATCTCGGCTGTCTCCGAAGCTGGGGAGGCCGACGCCGGTCTGGCATCGGGCATGGTCACCACCGCCCAACAGGTCGGTGGTGCTCTGGGGTTGGCCGTACTCGTGTCGGTGGCCACGAATCGGACCACGAGCCTGCTCGGCAGCGGTCACTCGTCCGCCGTGGCCCAGCTGGCGGGCAGTCATCTGGCTTTCGGTCTCGGCGCAGGGCTGCTGGCCGTCGGCGCCGTGCTGGCCGCCCTCCTGCTCGGTCGGGCCAAGCCTGCGGCGGTGCCAGAGCCCACAGTGGTGAGCCAAGCCACCTACGAGCCCGAGCCGCTCGCCTCGTGAGAGACAACAGAGAGGAGTCACAGATGAAGCTCACAATCGTCGCCGCCACCGGAGGCATCGGTCGACAGGTCCTCGAGCAGGCCGTGGCCGCAGGCCACGACGTCACGGCAGTCGTCCGCAACCAAGCCAAGCTGTCCCCGGTACTGCCCGGTGCCGGGGAGGTTCGGGTCGTCACGGTTGACCTCGCGGCCCCCGACCCGGGGGCGCTCGAGTCCGCCGTCCAAGGCGCCGATGCGGTGCTGTCGGGCCTCGGCCCCCGGTCGAACTCCGACGCTGGCGTCGCGTGGCGTGGCACGCGGGCAGTCGTCCAGGCGATGCAGGCAACGCAGGTAGGACGCATCGTCGTTGTCAGCGCCGCCCCGGTCGGCACGGTGGCAACCCCGGGCCGCCCCAAGCCACCGAAGTTTGACCCAGGTGACGGATTCTTCATGCGCCATCTGTTCAGTCATGTGGCGGGGGCCGCGTTCGGGAAGGTGTATGCGGATCTGGCGCGCATGGAGGACGTCCTCGCCGACAGCGGCCTGGACTGGACCGCCGTGCGGCCGCCGCGGCTGACCGACAAGCCGCTCACCGGCAGCTACCGAACGGCGCTCGGGCAGAACCTGCGAGGCGGCTGGTCAGTTTCCCGCCCCGACGTCGCTAATCTGATGCTCCGGGTGCTCGATCAACCCGAGACCTTCAAGCAGACCATCGGCATCGCAAACTAGGTAGGAGTTGCTGCAGCTGTGGCGGGGTCTCGGCGTCGCTGCGCCACTTGGGGCGAACCACGCCGTTGCGCATGACGAGGTTGCGGCGACCCGAGCCGTCCCGGGCATGAACCTTCGAGACGGCTACGCCGGCACCGCGCATAATGATGCATGATCGAGAATCTGACCGGCAAGGTTGCGGTGCTGACGGGCGGGGGATCAGGGATCGGGCGGGCGATGGCTGAGCGGTTCGGCTCTGCCGGCGCCAAGGTGGTAATCGGCGACATCGAGCCGGCCGCGCTCGACGAAGCAACTGCCGCGCTGTCGGCCGCAGGCGCCGATGTACACGGCGTGCCACTGGACGTAACCGACCCCGCCTCTCTCGATCGTTTGCGAAACGAGGCGCTGGAGCGGTTCGGCGCGGTTCATCTGGTGTGCGCCAATGCGGGTGTCGCTCCGATCGGAATGATCGCTGACACGTCCCTGTCGGACTGGCGCTGGGTGGTCGACGTCAACCTTCTCGGCGTCGTCCTCACGACCACCGCCTTCCTGCGCAACCTCACGGGCCAGGGAGCCGGCCACCTGGTACTCACAGCTTCGTTGGCCGGCCTGACGACGGCCCCTGGCCTGGGGCCGTACTGCGCTACCAAACATGCGGTCGTCGCCATCGCGAACACGCTGCGGGCCGAGCTAACGGGCACCGGTGTGGGCATATCGGTGCTCTGCCCCAGCTTGGTTCGTACGCGGATCTTCGAGAGCGAGCGCAACCGGCCAGAAGCTCTCGGCGGGGCTGCCGTGGAGACCGGGCCCGCCCGGACCTTCTTTCAGCAGACGCTCTCCGCCACGGGCATCTCACCGGCCGAGGTCGCCGAGAGGGTGTACGAGGCGGTGACGACGGGCCGCTTCTGGGTGTTCCCGCACCCAGACGAAGTTCTCGCCGCGGCCGAGGCTCATATTGCCGACATCCGCGCAACCATCGGTGGCTAGAGCCGGCTCAGCCACAAGAGCCTTCGCTGACTCGCCCTGCCGCACTGCAACCAGTGGTTGCATAGTCGCCCGCCAAGTGCTACCGTCGGTTGCACATCGGCAACGAGGCAGGAGAGGGCGATGGCTGATCTCAGGATCGAACGGGATGTCCTGATCGAGGCTCCGGTCGACGTGGTGTGGCGCACGATCACCGAGCCTGACCAGATCACCCGGTGGTTTGCAGACCGGGTGGAGCTGGAGCTGAAACCAGGCGGCCGGGGTCATCTGGGTTTCGGCGAACCTGGCGAACACAAGGGGACGGCCATCGTGGTGGAGACCGTCGATCAGCCCAACCGGTTCGCCTTTCGTTGGAAGCGTCCCCAGGATGCAGATCCGGAGCCCACCAACTCGGTGCTGGTCGAGTTCACCCTCAATGCTCGAGGTCCCGAGCGCACGCACCTGCGAGTCGTCGAGAGCGGCCTCGAGCTTGTCACCTGGCCCGATGAGGAGAAGCAGAGCTACGCCGACGACCACAACGGCGGCTGGGCTCAGTGCTTCGACCGCTTGGCCATGTTGTTCGCGAGATGAGGACAGAACCCGACGATCAGCTGTGGTCGGCGATCGCCGAACCGTCTCGTCGCCGGGTTCTCGACCTGCTGGTCAGCGGTGGGGAGGCGACCGCCAGCGTGTTGGCAGAGCAGGTTCCGTTCACCCGCCAAGCCGTATCGAAACACTTGGTCGCGCTCGAGGAGGCGGGCCTGGTCAGCCGGCGCAAGCAGGGGCGCGATGTGCTCTTCCGGGTCGAGAGCAGCCGTCTCGACCAGGCAACTCGCGCCATGTCCGATGTAGCCACGAGGTGGGACCGCCGGCTCGCCTCGATCAAGGGGCTGGCCGAAGCCGCTCATGTGGAGGCGAAAGGACGGAGCAGGAGATGACGACGGAGCCCACCGGGATCGCTGAGTTCGTGAAGTATCCAACCGAAGGAGACCAGAAGATGCCCGACCACAAGATTGTCGACCTCGACGAGTGGACAGCCGCCCGCAACGAGCTGCTGGTCCTCGAGAAGGAACTGACACGCCGAAGCGACGAGCTAGCCCAGCGCCGGCGAGGACTGCCGTGGGCCCGCATCAACAAGGAGTACACCCTCCAGACCGCCGCCGGCCCCCGAACACTCGCCCAGCTCTTCGAAGGGCGATCGCAGCTCGTGATGTACAACTTCATGTTCGGTCCCGACTACGAGGCCGGGTGCCCGGTCTGTTCATCGATCGCTGACAGCTTCAACGGTGTGCTCGAGCATCTGAAGGACAGGGACGTCACGATGATCTGCGTCTCCAGGGCCCCGATCGACAAGCTCGACGCCTACCGTCGGCGGATGGGCTGGAACTTCCCGTGGGCGTCGAGTTTCGAGAGCGACTTCAACTTCGACTTCGAGCGGTCGGTCCGCAAGGAGACCGTCGCGGGGTGGTTCGACGGCGATGTGCCGGCCAAGGAGATCGAGACCCTGACCCCCAGAGAAGCGGAGGTCGAGGTTCCCGCCCGGTTCGCCGCCGACTGCGGCACCGACCTGATCAGCTACCTGGCCGAGCGGCCTACCCTGAGCGTGTTCACGCTCTCGGACGGTGACGTGTACATGACCTACTCGACGACGGCTCGGGGTCTGGAGGTCGTCATGACCTATTACGGCATCCTCGACCGCGTCCCCAGCGGGCGCAACGAGGGGGAGCCGGCCGACCCGAGCTGGATGCGCCGCCACGACGAGTTTGACCAGACCCGGGCGGTGTGATTGCGGTTCGCTGAGTCCAACCGTGACCCTGTCAGCCTCTGGGGTCAGGAGGCCTACGACCGCCTTCGCCGCGTCAAGGCCGAGGTCGACCCGACCGATCTGATCCGGTCCAACCACCCCGTACCGCCCGCTGACCGGTAGCGCACCGGGCTGGGGCGCGACCGCTCGGGTCGCGTCCCAGTCCCGCGCCCGTCGATGGTCGTACGCTCATCGACCGGCATGGAATGCCATCGTCGGGGCAAGGAGGTCCCAGTCGCATACCATCCAGGGATCACGAGATAGCAGGGGGTGACAGTCGCGTGGCGGCAACGATTGACCACGTCATCGTGATCGCGTTGGAGAACCGGTCGTTCGACCACATGCTGGGGTACCTGCAGCACCCGGACGCCAGCTTCGACGGCTTGCTGGGCGCCGGCCCATACGAGAACCCCGGGTGGGGCGGGGGGACGCCCGTCTCAGCTACGCCTGACGCGAAGTACGTCCTTCCGCTCGACCCCGACCACTCACATGAGGCCGTCATGCTGCAGCTGGGTGCGACCCGACGGGGCGGGTCGTGGCAGGTCGACAACCGGGGTTTCGTTGATAGCTTCGAGCGCAAGGGACGGGGACTTGCGGCACCCTCCTTCGATGGTGTGCTTGCACCGCTCGTGGCCTTGTGCAAACGGCTGACCGCAGCGGCGACGATCAAGGACCGAGGTCCGCTGGCCATGCGCTGCCAGGCAACCTCGCAGGTACCGGTGCTGAGCGAACTGGCGCTGAAGTTCGGCACGTGCACCCGATGGTTCTCCTCGGTGCCAGGTGAGACGTGGCCCAACAGGAACTTCCTCCATTCCGCAACCTCCGACGGGACGACCGTCAACGAGACGCGCTTCTACGACAACAGGACGATCTTCGAGCTCCTCGAGGAAGCTGGCAAGAGCTGGCACATCTACTACGACGACACGCCACAGGTCTGGGCCTTCCATGAGCTGTGGGATAGCGATGACCGCCGCCGCAACTGGTATCGCTCCTCAGAGTTCGCCAACCATGTCCATTCTGGGCAACTTCCCAACTACTCCTTCATCGAGCCCAATCATCGGCCGCCGTTACACCTAGAGCCGTACCTTCCGGTCGTCGGTCAGCACGACCACGGCAGCAGCCAGCACCCAGGCAACAACCTTGTCGCCGACAAGGACTACGACGGCTGCCCGCCCAGCGGCCCAGGGGACTTCGCCCGGGCCGAGGCTCTCATCGCCGAGGTCTACGAAGCGCTCAGGTCCAACCCGGAGCTGTTCCAACGATCCGTCCTCCTCGTCACCTACGACGAGCACGGTGGCCTGTACGACCACGTGGGTCCGCCAGGAGGCGTCCCTGCCCCCGGCGGGAAGCCACAGCCAGGACTCCTCGGGCGGCTCCTCAGGTTTCTGCTGCGCAGGAAGACGACGTTCTTCGACTTCACCTTGCTGGGGGTGAGGGTCCCGGCCATCGTCATCTCTCCCTACGTGCCTGCCGGGGTGATCTCCGCCACGCCGCGCGACCACGCCAGCGTCCCATCGACCCTTCGGGCGCTGTTCGCTCCGACCCACGGCCCACTGACGAAGCGGGATGAGTGGGCGCCGCCGTTCCACACCATGCTGACCCTGGACCAGCCCCGAACGGCGGACCTTCCGGACCTGTCTGGGCATGCGGCGCCTGCCGCCGCCCTGGCATCTCCGACGGGGGCGCCCGAGTCAGCGACGGCTCCTCTGCCGGGGAAGGGGCCGGAGCCCCCGCTGCCCGACCACTACCAGGAGCTCGTGGAACTGGCCGACCTGGTCGACGAGAAGCTACCCGGCCCGGTTGCCCCCACCACCATGGGCCCCCGGGCAAAGGCCCAGCACGTGACAGCCGAATTTCAGCACAACGCCGAATCCGCACGATGAAGGACATCGAGCGATGCCATCGGCGAAGGTCGAGCGTTCAGTCTCCGATGTCCCGCGACATCACGGTGGAGCGGACGACGGGACTCGAACCCGCGACCCTCACCTTGGCAAGGTGATGCTCTACCAACTGAGCCACGTCCGCGTGGTGCTCGATCCTATCAGGACCGATTGGCCGGCTTCCTGGAGGTCGCACCGCTCTCCCCCGGACGCCGGCGGGACGCTCGCGGTGGGCGGTCGGCGGAGACCATGGCCCGGTCGGCGGGCTTCTTGAGCTCCTCGAGGGCATCGACGACGTGGCGGGAGATGGTGTCGACGCCGGGAACCGCCTCCCTGCCGGCGACGAAGCCGAAGTACATCGAGCCCATGTAGCTCATCACCGTGATGTTGAGCCCGACGCCCTCGGCGACCGGCCCCATGGGATAGATCGCCACCATGCGGGCTCCGACGGAGTAGAGGGGCACGTTGGGACCGGGCACGTTGGAGATGACCACGTTGAACAGCGGCCTGACGCGGTCGAACACGCGCATGTTCGACACGAGTCGAGCTGCGCGCGCCGCGACCGCCGGGGCGGCGAACTCCGCCCAGTTGGTGAGGGTGTCGGCGCCGATGGCCTTCTCCTGGTCCTTGGCCAGGGTCACGCCCCGACTGATGGCGTGGAGGCGCTCCACGGGATCGTCGATGCTGGTCGCCAGCGACACGAGCATGGCGGTGACCTGGTTGCCCATCGAACCCCGCTCGCCCTTGGTCCGCACGGATATCGGCACCATCGCCACCAGAGACGACTCAGGCTCCTCCCCCTTCTCCGACAGGTACCGCCGCAGCGCGCCGGCGCAGACGGCGAGCACCACGTCGTTGACGGTCCCGCCCAGCGCGTTCTTCACCATCTTCACGTCATCGAGGGATACCTCGGCGAAGGCGAAACGCCGGTGCGGCGTGATGGAGGTGTTCAACGAGGTACGGGGGGCGCTGAACGGTGCCGGCGGGGGGACGGCGCCGGGCAGGCGGTTGCGGCGGCGCAGGTTGAGGGCCGTGGAGATCGTGCGTCGCAGCGCCTTGGCCGCAGCCAGCGGCTGGCGCGACAGCGAGTACAGCGCCCAGCCCACCAGCTCGAAATCGTTCGGGATCTTGTCCGCCTGCCACGGCGGATCGGGTGGTGGCACGACAACGGGCTCGGGCTGCAGATCGAGCAGGTTGACGGTCAGCTCCTCCCCTGAGACGCCGTCGATGGCAGCGTGGTGGGTCTTGGTCACGACCGAGACCAAGCCTCCCTCCAGGCCTTCGACCACGTACATCTCCCACAGGGGTCGGCTCCGGTCGAGCGGTCTGCCGATGACATCGGCTGCGAAGTCGGCGAGCTCCCGGTGGCCACCCGGCGAGGGAAGGCACGCCCGGCGCAGGTGGTAGTCGAGGTCGAAGTCCGGGTCCTCGATCCAGATCGGGTGGTGAAGTGCGAACGGCACCTCCACCAGCCGGCGCCGGAAGGGTGGGATCAGCGGGAGCCGGTTCTCCACCATCGCTCGCACGCGGTCGAACGAGTACCCGCCAGGAACATCGGTCGGATCGAACACGCACGTGGATGCCACGTGCATGTGCATGTGCGGCGTCTCCATGTACAGGAACGTCGCATCGAGACCGCTCAGGCGCTGCATACCAGTGAACCTCCCCAAACTGCGTCGCAGCTATTCGATGCTACTTGAGCAGCCGAGACAGCCGGCGATCGGCGAGAGGCCGGCCACCCGTCTGGCACGTGGGGCAGTACTGCAACGACTTGGTGGCGAACGCGACCTGGCGAACCGTGTCACCGCAGACCGGGCACGGCTCGCCCGTGCGACCGTGGACCCGCATGCCCGCCCGCTTCTCGGCCTTGAGCCCCGCCGCCGGCAGGCCTTCCGACCGCTCGACCGCCTCGGTCAGCACCTGCACCAGGGCGTCGTGCAGCCGCTGCAGCTCCTCCCGGCTGAGCTTGGCGGCCGGCTTGAACGGCGACAACCGCGCTGCGTGCAGGACCTCGTCGGAGTAGGCGTTGCCGACGCCAGCGATGGCTTCCTGGTCGGTGAGGGTCCCCTTGAGCGTCGTCCCCTGGGCCAGAGCAGCCTCCAGGGCGGTCACGTCGAAGGCGGGATCGAGTGCCTCCGGGCCCAGCCGGGAGAGCGGCTCGACCTCCTCGGGTGACCCGACGACCCACAGCGCGAGCCGCTTCTCGGTCCCCGCCTCGGTCACCTCGAAGCCGCCACCACCCGCGAGTCGCAGCCGCAGGGCCAGTGGGCCCCGGCCGGGCTTGACGGGCGCAGTCGGCAGCTCGTCACGCCACCGCACCCATCCGCCCCGCGCCAGGTGCAGCACCAGCCACAGCGGCTCGCCCGCGTCGGGCGACGTGGTCTCGAAGAGCAGGTACTTGCCCCGCCGACTGACCGCCGCCACGCCCCGTGCGCTCAGCGCGTCCAGGGGCGGCGCGAACGTCTTCAGGGCCGAGATGGCGCCCAGCTGGACCCTGGCGATCGTCTGTCCCCGGAGCCGTGCGTCCAGGAACTGGACGAGGGCCTCCACCTCCGGCAGCTCGGGCACGGGCGCGCTCCGCCGACCCTCAGCGCCCCGAGTGGCCGAAGCCACCGGTGCCGCGTTGGCTCGCTGGCAGCTCCTCCACCAGGCGGAACCCGGCCGCCTCCACCCGCTGGATCACCAGCTGGGCGATGCGGTCACCGCGGCTCACCCGGTAGGCGGTGCCGGGGTCGGTGTTGACGAGCAGGACGCGGATCTCGTCACGGTAGCCGGCGTCGATCAACCCCGGCGTGTTGAGGCAGGTCACCCCGTGGGTGAGGGCCAGCCCGCTGCGGGGTTGGACGAACCCCGCGTACCCGTCGGGTATGGCAACCGCCACGCCCGTCGGCACCAGTGCCCGCCCGCCTCCCGAGCCCAAGGTGGCGTCCTCACGGGCGACGAGATCGGCGCCGGCGTCGCCTGCCCTGGCGTAGCTGGGAAGGGGCAGGTCGGGATCGAGCCGCCTGATGGCCACGTCGAGCACGCTCCGACCCTACCGCCGACAACGTGGAGCGACGCCGGCGACCCGGCTCCGAAGGCCCGCTCCCGGGCGGACGGCTCAGGCGCTCTTGGCCGCCGCCTGGCGGGCGGCAGTGGCGCGGCGCTGACGCGGCGCGGTCTGCTCGGACGTGTCGTCGGCCACCGGCTCGATGCGCTCCGTCGGGGTGTCCTTGCGGACCCCACGGGTCTCGTCGGCCGCCGGATCACGCTCGACGCGGGCGGTCTCCTTGGTCGCAGGGTCCGCCGCGCCCTCGTCCTCCTCCGGCTCGGGAGCTGACGCACCCGGTCCGCGGGGGCCGTTGCCGCCACCGATCACACCCTCGAGGAGCTCGCGCAGTCGGGCCAGCTCGCCGAGCGTGGCTCGGCGCTGGTCCTCGAGGTGCTCCAGGTCCTGACGCGCCTCGGCCAGCTGGACCTGGGCCTCGTCCCACACGGCCTTGGCGCGCTCCTCGGCTGCCTCCTCGGCCTCCTTGATGAACCGCTGGACCTGCTGGCGGGCCTGCTCGACCTCGCGCCCGGCCTCGTCGCGCTGATGCCGGGCGTTCTCGGCGATCTCCGCCGCCTGGCCCTCGGCGGCCGCCACCAGCTCGTCGGACGCGTGTCGTGCCTTCTCCTTCTCCTCCTCGGCCTCGGACACGATGTTGCTCCGGAGCTCCTGGGCTGCCTCCCACGCGTCGCGCAGGATCTGCTCGGCCCGCTCGCCCAGCGATCGAACCGACGGGGGAAGCGTGTCGCCCGAGCGCTCCTCGAGGTCGGCGACCTTGGCCTCGAGACTGTGGACGCGACGGGCGGCGGCGGCGAGCCGAGACTCCCCTGCCTCTATGTGGGATTGGGCGTCACCTGCCCAGCGCTCGTACTCCGCCAGGTAGGCATCGACCTGATCCCGGTCGTAGCCTCGCATGACGATGGCAAACCGGGGCCTCTCGGCAGCATGCTCGGTCATCGGCTCTCGGTAGTCCTCTCATGTTGTCGACATCGCTGTCAGGCTGTGCTCTCGAGCCGGCCCTCTCGGGTCGACCTCCCGCGATCGCCCCCCGGTTGACACCACGCTACCCGCAGCAGACCCCAGCAAACCGCGAGTCCGGACCCACGACCTACGATGCGGCCGTGCTGGTGTGGATGGACCTGGAGATGACGGGTCTAGATCCCACCCGCCACGTCATCGTTGAAGTGGCCAGTCTAGTCACCGACGACCAGCTGACGGTAGTCGAGGAGGGTCCTGACCTGGTCGTGGCGGCGCCTCCGGGGGCCCTGGCGGCCATGGAGGAACCCGTCCGGGGCATGCACGAGCGCAGCGGACTCCGGGCTGCGGTGGAGGCCTCGCCGGTGGGCCTGGAGGAGGCCGGCGCCCGCACCCTCGACTTCATCCGCGCCCACGTTCCCGAGCCCGGCACCGCCCCGCTGTGCGGGAACTCGATCGGCACCGACCGGAGGTTCCTGGCCGCCTACCTGCCGGCCATCGAGAACCACCTCCACTACCGCTCGATCGACGTGTCGACCATCAAGGAGCTGTGCCGGCGCTGGTACCCGGAGGCCCTGGCGGCCGCCCCGGAGAAGGCCTCGGGCCACCGGGCCCTCGAAGACATCAGAGAGAGCGTGGCCGAGCTGGCGTACTACCGCACGGCCATTTTTCGCCCCATCTGACGGCGCGCCGTCCTTGACCGAGCGGTCAAGCTGAGTCCGTCGAGCCACTAGGGTGTGGCCCATGGAGCGAGCCCGCAAGCAGGAGCAGGAGCCCGCCACCGAGACGGTCACCGAGGTGGCTCCGAACGTCCTCCGCATGCAGCTGCCCATCCGTATGCCGGGCCTGGGCCACGTCAACAGCTATGCGCTCCTCGACGGGCGAGGTGCGGCGGTCGTGGACCCAGGTGTGCCAGGGCCCTCCTCCTGGCGGTCCCTCACCGACCGGCTGCGAGCGGCGGGACTGAAGATCAAGGACGTGCACAGCGTCATCGTCACGCATTCGCACCCCGACCACTTCGGGGGTTCGGGACGCCTGGCCCAGGAGGCGGAGGCCGAGCTCGTGTCGCACGTCAGCTTTCGCACCTGGTCCGATCGAGCCGACGCGGAACCGTGCACCGACGACGACGAGTCGACGGGCAACCCCTGGGGCGAGCCGGTGCCCTGGGGGGGGAGGAAGTTCAAGCCGCCGTTGCGCCAGCGGCTCGCCTTCCGGATCATGAGCACCCGACTGGTCCCCGGCTACGTGTCGCCACGACCAACCCGGCGGGTCCGCGACGGTGACGTGCTGCAGCTCGCCGGCCGCGAGTGGACGGCGGTGCATTCGCCCGGTCACACACTCGACCATCTGTGCCTGTACGACCCCGAGCAAAAGGTCCTGCTGTCCGGCGATCACGTGCTGCCCACCATCACCCCCCACGTGGCCGGCATCGGGTCTGGCCGCGACCCCCTCGCGGACTTCGTGACTTCGCTCGACAAGGTCGGCACCCTGGGTGAGGTCACGAACGTCCTCCCCGCCCACGGCCACCCGTTCGACGATCTGGCGGGCAGGATCGACGCGATCAAGGCCCACCACGTCGAGCGCCTCGACCGGGTACGGGCCATCGCCGCCGCACTCGGGCCAGCCACCGTGACCGACTTCTCCCACGAGCTGTTCAGACGGGAGCGGTGGGGCCACATGGCCGAGAGCGAGACCTACGCCCACCTCGAGCACCTGCGCCTGACGGGCGAGGCGCACCGCTACGAGGGCGACGACGGATTGGTGTACGTGATCGAATCCGACACACACTCGACCGCGCCGGCCTGAGAGAGACCGGCCACCCTCGGAAGGGAGCAGCATGGACCATCGCACGCTCGGCCGGACGGGTATGAAGGTCAGCCCCCTCTGCCTGGGGGCGATGATGCTCGGCGGCTGGGGGAACCGCGATCACGACGACTCGGTCCGGATCATCCACACCGGGCTCGACGCCGGGATCAACTTCATCGACACCGCCGACATCTACTCCAATGGTGAGTCGGAGCGGATCGTGGGCAAGGCCCTGGCCGGACGGCGGGACAACGTGGTGCTGGCGACGAAGTTCCACGCCCCCATGGGCGACGACGTCAACCAGCGCGGGAACTCCCGGCGCTGGATCGTGCAGGAGTGCGAGAACAGCCTCCGCCGTCTCGGCACCGACTGGATCGATCTCTACCAGGCCCACCGGCCCGACCCCAGCTGCGACGTGGACGAGACGCTGTCCGCCCTCTCGGACCTGGTCCACGCCGGCAAGGTGCGCGCCATCGGCAGCTCGACCTTCCCCGCCGAGGAGATCGTCGAGGCGCAGTGGGTCGCCGAGCGGCGGGGCCGCGAACGCTTCCGCTGTGAGCAGCCGCCCTACTCGATCCTGGCCCGCAGCATCGAGGCCTCGGTGCTGCCGACCTGCCAGCGCTTCGGCATGGGCGTGATCGCCTGGAGCCCGCTCAACGGCGGCTGGCTCGCCGGCCGCTACCGCCGCGGTGAAGCGCCGCCGCCGGACTCGCGGGCGGCACGAATGGGCGGTCGCTTCGATCCCTCCCGCCCCGAGAACGATCGCAAGCACGACATCGTGGAGGAGCTCTCCAAGCTGGCGGCCGAGGTCGGCTGCTCGATGGTCCAGTTGGCGCTGGCGTTCGTGCTCGTCCACCCCGCCGTCACGTCCGCGATCATCGGACCGCGGACGATGGCACACCTCGAGGGTCAACTCGGCGCCGGTGACGTGGTCCTCGGCGACGACGTGCTCGATCGCATCGACGCCCTCGTCCCGCCCGGCACCAACGTCGATCCCGCCGACGCCGGCTACACCCCGCCTGCCGTCGAGACGGCCTGGCGGCGGCGCCGGGCCGGCCGCGACTAGGAGCTCGCCGTGTCCGACCAGTCGGTCCAGCACGAGCAGCTCTCGTTGGCCGAGGCCACCGCCACGCTCACCGCTCCGGGGCAGATGTTCGAGATCGGCGAGGAGGTGATCCGCGGCGTGCCCACCAGGGTGTGGAAGAACGCGCCACCGACGCTGCGGGCCGTCCTGGAGCTGTCGCGGGGCCACGGCGCTGCGACCTACCTCGTCTACGAGGACGAACGGACGACCTACGAGGAGCACTTTCGGGCTGCAGCCAGGCTCGCCCGGGCACTCGTCGACCGCTACGGCGTCGGCAAGGGCGACCGTGTCGCCATCGCCATGCGCAACTTCCCCGAGTGGGTCGTCTCCTTCTGGGCCACGACGGCAGCCGGTGCCATCGTCGTCCCGCTCAACGCCTGGTGGACCGGGCCCGAGCTGACCTTCGCGCTGGAGGACTGCGGAGCCACCGTGCTCTTCGCCGACGCGGAACGAGCACAGCGACTGGCGCCGCATCTCGGCGATCTCGGACTGGATCGGGTGATCGTCGCTCGGGCGGACGGCGCGCTCGACCCGTCGCACGACCGCTTCGAGGACGTGGTCGCCGACGGCTCGGAGGAGGCCACGCTCCCCGACGTCGACCTCGGCCCGGAGGACGACGCCACGATCTTCTACACCTCGGGCACGACCGGCGCGCCCAAGGGGGCGGTGGGGACCCACCGCAACATCTGCACCAACCTCATGAGCCTGTTCTTCGTGGCCATGCAGGGAGGACTGCGAGCCGGCGGTGCCGGCGGTGCGGGCGGAGCGGGCGGCGGGCAGAACGCCTACCTGCTCAGCGTGCCGCTGTTCCATGCCACCGGCTGTCACTCGGTGCTGGTGAGCAACACCGCCGCCGGGGGCAAGCTCGTGATGATGCGTCGCTGGGATCCTGAGCGCGCCCTCGAGCTCATCGAGCGCGAGCGGATCACGATCTTCGGCGGGGTGCCGGCGATGGTGTGGCAGGTCCTCGACTCGCCCGACTTCGACCGCCGCGACACGTCGAGCGTCACCAGCATCGGCTACGGCGGCGCGCCGGCGCCGCCCGAGCTGGTCCGACGGATCAAGGCCCACTTCCCGACGGGCCACCCCTCCAACGGCTACGGCCTGACCGAGACCTCATCGGTGACGACGATGAACAGCGGGTCCGACTACGTGCGCAAGCCCGACAGCGTCGGCCCTCCCGTCCCCGTCGTGGACGTCAAGGTCATCGACGAGGCCGGTACCGAGGTCCCGATCGGCCACGCCGGCGAGCTGTGGGTCAAGGGCCCCAACATCGTGCGCGGCTACTGGGAGAACCCCGAGGCGACTGCGGCGACGTTCACCGACGGATGGCTCCACACGGGCGACGTGGCCGAGATCGACGACGAGGGCTTCGTGCACATCGTCGACCGGGCCAAGGACATGGTCATCCGAGGGGGTGAGAACGTCTACTCGGTCGAGGTCGAGGCCGTGCTCTTCGAGCACCCCGCCGTCACCGACGCCGCCGTCATCGGCATCCCCCACGAGGTGCTGGGCGAGGAGGTGGGCGCCGTCGTGCAGGTCCGGCCCGGTGCCGACGTCCGGGCGGACGAGCTGCGTGACCACGTGGCCGAACGCCTGGCGGCGTTCAAGGTGCCGGTACGGTTCTGGCTGCGCGGGGAGGAGCTGCCGCGCAACCCCGCTGGCAAGGTGCTCAAGCGGGAGCTGCGCGACGAGCTCGTCGATCGGGCCTCGACGGGAACCTGAGCGGCCCGGAGGCCGCAGGCCCGGCTACTTGCTGGCGGGCTGGGGCACGATCCGGATGTAGGGCTTCGGCGACTTCCAACCATCGGGCCACAGCTTCTTGGCGTCGTCGTTGGAGACGGAGCCGGAGATGATCACGTCCTCGCCCTGCTTCCAGTTCACGGGCGTGGCGACCTTGTGGTTGGCGGTGAGCTGGAGCGAGTCGATCACCCGCAGCACCTCGTCGAAGTTCCGACCCGTCGTCATCGGGTAGACCAGGATGAGCTTGATCTTCTTGTCCGGCCCGATCACGTACACGTTGCGGACCGTCTGGTTGTCGGCCGGCGTGCGCTTTCCGGGCTGGGCCTCGGCCGGCAGCATGCCGTACAGCTTGGAGATCGAGAGGTCGCCGTCCCCGATGACCGGGTAGTTGGGCGCCGCCCCCTGGGTCTCCTTGATGTCGCTGGCCCACTTCTTGTGATCGGCGACAGGATCGGCGGACAGCCCGATCAGCTTGACGCCGCGACGGTCGAACTCGGGCTTGATGTTGGCCATGTAGCCGAGCTCGGTCGTGCACACCGGCGTGAAGTCCTTGGGATGGGAGAAAAGGACCGCCCAGCTGTCTCCGAGCCAGTCGTGGAACTTGATCTCGCCCTCGGTCGTGTCGGCGGTGAAGTCGGGAGCGGTGTCCCCGAGCTGAACGGCCATAGACGCCTCCTTCTGGATCAGGGGCCCGTCGTCGACGGGGCTAGAACCGCACGAGACCTTACCGGCTCGGACGGGGAAAGTCGACCGACTGGGTCGGCTTTTCGGCCCGGGCTCGGCTGGCCCTCCACTCGCCTTGTCCGATCGACGGCTCGGGCGGAAGCGGGGCATGCGCGACGTGGGCTCACCGCCACCCCCGCCCGGCATCTGGTCGGCGCTCCTACGATGGCACCAGCTGCGTAGACAATGGGGTGATGCCGTTCCGATGCCGTGCCACATCTGCGTGACCTGCGGGGTCCAGCACGCCGAGTCCGACCGGCCGCCGGCGGCCTGTTCCATCTGCGAGGACGAACGACAGTACGTGGGCTGGGGTGGCCAGCGGTGGACGACCGTGCCCGACATGGCCGGGCGCTACCGCAACCAGCTGGACGACCAGGAACCCGGGCTCGCGTCCCTGCGGACCGAGCCGCACTTCGGGATCGGCCAGCGGGCGTTCCTGGTCCAGACCCCCGCCGGCAACCTGCTCTGGGACTGCCTCAGTCTCATCGACGAGGAGTCCGTGGCCGCGCTCGCCGAGCGGGGTGGCATCGACGCCATCGCCATATCGCACCCACATTTCTACGGGACCTGCGTCGAGTGGAGCGCCGCCTTCGGCGACGCGCCGGTGTACATCCACCGGGCCGACGCGCCGTGGGTGATGCGACCCAGCTCCAGCGTGGTCCTGTGGGACGGCGAGGCGGCCGAGCCGCTGCCGGGGCTGACGCTCGTCCATCTCGGGGGCCATTTCGACGGGGCCGCAGTCCTCCACTGGCCAGCCGGTGCCGGCGGGCGGGGCGCCCTGCTCACCGGCGACACGATCCAGGTGGTGATGGACCGGCGGTTCGTCAGCTTCATGTGGAGCTATCCGAACCTCGTGCCCCTGAAGCCCGAGCAGGTGACGGCGATCGCCTCCCGCATGGCCGGGTACGACTTCGACCGGATGTACGGCGCCTTCGAAGGCCGGTCGGTCCTCGGCGACGCCGCCGCCGCCCTCTCCCGGTCGGCGGAGCGCTACCTCAAGCGGATGGGAGCCGGGCCCGGAGGCCTAGAGGGTCGGCGGGGCGCATGAAGATCCTCTCCCTGCTGCCGTCGGCGACCGAGATCGTCTACGCCCTCGGGCTGGAGGACGACCTGGTCGGGGTGACCTGCGAGTGCGACTTCCCACCCGAGGCGGCGGCCAAACCGGCGCTGTCGACCGGCTCGTCACCGAGCAGGTGGCCGAGGGCGAGCCGCTCTACGCGATCGATACCGACGCCGTGGCCAACCTCCAGCCGGACCTGATCCTCGCCCAGGACCTCTGCCGGGTGTGCGCCGTGCCGTCGGGTCAGGTGGAGGACGCACTGGCGGTGATGGGGTGCCGGGCCGACGTGCTCTCCCTCGATCCGTCCACGCTGGACGACATCCTCGACGGCATCACCGAGGTGGGCGCGCGGACCGACCGGGGCGAGGAGGCCAGGGCACTGGTCGCCGGTCTGCGGGAACGAGTCGCCGCCGTGGCGGCGGCGACACTCGGGTTGCCCGCACCGAGGACCCTGACCCTCGAGTGGCTGGATCCCCCCTTCGTCGGAGGCCACTGGGTACCCGAGATGGTCGAGCGGGCCGGTGGTGTGGTCCTCGGCGCCGAAGCCGGTGAGCCGTCGCGGCGGGTGGGCTGGGACGAGGTGGCCGCCGCTCGACCCGACGTGATCGTCTTCATCCCGTGCGGCTACGGGCTGGCCCAGGCGCTCGAGCAGGGACGGGAGCTGCTCGCCGTGCCCGAGGTTGCCAGCAGCCCGGCGGGACGAGCCGGACGGGTGTGGGCCGCCGACGCGTCTTCGTACTTCTCCCGTCCGGGCCCTCGGATCGTCAGCGGGCTCGAGGCTCTGGCACGGGCGCTGCACCCTGACGCATTTCCTCCGCCTCCCCCGGAGACGATGGCCGCGGTCGAGGGTTGAGCCACCACACCAGGACGGCCACGACCAGGATCGCCGCCAACGCCCAGCCGAGTGTGACGGTGGCCACGCCGACGAGCTTCAGACCGCTGATGAACAGCACGGCGGCGAGCATCGGCCGGATGACGCGGTCAGGAGCCCGGCTGGAGACGCGGGCACCCAGGTACACCCCCGGCAGGCTGCCGACGATCAACGAGGCAGTGAGGCCCAGCTTGACGTCGCCGAAGATGAGATGACCGAGGGCCGCCGAGGCGACGAGGGGGATGGCCTGCACGAGGTAGGTTCCCACGAGGACGGCGAGCGGCAGCCCGGGGTACAGGACCAGGAGCAGCACGATCATGAGCGACCCCGACCCCACCGAGGTCATCCCGACCATCAGCCCCCCGAACACGCCGATGGCCAAGGTCGGGAGGGGCCGGAGGGTGATCGGCTTGGGCTGGCGGTTGCCGTCATCCTGGGCCGTCGTGCCATGCAGCTGCCGTGCGCGAACACCCGGAAGGGTCCCCTTGGCCACGATGGCCCCGGTGGCGACCAGCAGGGCGGTGCCGAGGAGGATCTTCAGTCCGTCCTGGACGCCGCTGGCGTCCCCCAGGGCCTTGACGACGAGCACACCGACGAAGGCGGCCGGCACCGATCCCGCCGCCAGCCAACCCACGAGGCCCACGTTGACGGTGCCCCGACGCAGGTGGACGAGGCCGCCGACGGGCTTCATGATCGCCGCCGACACGAGGTCGCTCGAGATGGCGGCAAGGGGCTGCACGCCGAACAGCAGCACGAGGATCGGCGTCATCAGCGCCCCCCCGCCCATGCCCGTGGTGCCGACGAGGAACCCCACCGCCAGGCTGGCCAGAACGACGAGTGGATCGATATGCACGGCGCCCCCAGAGCCCTGTCCACACGCCCGTCCAGACCCCGCGTCCAGAGCCGATAATCAACCTTGCCGATCAGGTTAGTAGAGAAGCGACGGGTTGTCTGCCGCCGAGCCCGGGACCAGCCTCAGTGGGAGATCCAGGCCTCCGGGTCGCGAACGAGATCCCGCACCGTCTTGGGGAGGGACCCGTCGGTCACGTCGGCGACCGTCACCAGCTCCAGCACCGCTCTGAGGTTGGCCCGGACGGCGATCCAGACCTCGCCGAGGGACTCCGCCGGGCCGGCGTAGTGGAGGTCCTCGGGGCGGGCGTCGCCCACCTGGGCGAGCGGGCCCTCGACGGCGCGGATGATGTCGGCCAGCGGCAGGGTGTCGGGAGGTCGAGCCAGTCGATAGCCGCCCTCGGACCCTCGGTGGCTGTCGACGATGCCGGCGCGCTTCAGGTCCTGGAGAATGTTGAGCAGGAACCGCAGCGGGATCCCCTGGGCGACGGCCAGGTGCTCGCCCTTGGCCGGGCTGCTGTCGGCCAGCGACGCCAGCTCCCGCGCCCACAGGAATCCGAGGCCCGGTAGGCGAACTAGTTAGTTCGTCACAGACGGCCAGGACGGACCGACGAGCCCGGCCCCACCGGGGCGGCGACGGCGCCGATCCAGGCCACGCACCAGGAAGGAGCGAGCATGCCTGCCGTGCACAGTGCTCACGTCCACCTCCACGTCACCGCCGACGAACCTGCACCGGTGACCGTCGCCGCCCACGACTTCCACAACGGTGGCCGGGTCCCGACCGGCGACCTGCTGCTGGTCATGCACGAGCGCCTCGGGCTGGGTGTCACCCTGAGTGGGAAGCCCGAGGACCTGATCGGCTACCTCGAGACGAGCATCGCAGCCGTCAGAGCCGCCAAGAAGCCCCTCGCGACCGTCGCCTGAGCGCGCCTGGCCGACGCCGGTCGAGGCCGGATCTCCCCGACCTGGGCCAGGGCAGAATGTCGGCCATGAACGTCAGCGTCGTCACCGACGGGCCCGTCGCCACCGTCACCATCGACCGGCCCGAGGTCCGCAACGCGGTCGACGGCCCCACGGCCGTCGCCCTCGCCGATGCCTTCGCCCGCTTCGACGCGGACGAGAGCCTGGCCGTCGCCGTTCTGACCGGCGCCGGGGGCACCTTCTGCGCGGGGGCCGACCTCAAGGCGCTGGCCACGGGTGAGCCCCGGCCGGTCTCGGTCTCCGCCCAGGGCAACGGCCCGATGGGGCCCACCCGCATGCGGCTCTCAAAGCCCGTCGTGGCCGCCGTCGAGGGACACGCCGTCGCCGGTGGCCTCGAGCTGGCTCTGTGGTGCGACCTGCGTGTCGCCGCACGCGACGCGGTCTTCGGCGTGTACTGCCGGCGGTTCGGCGTCCCCCTGATCGACCTCGGAACCGTGCGGTTGCCGAGGCTCATCGGTCACAGCCAGGCGATGGACCTCATCCTCACCGGGCGGGCCGTCGGGGCCGACGAGGCACAGCGGATGGGGCTGGCCAACCGGTTGAGCGAGCCTGGCCAGGCCCTGGCGACGGCGATGGAGCTCTCGCACCAGTTGGCGGCGCTGCCGCAGCGTTGCCTGCGGAGCGACCGGCGCTCCGCCTACGAACAGTGGGGCATGAGCGAGGACGAGGCCATGGTCAACGAGGTCCGACACGGCCTGTCCACGATCGAGTCGGGCGAGACGCTGACCGGGGCCCGCCGCTTCGCCGGCGGCGCCGGCAGGCACGGCTCGGCCTGACCCCGCGAGGCCCGCCTGCGGCGGCGAACGGGAAGGTTCCCGGACGGACATCAGGTCGGCCGCCGAGCGCGGTTGTCCGCCGTGACGTGCCGCGTTCCCTTTGGCGTTCAAATGTGACCTCGGTCACAACGCTGTGACCTGCGGTGACGCCCGACCGCCAAGTTGCAGTTCGGTGAAGGACACCGCCTAGAGTGGTGGGACTCACCAACGCAACTGCGTGCGCCTTTCGCTGGGGGGAGGCGGGGTGCCGCTCGGGCCAGGCGCCGTCTCTGTGATCGCCGTGGTCGGGTGCGCGTCCTTCCCCTTGATCCTCCCGTCAGCGTGACGCGCGCATATCAGGCCGTCAGCCCCAGCCGTGCACTCGAGCTCACGACGCCTGAGCTGACGAACCGACGACAACCCCGACGACCGACAACCCGACGACAAGGAGCCGCCGCCCAAGAGCACTGAACAGGGTCGTTCCGTCTGCACCTCGTACGGACCTGAGCATCGTCCCGAGCCGCCACAAAGGGGGGTCCGGCTCGCGAGCAGCATGCGAATTGACGGGCTGCCCGCATTCCCAGGCCACACCTGAAGCCCTCCGGGCTGCCGTGACTTCAAGGAGGCGCAAGATGCGCAAGCAGCGGCCATCCGCATCACTCTCGATACCCATGGTCCTCGCGAGCTCCGTGCTCGCCCTGGCCGCCCTCGGCGTCCAGCTGTCCCAATCCGCAGGATCGAGCACATCGAGCAAGAGTCGAAAGCACCAGGCGGCGCGGGCCAGCGCCGCCGTCGTTCCCAACAACGTGGCGGCGCTGGCGCCCCCCGACACCACGCCGCCACCCCCTCCCCCGCCACCGCCACCACCTCCACCACCCCCCTCGACCACGACGACGACGGCGCCCAAGGCGTCATCGGTGGCGGCCACCTCGTCGCTGTCCGGGGGTGTGTGGGCCGCGCTGCGCCAGTGCGAGTCCGGTGGCAACTACCAGGACAACACCGGCAACGGCTTCTACGGGGCGTACCAGTTCACCGAGCAGACCTGGCAGAGCCTCGGTTTGTCCGGCCTTCCCTCGCAGGCACCTCCAGCGGTGCAGGACGACGCAGCCAAGCGGCTTCAGGCCCGTGACGGATGGGGTCCGTGGCCCGCGTGCAGCCGCAAGCTCGGACTGCGCTGAGACCGAGCGACATCGGGGACGGCGGGCGGGTCCACGCCCGCCTCCCCGGTGTGGCGCTCGGCGCCGCCCTCGCCGCCGCCGCCGGCCAGCTCGGCCAGGCGGCACAGGGCGTTGGCCAGGCGCATCTCCCGCGGCGTCCGGCACCGCACCCGTAACAGGTCGGGGCAGCAGACCAGGACCACCAGGGCGCGAGCCCGGGAGACGGCGACGTTGAGCCGGTTGAGGCTGTAGAGGAACTCGACCGAACGAGGCAGGTCGTCGGCCGACGATGTCGCCAGGGAGAAGATGACCACCGTCGCCTCCTGGCCCTGAAAGCGGTCGACGGTACCGACACGGGCTCCCGGCGGCAGTGCCGCCCTGAGCCGGGCGACCTGAGCGTTGTAGGGCGACACCACGAGGATGTCGCCCAGACCCAGGCGCTGTCGGCGACCCTCGCGGTCGGTCCACTGGCGGCCCAGGAGCGCGTCGACACCCGTCACCACCTCGGTCACCTCCTCGGCCGAGCTGGTCCGGTTCCCGGCGTGGTGCACGGGCCGCCAACGAACGCCGGCACCACCGGCCCACCGCCCGTCGTCCACGCACTGCGTGCGGCACGCCGGATCGGGCTCGAGCCGTCCCTCGTAGAAGGCCTCGGACACGAAATCGCACACGGCGGGGTGCAGGCGCCACGTCCTCGCGAGGAACAGGCCCCGATCGGCCGGGATGGTGGCGTGATCGCCGAGGAGGTGCTCGAGCGCCGACACCCCGGCACCAGGAGGGTGCGCGCCCCTCGACGGCTGGGCCAGCTGCTGAGGATCGCCGAGGAGCACGATGCTGTCGGCGGTGGCGCCGGCAGCGGCAACGTTGGCAAGCGCCATCTGTCCCGCCTCGTCGACGAACAGCACGTCGACGGCGCCGGCAACCTCCGAACGGGCGAACAGCCAGGGTGTGCCGGCGACCACGTTCGCCCCCTCGGCCACCCGGGCCACCACCAGTTGGTTGTCGCCGACGACCTCGACCATCGGAGAGGTCGAAGCGCGGTCCTCCTGGCCCTTCTGCACCACGGACAGGCGCACCCCCTCGTCGTCCGCTCGTGAGCAGGCCGCATCGACGAGGTTGGTGATGGCCTTGTGCGTCGTGGCGGTGACGCCGACCCGTCGCCCGGACCGCACCAGGTCCACGATCATGTGGGCGCCGGCGTACGTCTTGCCCGACCCCGGAGGTCCCTGCACCGGCAGACACGTGCCGCCGAGCCGCCGCGCCAGCCGGCGCGCCGCGCCGAGGGGCGACTCACCCGGGCGCTGCAACGGCTGGCCGAGCGGGAGCTCCCCGAACCGCGGCGCCCGGCCCATGAGCAGGTCGCGCACGGCCCGGTACGGTCCTGGGCCGTCGATGCCGTGGTCGGCGACCCAGGTACCCATCCGCTCCAGGGCCTGTCGCAGCACCGTGGTCGGCATCGGGGTGTCCGGGATCACCGATGACGGGTGCGGCGCGCACGATCTGCAGCCGCGGCGAAGGTCCAGGACGCCCTCGGCGTCGTCCAGCGCCTGCACCGTCCCGCAGTGGGCCTCGGTGCGAGGATCGATGACGGTGTCGCCGACCGACACCTTGTGCTCCTGGCCCGTGCGGAACCGGTACCGGTGCACGAGCGAGCGACCGACCTCGCCCACGACCTCCACGTACTCGAGGTCGCCGATGGAGTCGGTGTCGTCGACGAGCTCCTCGTCGCTGAGCTCGAGCCGAGCGAAGTGCGCCCACCACTCGGGCTTGTCCTCCCGCCGGTGCCAGTCGAGCAGCTGGGCCAGCAGCCAGGTGGCCGACTCCGTCGGTCCGCGACCGTCCGGATCGTCGTCGATGCCCGCGGTGAGCCTGGCCACGAGGGCCTCGGTCTCGGCCTCGGCCGCCGCTTGCTCGGCACCCGGCTCGCCCGAGCTGGGCTGCGGACGCGACAGCGGCTCGTCGCGCCGTCGCTCCGCGTCGGCCCGCCGCAGCTCCAACCAGTCCCGGAGCAGCCTGGTCGACTCGCAGTCGGCCCGGTTGTAGTCGGCGATCTCGTCGAGCTGACGCCGTTCCCCGGTCTCCAGCCAGCGCTCGTAGGCGACGATGCTGGAGCCCGCGTCCACGATGGCGCCATCTCGCGCCGCCATGTACAGCGGCTCGAGCTTCTTGATCGAGTACGACTCCTGGGACACCACGACTCCCTGGCGAACGACACGGTGCAGATCGACGAACACCGCGCCCCGCAGCAGCCGGTCGACGGCGCGCTCCCTGGTGGCGTGGGCGCCCATGAGACGCCGGACTGTGGCCGGTTCGTAGGAACCGTAGTGATAGACGTGGAGATCGGGGTGGTCCTCCAGACGGGCCATGACGAGGTCGACGAAGCGCTCGAAGGCCACTCGCTCGCCCGTGCGATCGTGGGCCCAGAAGGCGTGGTAGGTCGGTCGGCCGTCCACCGCCTCGACGACGCCGAAGAGGTACTCGAGCCCGTCCTCGCTGGCGAAGGGGTCTCCCTCCATGTCGAAGAACAGGTCGCCCGGCGACGGGTCGGGAAGAGCAGCCAGACCCAGGCCGGCCTCCACCGGCTCGATGAGCTCGTAGCGGACGTCACCCGTCGTCCGCTGCTCGACCTGGAGACGGGCCTGGCGCCGCAGGCGGTCGAGGGGGCGGGGTCCGACTCCTGGTACCTCCGCTCGTGACGAGGACGAGGCCAGGTCGGTGAGCGTCGGCATCCCGGCCGCCACCAGGCGGCGAGCCTGGCTGCGCCGCATCCCGGCCACCAGCGAGAGGTGGTCGTCCCGGCGGCGACGACCTTCGCAGGTCTCGGACCACCGGCAGATGCCGCAGTGCTGGACGGGCTCGGGGTACGTCTCCACCGAGGGCCCGTCGACAGCCCCTTCGAAGCTGGCCTTCACCGCCCGGTAGTAGGCGGCGTAGTCGCCCAGACGGTGGGCCCGTGAGATCTGGTCGCCACCGAGCACGTGGATGCGCTCGGGCACCGCGCCCTGCACCCGCGCCACCTGCTCGGAGTACGAGCACAGCTGCAGGATGGCCGCGGCCTTCACCCGGCGGGCCAGCTTGGTGTCGGTGACCTCGTAGCTCCAGGGCCCGAGGCGGCTCGGCTGTTCCACCCGACAGAGGAAGTCGGCGTGGCCCCGCCAGCGTCCGTCGAAGAACGTGGCCTGGTAGATCACCTCAGCGCCGTCCCGCATGGCGGCGGTCGTCGCCTGCGCCGCAGCGTGGAGACCCTCCACCCCACGACCGCTCAGGTCGATCTCGACGACGGCCCTGCCCTCGGCCCGCAGCCGTTGGACGTGCCGGTGCTCGTGCTCCTCGCCCCGTCGGACGAGGACGTCCAGCTCGGGATCCTCCCGCGCCGGTCGCTCGATCTCGCCCGTGGCGGCTGCCAGCTCGAGACGGGTCAGATGGGGGCAGGCCAGGTAGGCACTCAGGTCGGAGGGGCTGAGGACGATCCGCCCGTCGATCGCTTCCACGCGGCCAGTATGGCGATGGGGTGTGACGCCGGTGCGGATTCGGGTGGGGCGCAGTGGGCCCCCCAACCGAGCGCCTAAGGTTCGGGCCATGCGCCACGGTGTGATCATCGACGTCTCGAAGCCGATCGACGGGGTCGTGGACCAGGTCTCGAAGCTGGCCGAGCAGGGCATCGCCACGGCCTGGTGCTCGCAGATATTCGGCTACGACGCCCTCACGCTGCTCGCCGTGGTGGGGCGGGAGGTGCCCGACATCGAGCTGGGCACCGCGGTCGTCCCCACGTACCCGCGCCATCCGGTCATGCTGGCGGCCCAGGCGCTCACGACCCAGGCCGCCACCGGTCGACGGCTGGTCCTCGGCATCGGGCTGTCGCACCAGGTCGTCATCGAGGGAATGTTCGGGTACTCGTTCGACCGGCCGGCTCGCCACATGCGCGAGTACCTGTCCGCGCTGATGCCGCTGCTACACGGTGAAGCGGTGACGTTCAAGGGCGAGACGCTCAGCGCCACGACGATGGCGCCGTTGGACGTCAAGGTCGACGCACCGCCGGTCCTGGTGGCCGCGCTCGGACCCACCATGCTCAGGCTCGCCGGTGAGCTGGCCGACGGCACCGTGACCTGGATGACGGGCCCCGCCACCCTCGCCTCGCACATCGTTCCCTCGATCGCCAAAGCGGCCACGGACGCCGGCCGGCCCGCTCCACGGGTCGCCGTCGGCCTGCCGGTCGCGGTCACGACGGACCCCGATCGGGCGAGGGAGGCCGCCAGCCGGACGTTCGCCATCTACGGCCAGCTCCCCTCGTACCGGGCCATGCTCGACCGAGAGGGCGCAGAGGGACCGGCCCAGGTCGCCATCGTCGGCGACGAGCAATCCGTCGCCAACCAGATCGGCGCCGTCGCCGAGGCGGGGGCGACCGACTTCAGCGCCGCGCCCTTCGGCACGTCGGACGAGATACGCCAGACGCTGGCCCTGGTCACGGCGCTGGCCAAGGGCTGACACCGGGCCCCGTCCGCCCTCGTCCCCTTCAGCGGGCACCGAGACCGGGGGATACCGGTCAACCCGTCCCGATCGGTACCCGGTCGCTACACTGTGTCCGAGGCCGATGGGGCCAAGGGGAGGAGAGGACAAGAATGGCTGACCCGTCTCAGGGGGCTGCGGCAGCACAGCCCTGGCAGCAGCAGGGCGTCGCCCAAGCGACCGGCGTCGTGGGAAGGACGACCTCGCCGGGCAGGCAGATCCTGCTGACGATCGTCACGATCGGTATCTGGGCGTACGTGTGGGTGTACCGCCAGCACGAGGACATCAAGCTCTACACCGGGGAAGGCGTCGGTGGGGGTCTCGGGACGGTGATCTTTTTCTTCATCAGCCCGGTGACGTATTTCCTGCTCGCCAACGAGATCGAGACCAAGCTGTACCAGCGCGACGGGGTGGAGTCGCCCGTCCGCACCATTCAAGGGCTGTGGTTCCTGCTCCCGCTCGTGGGCAGCCTGATCTGGTACATCAAGATGCAGCGGGCGCTCAACGACTACTGGGTCAGCAAGGGGGCCGAGGCTCCCGCCTGATCGTCGCAGTCGTCGAAATATCCGTAGAGAGGCCGGCTCTGCCCGACGTGGTGGAGCCGGCCTTTTCGCGACTACTGGTGCAGCGCCTGCGCCGCCCGCGCCAGCGAGTCCTCCCAGGCCCAGTTGATCTCGAAGTGCTGGTTGGGCTCCTTCATCAGGTTGTAGGTCCACCACAGGTTGTAGAAGCCGAGGCTGAAGATGGAGGCGACGATCCTGCCCGCGTAGTTGTGCGGGCCCTTGACCCGTGTGGGGTCGGGTTGGGGCACCGGCTGGCCGAGGCGTGCGTAGATGATGGACAGCTCGTCCTCGATCCCGCCCTCGGCGCTGTCGTGCTTGATGAGGCTCGCGTCCAGGCCGCAGTAGACGATGAAGTACACCACGAGGCCACCGATGTAGGTGAGCCAGGAGGCAGCGATGAGGATCACCAGCCAGATGGCTGGTTCACGCATCTGGGTCCCCACCCGACGCAGGCTCTCGAGACCGGCGCTGGCCCGCTCGAAGTTCGGCCGCAGCTCGGCCTGGAGACCTCGCTGACCCGCCACGTCCCAGGCGTAGGCATTGGCTGCGTCGAGCACGTCCAGACGCCGGGAGTTGTGGTCCCGCATACGCCGAAGGAGTTGGTAGTACATGTAGAGATAGAAGATCCCGAGCGTCAGGATCCCCCAGCCGAGCGCAGACCAGAAATTGGCGATGTAATCGGTGTCGTGGCGTCGCTGGTAGGCCATACGCAGCCGCTCCAGCGGCGGCGCCGTCGGGACTCCGAAGCCCCCTGCCGGCGGGGGCGTCGCCTGCTGACGCGACGCCTGCCAGGTGGCCGCCCCGCTGTCACCCGTGTCACCGCTGGACTGCAGACCTTGATCCGTCCAATCCGAGCCAGGGGAACCAGCCGACGGGTCATCACTCATCGAAATCTCCTCCGCCGTGGAATCAGCCAAAAATGGTACCAGCGCTATCTCCGCCAGCTCGAGCCTTCCGCCTGTTACTGCTGCAAGGCCTGGGCTGCCTGGGCCAGCGAGTCCTCCCAGGCCCAGTTGACCTCGAAATGGCGGTTCGGCTCGTTCATCATGTTGTACGTCCACCAGAACGCGTAGATCCCCACGGTGACGATGGAGACGATGACGCGAGCGATGTAGTTGTGCTTGCCCTTGATCCGCGCGGGGTCCGGCTGGGGAACGGGCTGGCCCAGCCGGGAGAAGATGGTGGCGACCTCGGACTCCGCACCTCCCTCGGCGATGTCGTGCCTGACGAGGTCACCGTCGAGGAAGACGTAGGCGATGATCTCGACGAACCCCAGTCTCCCGCCCACGATCGACAGCAGAAGCCAGATGGTTGGATCTCGGAAGTCCCTGGTCATTCGCTGCAGCCCGTCGAGATGGGTGGCGGCGCGCTCGAAGTGGGGACGGAGCTCGTCCTGGAGGCCTCGGCCGCCCGCCACCTCCCATGCGAAGTCTCTTGCCGCGCCGAGCAACTCCAGCCGGCGGAGGTTGTGCTCGCGCATGCGCCGCATCAACTGGTAGAAGACGTAGAAGTAGAAGACTCCCAGGGTCAGCACCGACCAGCCCAGCGCCGTCCAGAAGCTGAAGATGTAGTCGCTCTCGTGGCGACGCTGGTATGCCTGACGTAGCCGGTCGACTGGTTGGATGGACGGCGGCCCCACTGGTCCGATTCCCCATGATGAGCCGCCCGGAGGTTGCGGAGCCGTCATGGCGATCGAGCGTAGTGGGCGCTGCTGTGGCGGCCGTCGACGCCGAGGACTCCCGTCCGAGACGCCCCTACTGCTGGGCCGCCTGAGCCAGCGCGTCCTCCCAGGCCCAGTTCGTCTCGAAGTGCTCGTTGGGCTCGTTCAACATGTTGTACCACCACCAGATCGTGTAGATCCCGAAGGTGACGATCGAGACGATGACACGAGCCACGTAGTTGTGCTTGCCCTTGATGCGGGCGGGGTCGGGCTGTGGAACGGGCCGCCCGAGGCGGGTGTAGATGGTGGCCAGCTCCGACTCCACGCCACCTTCTGCCGTGTCGTGCTTGACCAGGTCGCCGTCGAGCAGGATGAAGCCGATGATCCCCGCGATACCGGTGAACCAGATCAGCAGCAGCCAGATGAGGGGATCCCGGAAATCGGAGGTCATCTGGCGCATGACCTCCTCATGGGACGCGGCCCGCTCGAAGTTCGGACGCAGCTCCTCCTGCAGTCCCTGCTCTCCGGCCAGCTGCCATGCGTAG
>VAWP01000054.1:64003-94822 GCA_005888295.1 Actinomycetota bacterium
CGCTCGCTTGGACGATGGCCTCAGCCAGGTCAGGGGACGTCGACTCGGCCTCGTAGTGGTCGAGGAGCGCGGGCGCGGGGACCACGATCACACCCTCGTCGGGGCGGCCCACGCCGCTGGCGGCACCCTCGAGGGCGCGCACGCCCGTCAGCGCCGCCAGCGCCGCGTCCACCTGGTGGACCGTGCACGCCGCGCTCACGTGCACGCCGTTGTCGACGAGGACCCGGGCTCGCCAGGCCCGTTTGCCCCGAGCCGACCGCAGCGACCCTGCCGCCGGTCTGGCGCCGCGCAGGACGACCGCCGAGCCGTGCGGGTACACCTCCACCGCCCGGCCCTGCACCGCTGATGCATCGGCTCCGACGGCGAACCCCGCCTCCGCTGCCGCCGCGAACAGGTCGAACCCCGACCGCATCCAGTCGAAGAAGGAGTTGCCCTCGGCCCGTTCCGCGCAGGGGCAGGGGAAGATGCGGATGCCTCGTTGGTGCAGTGCGCGCTCGGCCAGCCGGGAGGCGCCGGTGGGAGCGAAGCACGGCGGAGAGTCGATGGCGACCACGTCGGGGCACCACGCCTCGATGAGGTCTGCGAGATGGCTCGCCTCCGAGAAGCGCACCGGCGCACGAGCAACGACGCGACCATCCAGCAGGACGGCGTCGTGGTGGTACTGGCCGACGTCGACGCCCAGTGACCGCACGTGCGGAGGCTAGGGGATCTCGTCCCCTCTACGAGCAGCCGCTGGTGGTCCCGCAGCTGGGGCAGACGTAGCAGGAGCCGGCCCGCTGCATGGCGTTCCCGCACTGGTAGCAGTACGGAGCGTCCCCGAGATCGACCGACGACTCCTGGGCGGTCGACGCCTCCTCCACGCCGGGGAGCGTCGGCTGGGAGCGCTCCCCGATGGTGAGGATCCCCATGTCGACCCGTTCCTCGTAGGTGAGGTACTCCACCGCCAGCCGGCGGAAGATGTAGTCGGCGAGGCTGGTGGCGATGCGCAGCTCGGCGTCGTCGGTCATGCCGGCGGGCTCGAAACGCATGTTGGTGTACTTGCGCACGAACGTCGCCAGCGGCACCCCGTGCTGCAGGCCGAGGCTGACGGCGATCGAGAAGGCGTCCATGATCCCGGCGAGCGTCGACCCCTGCTTGGAGACCTTCATGAACACCTCGCCCGGCCGGCCGTCCTCGTACTCGCCGACGGTCACGTAGCCCTCGCAGTCCGCCACCCGGAAGGCGAAGGTGCTCGAGCGACGCTTGCGCGGCAGCCGCTCCCGGATGGGCTGCTTGACGACCACGGTGGTCTGGTTCTGGAGGGCCTGCTCCAGCTCGCTGACCTTCACGGCGAGCTCCTGGTCGTGAGCCTCGGCCGGCGACAGGCTGGTGGCGGCACGCTTGGTGGTGGCCAGGGGCTGCGCCACCTTGCAGTTGTCGCGGTAGATGGCGATGGCCTTGATCCCGAGGTTCCAGGCATCGATGTGGAGCTGCTCGACCTCCTCGACCGTCGCCTCCTCGGGCAGATTGACCGTCTTCGAGATTGCGCCCGATATAAACGGCTGGACGGCCGCCATCATGCGCACGTGGCCCGTGTAATGGATGGTGTTGTCTCCCATCGAGCAGGCGAACACCGGGAGGTGCGACGGGTTGAGATGTGGTGCACCGACGATCGACTTGTGCTCGTCGATGTAGGCCACGATGTCGGCAACCTGCTGGATCTCGTAGCCGAATCGTGTCAGTGCCCGAGGCACGGTCTGGTTGACGATCGACATCGTCCCCCCGCCCACCAGCTTCTTGGTCTTCACCAAGCTGAGGTCCGGCTCGACACCGGTGGTATCACAATCGAGGAGCAAGGCGATGGTCCCCGTAGGGGCGATAACGCTGGACTGTGAGTTGCGGACGCCGAACTCCTCGCCGAGCTCGACAGCGGAGTCCCATGCGGTCTGGGCGCCAGCCAGCAGGTTCGGTGGGACGAGCTCCTCGTCGATCTTGGCCACCTCCTCACGATGCATCCGCAGCACACCGAGCATGGCGTCCCTGTTGTTGTGGTAGCCCGCAAACGGGCCCATGCGGGCCGCGGTGCGGGCCGAGGTGGCGTAGGAATGCCCGGTCAGGAGGGCCGTGATCGTCCCCGCCCACGCTCGCCCCTCGTTGGAGTCGTACGGCAACCCCTGCGCCATCAACAAGGCGCCGAGGTTCGCATAGCCGATCCCGAGCTGGCGGAACCGACGCGACGTCTCGGCGATCTTCTCGGTGGGATAGTCGGCGTTCCCGACCAGAATCTCCTGGGCGGTGAAGAGCACCTCCGTCGCAGCCTTGAAACCCTCGACGTCGAACTCCCCGTCGTCGTCGAGGAACTTGAGCAGATTGAGACTGGCCAGGTTGCACGCCGAGTTGTCGAGATGCATGTATTCCGAGCAGGGATTCGACCCGTTGATGCGCCCCGTGTTGGGTGCGGTGTGCCAGCGGTTGATGGTGGTGTCGAACTGCATGCCGGGATCCGCGCACTCCCATGCGGCGGTGGCTATCTGGCGGAACAGCTCTCGGGCCTTGACCGTACGGACCGGCTCTCCGGTCGTGACCGCCTGCAGTTCCCAATCGGCGTCGTCGAGGACCGCCTGCATGAACTCGTCGGTCACCCGGACCGAGTTGTTGGCGTTCTGGTACTGGAGGGAGTGGCTGTCGAGGCCATCGAGGTCCATGTCGAAGCCGGCATCGCGCAGGGCGCGAGCCTTGCGCTCCTCGGTGGCCTTGCACCAGATGAAGTCCTCGATGTCGGGGTGGTCGGCGTTGAGAATGACCATCTTCGCTGCCCGACGGGTCTTGCCCCCGCTCTTGATCGTCCCCGCCGACGCATCGGCGCCACGCATGAAGCTCACCGGCCCCGATGCCGTACCCCCGCCCTTCAGACCCTCGTAGGACGACCGCAGGTTCGACAAGTTGATGCCGGAGCCAGAACCACCCTTGAAGATGGTTCCCTCCTCGACGTACCAGTTGAGGATGGAGTCCATCCGGTCCTCGACGGCGAGGATGAAACACGCGCTCGCCTGTGCCGGCACGCCCCGCACGCCGATGTTGAACCAGACCGGGGAGTTGAAGGCGGCCTTCTGGTGCACGACGAGGTGCTTGAGCTCGTCCCGGAAGGCCTCCGCCTCGGTCCGATCGAGGAAGTAGCCGTCCTTGGCGCCCCACTGGGTGATCGTGTCGACCACGCGGTCTGCCACCTGGCGCAGCGACCACTCCCGCTCGGCGCTGCCCAGGGTCCCCCGAAAATACTTCTGGGCCAGGATGTTGGTCGCGTTCACGCTCCACGTGGACGGCACCTCGACCCCGAGCTGCTCGAAGGCGATCGACCCGTCCTGGAAGTTGGTGATGCGGGCGTCGCGCCGCTCCCAGGGCAGCTCGTCGTAGGGGTGCACCCCCTCGGTGGTGAAGTGGCGACGAATGCCGATGCCCAAGCGCTGGGGAGCGATGGCCATGGAAAGAGCCTCCTTCGGAGGGATGCGGTCTGACCGGTGCCCACCGGGCCCCCCTCAGCCACCCCCAAGCCAGAGCCCTCTCCGACCACAACAGGTTGTGGCTACCAGTGTCCGGCAGCACAATATCTAGCGTCTAATTACAGCACCGTAACTTCACGGCTGTCAAGAGACAATGCCATACGACGCCCCCGCGGAGGGCGACCGACGGCCCCGGGCGAGCCCCGCCACGCTGACCCGGTAGAACGTCGTGGCGTGGACGTCGTCATCCGGACCATCGAGCCGCCTGAGGTCGAGGCCTGCTCGCGAGCGGCCAGCCTCGCCTTCAGCCAGCCGTTCGACAAGGAGCGCTTCGAGGCTGGTCTCGACACCGTCGAGCCCGACCGGACCCTGGCCGCCTGGGAGGGCGCCACCGTCGTGGCCACGGCGGGAGCATCCACGTTCCGCCTGTCGGTGCCGGGCGGCCACCTGGGTGCGGCCGGTGTGCGCGGGGTCGGGGTGGTGCCCACCCACCGCCGCCGGGGACTGCTGACCGGGCTGATGCGCCGGCAGCTCGACGACGTCCGGGGCCGAGGCGAGCCCCTGGCCTGCCTCTGGGCCTCCGAGAGCCGCATCTACCGCCGCTTCGGCTACGGTCTGGCCGTCCTCGGCCTGGGCTGGGAGGCGACCCGGGCGACCGCGGACTTCGTCCCCGGCATCCCCGTGCACCTCCCCGTGCGTCTCGCTGACGACGGCGAGATCCGCACCGCCATGACCGAGGTGCACGAGCGGCTGTGGCGGACGAGGCCCGGGATGGTCGACCGCTCGCCCGCCTGGGTCGACTACCGCCTGCGCCGGCGCGGCGACCTCAGTCATGCCCTGGTCGATGGTCCGTCTGGCGTCGAGGCGTACGCCTCGTACCAGGTGTCGCCCGGATGGGGCGTCGGCGGCCCCGAGCACGAGCTCTCCGTCGCCGAGGCGCTCGCCGTCACCCCCGAGGCCGAGGGCACCATCTGGCGGTTCCTGCTCGACACCGATCTGGTGCGGACGGTCAGGGCCGGCTTTCGCCCTTCCGACGAGCCCCTCGCGTGGATGCTGGCCGACACGCAGGCCCTGCGTCGCCGGGTGACCGACGCCCTCTGGGTGCGCCTGGTGGACATCGAGCTGGCGCTCTCCGGGCGCCGCTACCCGGCCGACGTGCAGATGGTGCTGGAGGTCTCGGACGCCTTCTGCCCGTGGAACGAGGGTCGCTGGCTGGTCGAGGGCGGCCCCGACGGCGCCCGGTGCACCCGGACCACGAAGCAACCCCACCTGAGCCTCGACACCGCGGACCTGGCCGCGACCTTTCTCGGCGGCGTCGGCGTCGGGCCGCTCGTGCGCGCCGGGCGCATCACCGAGCGAGCGCCCGGAGCGGCGGCCCACGCCCATCGGGCCCTGGCGTGGGACCCCCCTCCGTGGGCGGTCACGTTCTTTTAAGATCCGCCCACCAGCCAGCCCCGATTGCCTGCCCGGGAGGTCCACGATGATCGCCGCCTTCTCGCTGACCCCGCTCGGCGTCGGGGACTCGGTCGGCGAGCTGGTGGCCGAGGCGGTCAAGGTCGTGCGAGACAGCGGGCTCCCCTCCGAGACCAACGCCATGTTCACCAACGTCGAGGGTGACTGGGACGAGGTGATGGCGGTCATCAAAGCCTCCGTCGAGCGGGTCGCCGACCGCGCCCCGAGGGTCAGCCTGGTCGTGAAGATCGACTACCGCCCGGGTCACGACGACGCCATGACGACGAAGATGCAGTCGATGCTCCGCCACCTCGACTGAGGCCATGGCGGTCGTGATCGCGGTCGACGCCGGTACGACCGGCGTGCGGGCCCTCGCCGTGGACGACACCGGCTCCCCGCTCCTCTCGTCCTACCGGGAGCTGACCCAGCACTATCCGCGGCCCGGATGGGTCGAGCACGACGCCGACGAGATCTGGCGCGGTGTCCAGCACGTCCTGGGAACCGTCGGTGCCGAGCTCGCCCGCCGTGGCCAGGCGGTGGCGGCCATCGGCATGACCAACCAGCGCGAGACGGCCGTGGCGTGGGATCGCAGCAGCGGCCGGCCGCTGCACCGGGCGCTCGTCTGGCAGGACCGCCGTACCGCAGCACGGTGCGACGCACTGAACGACGCCGGTTACCTGCCAATGGTGCGGGAGCGCACGGGTCTGGTGCTCGACCCCTACTTCTCCGCCACCAAGTTCGAGTGGCTCCTCGACGAGGGTGGCGTCGAGCGGAGCGCCCGGCTCACCCTCGGAACCGTCGACTCCTGGGTGCTCTGGAACCTCACCGGCGGAGCGCGAGGCGGCCTCCACGCCACGGACGCGTCCAACGCCAGCCGCACCCTCCTGTACGACATCGGCGAGCGGCGCTGGTCCGACGAGCTCTGCGAGCTCTTCGACATTCCGACCTCCGCCCTGGCCGAGGTCCGTCCCTCTGCGGGCCGCTTCGGGTCCACCGCCGCCGGCGCCGTCGACGGTCTCCCGCCCGGCGTGCCCGTGAGTGGGATCGCGGGCGACCAGGCGGCTGCGCTGTTCGGCCAGGCGTGTGTGCGCACGGGCATGACCAAGAACACCTACGGCACGGGCAGCTTCGTCCTCATGAACGTCGGTGACGCGCCTCCGCCACCGGTGGAGGGTCTGCTCACCAGTGTGGCCTGGGAGCTCGACGCCGGCCTCGGGCACCCCGGACCGGACGTGGCCTACGCCCTGGAAGGGGCCATCTTCGCCACCGGCGCAGCGGTCCAGTGGCTGCGCGACGGGCTCGGGCTCATCGCCGAGGCGGCCGAGGTGGGGCCCCTGGCCGCCAGCGTCGAGAGCAGCGAGGGCGTGTACGTGGTGCCCGCCTTCACCGGCCTCGGCAGCCCCTGGTGGGACCCCTACGCCCGCGGCGCCGTCGTCGGGCTCACCCGCGGCGTGGGGCGGGCCCACGTGGCCCGCGCCATCGTCGAGGCGATGGCGTTCCAGACCAGAGACGTGGTCGAGGCCATGACGGCATCATCGGGCCACGCCCTGCCCGATCTGCGCGTGGACGGCGGCGCGTCGGTGATGGACCTCCTCCTCCAGGTCCAGGCCGACCAGCTCCAGGTCCCCGTCATCCGCCCTCGGGTGGTCGAGACGACGGCCGTGGGGGCCGGCCTCCTGGCCGGGCTGGCCGAGGGCGTCTGGGGATCGCTCGACGAGCTCGCGGCACTGTGGACGCCCGACGCCGAGCTGGTCCCGCGTGCCTCGAAGGCCGGAGCCGACGTGCGCCACGAGGGCTGGCGCCGCGCCCTCGAGCGGGCCCGGGCCTGGGCTCCCTCCTGACCGACGTCGGGGCGAAAGTGGCCGCCGCGCCAGCAGCCGCCGCGCCCACTATTCGTCGAGACGCTGCTCAGCAGATGCTCGGATGGGCCTGCCGCGGGACCCTGGTGACCAGCTCGGCCCACCGATGGTCGGCGATGCTCGCCAGCACGGCCAGCTGCGCCCGCTCCCGGGAGCGGAAGGGTCGACCCCTGCGCCCCAGCACCAGGGCCAGGTCCGCTCGGTCCATCGAGGCCCACGCCACGTCGTCGGGCCCGCACTCGCCGGCCGCGACTCTGACCGACGATCGGCTTCCGGCCACGAACGCGCCCAGCCAGGGCCCGGGTGGCGTCACGCCCACGCTGGCCAGCGGCACCGGTCCCTCGAGATCGATCACGGCCGCCCAGTCGGCGTCGAAGACGCGCTGACCGTGCTGGGCCAGGTCGGCGAGCAGGCCGTCGACGGCCGTCTGCTCGACGAGCGCGGCCGCGGTCCCGAGCGCCTCCAGACCGGCGTCCGGCGCGCCGCGCAACGACGGCCTCACGTCTTCGATGTCGACACCGTCGACCTCCCCGACCTCGGACACCATCAGGGACACCCGCTCGGCGTCCGGAAGGTCCACGAGCACCTCGTCGATGGCGCGGCCGCCACCGCGCTCCAGGATCTCGACACCGACCAGGTCTCCCCCGACGGCGCCGATACGGCTGGCGACCGCGCCCAGCGCTCCGGGGCGGTCCGGTACCCAAACCCTCACCAGGTAGGTCGGCATGCCGGCGAGCCTACGCAGCCAACGTTGCTGTCGCGTTTCGGAACCGAGAAGCTGACGTTAGGAGCCGGCCCGTGTCACCCGGCGGCTGCGATCGGTTCGGGGGGTGGCGTCGACCGGACGCGGGTCTCCGCCGCGGCCCCCACGACCGCCTTCCGGGCGGCGTAGGTGTCCACGTACTCCTGGCCCGACAGCTGGCGGAGCTCGAACATGATCTCGTCGGTGATCTGGCGGAGCACTCTCGGGTCGTCGGCTCGGTCGTAATAGCGCTCGAAGGTCATGGGTGCCGAGAACCGGAGGGTGACGGGCATGAAGACCCGGGGCCGCACCTGGCCGATGGGCTGGAGCTCGGCCGTGCCGCCCATGGCCACGGCCAGCACCGGGGTGCGGCAGTGGAGGGCGAGCCGGGCCACGCCGGTGTGGCCCCGGTGGAGGCGCCCGTCAGGCGAGCGCGTCCCCTCGGGGTAGATGCCGAACAGCTCGCCACGGTCGAGCACCTCGCGGGCAGCGTCGATGGCGCCCTGGGCCGCGGAGCCCCCTTCCCGCTTGACCGGGATCTGGCCGAGCGCCCGGAAGAACCACGCCGTCTTGGGATCGTCGAAATACTCGGCCTTGGCCACGAACGTCACCCGGCGCCGCAGCACCAGGGGCAGGAAGATGGAATCGGAGAACGACAGGTGGTTGCTGGCCAGGATGGCGGACCCCGAGCGCGGCAGGTGCTCCAGTCCTTCGACCCTCACCCGGTAGAAGAAGCGCAGTACCGGAGTCAGGATCCCCTTCAGCAGCCAGTACAGCATCATGGCTCCAATCTTGCCGTCACCATCGTCCGCCGTCGACGCGCCGCTGCGCGGGCCCCGGGAGCGGTTCCTTGACCAGACGGTCAAGGGTGCCTAGGGTCCGGAGCCGATGAACCGTCGTCTCACCCAGCGGGGTCGGGAGCGGCGTCGTCAGCTCGTGGAGTACGCCGCCCGCCGTTTCGCCGAGAACGGTTACCACCCTACCTCGGTCGCCGAGATCGTCGCCGGGCTGGGTGTGGGCAAGGGCGTCTTCTACTGGTACTTCTCGTCGAAAGAGGAGCTCTTCGGCGAGATCCTCCGCGAGGCCCAGCAGGAGCTGCGCCGGTGCCAGGAGCAGGCCATCGCCGACGAGCCCGATCCGCTCCGGCGCATCGAGCTCGGTATCCGGACGTCGATGCGGTGGCTGGGCGACCATCGTCACCTGTTCACCCTCTTTCAGTTCGCGGTGACCGAGGATCGGTTCAGAGGCATGCTGCGTCGCGGCGAGGACGTGGCCGTCGCCGATGCCGTGCGGCACATCAAGGAGGGCATCGGAGCGGGACGCATTCGCGATACCGACCCGATGGTGCTCACGCACGCCATGCTCGGCGTCACCAACCACCTGGCCCGGGTGATGATCTTCGAGCGCGGTGACGCTCCCGACGACGTGGCCGACGCCGCCGTCGCCTTCTGCCTCGACGGCCTGTGCGGGCCGCCGGAGAAGGTTCCCGCCGCCTACCGCTGACGGCGCGCTACAGCTTGGTGAGGACCTTGCGCAGGCTGCGAACGCCCTGACCGATCCGCTTCTCGTTCTCGATGAGCGCGAACCTGACGTGCTCGTCTCCGCCGGGCCCGAAGCCGACACCCGGTGAGGTGGCCACCTTCGCCTCCGAGACGAGGAACTTGGAGAACTCGAGCGAGCCCATCTCGCGGTACGGCTCCGGGATCGGTGCCCACACGAACATCGTGCCCTTGGGCTTGGCCACGTCCCAGCCGATGCGCGAGAGCCCGTCGCACAGCGCGTCTCGCCGCCCCAGATAGATCTCGTTGACGACCTTGGGGTAGGCCGACGCCTCGTTCATGGCGACGATGGCCGCGATCTGGATGGGCTGGAAGGTCCCGTAGTCCAGGTAGCTCTTGAGCTTGGTGAGGGCCGCCACGATGCTCGGGTTCCCCACCATGAAGGCGACTCTCCATCCCGCCATCGAGAAGGACTTCGTCAGCGTGTAGAGCTCGACCGACACGTCCTTCGCCCCCGGCACCTGGAGGATCGACGGAGGCACGCACCCGTCGTAGTACGTCTCGGAGTAGGCGAAGTCGTGGACGAGGATGACCTCATGCTCGCGGGCGAAGTCGACGACGCGCTGCATCCAACCGAGGTCGACGCATGCCGTCGTCGGGTTGTGCGGGAACGACAGGACGATGACCCGGGGCTTCGGCCAGGTCGACTCCCACACCTCCATCACGTTGTCGAAGAAGTCCTCCTCGGGGCCCATTCGCACCTGGCGGACGTCGGCGCCGGTGAAGAGCGGCGCATAGATGTGGATCGGGTAGGACGGCGACGGCACCAGGGCCGTGTCGCCCGGGCCGATGAGAACCCACATGAGGTGGGACAGGCCCTCCTTGGCCCCGATGGTGGTGACCACCTCGGTCTCCGGGTCGACCTCGACGCCGAAGCGCCGCAGGTACAGGTTCGAGATGGCGAGTCGGAGCTTGGGGATCCCGCGACTGGCCGAATAGCGGTGGTTGCGTGGATTGTGGACCGCCTCGGCCAGCTTCTCGACGGCGACATCGGGCGACGGGATGTCCGGATTGCCGAAGCCGAGGTCGATGACGTCTTCGCCAGCGTGACGGGCGTCCTTCTTGAGACTGTCGATCTGGCTGAAGACGTACGGCGGCAGACCTTTGATGCGGCGAAACTCCATGGAGAAACGGTACCGCCAACGGCGTCGGGATGAGCCGGATCTGCCAGGCTGGTACCGGCTCAGTAACGCAGCAGCGCTCCGATCCGGCCCACGACGTCCAGGTCGGCGCTGTCCACGCACGTGACGACCTGACACGAGCGCAGGACGGCGTCGCCGACGGCCTCCTCCACCACGTCGTCGACGAGGTCCATCGGCGCCGAGCACACCGGACAGACGCGGCCCCGATCGGCCAGGGCGGCGCAGCGCGGGCACCGCCAGCCGGCGGTCTGGAAACCGGCCGACACGAGCAGGGCCTCCACCCTCCGCTCGAGCAGCGCCCCGAGCACCGGTCCGAGCCCGGCCACGGCGGACCCCGAGCCGAGGCGCTCGCGCAGTGACCTCACCAGAGCGGCTTCACGGTCGCGCTCGACCTGCTCCTCCACTCGCAGCACGGCCTGGCGCACCTCGTCGTCGCCGGCCGTGGTTGGTATCGAGAGACGGGCCACTACCCGCTCGCGCAGGTAGGAATGCAGCTCGCGCTCCAGCTCGGCGAGCACCTCCTCGGGCCCGCTCAGGACCAGATGGTCGAAGCCGCTCCGCTTGAAGACCGAGAAGGCGAGCTGCCCGGCCCGGCGGAGGTGGTGCTGGGCAGCCACCGCCTGGTGGCCGTGCACGTGGTCTTTGTCCCATTCGCCCCGGTCGTCCTCGTGTCGGGGCAGTTCGTCGAACAGGGCGCCACCGTGGGCGACCTCACCCATCTCGATGACGAGCACCCGGGCCCGCTGACGGTCGGCGAGCAAGACCGCGAAACGCTGGTGCTCCTCGCTCAATCGCTCCAGCTGAGCCACCTGGGGACTCCGGTTGACAACCAGCTGATCGCACACGGGAATCGGCAGCTCCAGGGCTTCCCACAGGCCCGCGGACGCACAGGAGAACAGCGCCAGCCCCCGGACCCTCGAGCGGTCCAGCCCACCGCGTACGTGGGCTGCGATCCGCTCCAGGTCCTTGGCCGCGGGGCGCCCGCCGTCGAACGAGCTCATGGCGTCCCGGACCATGCGGTCGAGCTGGCGCTCGTACTCCTGCGGACGTGGGCGGTGACGCCCGTCCACGTCGAGGTAGAGCGAGACGACGGGCGCATCGGCGCTCTGGAAAGCCGCCAGGATGCGAATGGTGTCCTTGGTCAGCGCAACCACGAGACCTCCCGGTTCGGCTGCTGTGATGCTACGCGCCGGGGCCGGCCGTCGCCCGGGTGACGTCGGTCCTCGGGCCGGCCTTCCCACGGTCCCGAGCTAGGACACGTCGATCCGCTGGACGCGGTGGGCATCGGGTCGGGCTCCTCGCCGCGCCGCTTCCTGCATGCCGCCGAGCGCACCGGGTGCCGAGGGTGGATCCTTCACCAGATCCTCGGCCACGTCGAGCGCCGCCCGGGCGGCCGCGATCAGCTCCAGGGCGGCCGACTGCAGGTGCTCGACCACCTCACGCGCCCGCTCCTCGTTCACAGCGCCCCCTCCCGGATCTCGCCGTTCGTCCGACCTGAGAACCCTTCGGCGTCCTGCGCCCCCTCGGCCGCGGGCTCGAAGCCGATCTCCAGCCAACCGTCCACCATCGTCGCCCCCGTGACCTCCCTGCGCTGCAGCGAGTCGGGGAGCACCACTGCCCGTCGGTGCGAACCGACCCGCACCAGCAGCTCGCCGTCGCGCCGACCGAGCTCGACGGCGTCGCGATCGGCGAACGGCAGCGGCAGACCGAGCACGTGAGACTGTCCGCGGCGCTCGATCCTCATCGTGCTCCCACGGTGGAGGACCGCGGCGGGGTCGAGGTCGGCGTGCAGGACCTCGGCGAACGCCCGCAGGCGCTCCAGGCCCACGAGCTCCTCGGCAGCCAGCTCCGCCCGCAGCACCGGCAGCGGGGCGAACCCGGCCTCGATGGCGGTGAGATGGGCGGCGTGCGTCTCCTTCCAGGCGGTGAACCAGGGATCGGAGACGGCCTCCGGCAACAGGCGGTTGGCGACCACGGCGTCGACCTGGTAGCCGAACAACGACAGGTAGGTCGCCGTACGCCTGGCCTCGGCGATCACCATCTTCTCGGGGTTGACGACCAGGCGCACGCTCGTCACCGCGGCGTCGGTCAACAGGCTGCGCACGCCTTCGAGACGGTCGTAGAACCGGCGGACGGAATCGAAGACCGCGTCGCTCGCCACCGGCAGGGACGTCACCCGACGCATGAAGGGGCGTACGACCCGGGTCAGGGTGCGCTCGACGGGGAACACGCGCGCCATGTACCACTCGAGGATGTCGGGTAGCGACAGCAGCCGGATCGTCTCCGCCGTCGGACCACAGTCGACCACGATGACGTCCCACAGCCCGGAGCTGGCGTGGTCCTTGATGTCGGCCAGGGCGAAGATCTCCTCGAGTCCCGGCACGATGGAGAGCTCCTCCGCCTCCAGCGCGTCCATCCCGGCCCAGTCGAGCACGGCCATCAGCCACTCCTGGACGTCGGCCCAGACCTCGGCGAAGCGCTCGGTGGCCTCGAGCTGCTGACCGGACAGATTGTTCGCGATCGGCGTGGGCCGAGGGCCGAGGGAGTGCTCGAAGGAGTCGGACAACGAGTGCGCGGGGTCCGTCGAGAGGACGAGCGTGCGCGCCCCGGCATCGGCGCACCGCAGCGCCGTCGCCGCCGCGACCGTCGTCTTGCCGACACCGCCCTTGCCCGTGAAGAGAAGCACCCTCCCTGAAGACACCGGCACTACTGGGACTCGACCCTGGCCTTGAGGTGCTTGAGGGCGGTGTGCATGATGCGGCCCTCGGCTCTGCGCTTCACGAAGCCGGGGATCGGGACCTTGAGCTCGACCACGAGGCGGTACACGACCTCGGTGTCACCGTCGACGGTCGGCTCGAACACGTAGGCCCCGTCCAGGCGAGAGGTGAGATCACCCTTGGTCTGCACCCAGGTCAGCTCGCGCGGCGCTCCCGTGTAGTCATAGGAGAGGGTGTAGCTGGTCGATCTGCCGAACGCGGCCGCCCGAAACGCCACCGCCGCCGGCCGCCCGTCGGTGTCCCGCTCGACCACCTCGACCTGCTTGAGGTCGGCAGCCCACTCGAGGTAGCGCTCGAAGTCGGCGACCACCTCGAAGCAGCGCTGCGGCGACGCACGCATGATCATCCGCTCGGTGGCCAGCTCAGCCACGGTCACTCCCGTGCCCCGCACGAGGCCGGGGACCAGGATCGCAGCACGAGCGGTCGCACGAGTAGGGCAGCGTAGCAACCATCAGTCGACGAGCTTTCCGAGCGCCACGTCCAGTCGGGCGGCCAGGGTGTCGTAGTCGAAGCTGGTCTCCACGCGCGCCCGGGCGGCTCGGCCCAGCCGGTGACGAAGTCCCTCGTCATCGAGGAGCCGCGCCAGCGAATCCACGGCCTGCTCGGCGTCGCGGGGTCGGTGGACGACGAGGCCGGTGGCGCCGTCGACCACGGCTTCAGCCGCTCCTCCGCTGTCGCCAGCCACCTGGGGCACGGCGCAGGCCGCCGCCTCCAGGAACACGATCCCGAAGCCCTCCTGCTCGAGGCCGAACCAACGATCCCGGCAGAGCATGGCGAACACGTCGGCGCAGGCGTAGAGCTGGGCGAGAGCGTCGTCGGGGACCCGACCCAGCAGCCGGACAGGAGCGGCGCGGTCGGCGACGAGGCGGGCGAGGCGGCTCCGGTCCCGACCGGCGCCCGCGATGGCGACGGTGAGATCGGGCCGGCCGACAGCGAGGCGGGACGACGCCTCGACGAGGACGTCCATGCCCTTTCGGGGGACGAGGCGGCTCACGCTGACGACCAGACGGCCCTCGGTCGGCAGGTCCAGCCGAGCACGGGCCCTGGCGCGCCCGTCGCCGTCGAGAGGTCGGAACCGCTCGCGGTCGACTCCCGGCGGGACGATCGTCACGGGCGGCATGTGCACGCCGGCGGCCCGCTGGGCCTGGGCCTCCGGGTCCCACGGCAGCCGACTGGGCACGGTGACCTCGGCACCGTGGAGGACGAGGGCGTAGGGCAGGCCCAGCGAAGGACCGATGAGACCGACTGGCAGGGCGGGGTCCAGCACGACCGCCTGGGCGCCGGTCTCGCGGCATCGACGACGGACGTGGCTCGCCAAGCCCGGCGACGGGAGCAGCATCCGCGTCGCCAGGCGCTCGATGCCGAACGGCTGTGACGCGTCGAAGACGGCGCTGTCGGGGTGATCGATCGTGAGGACCGAGAACGAGTCGGGGGGGAGCCGCCGCCACAGTTCCCACAGGTAGGACTGGATGCCTCCCACCTTGGGCGGGAAGTCGTTGGTGACCAGCAGGTGCCTCACCCGGTGAGCCCGGCGGCGGCCAGCTCCGTACGCACCTCGGGGTCGGTCTCCGAGGCGGCGAGCCCGGCGACGAGGTCGCCGCGACCCAGCCGGGCGGCTGCCCACACGGCGTGGGCCCGCAGCAGCGGGTCCCCAGCTGCCAGCCCGTCCACCAGCGCCCGGACGACCCGCCCGTCGCCGCCGTCGCCCACGTTGCCCAACGCCACGAGCGCGTTGCGCCGCAGGTACCGGGGCTGGCGTCGAGGGATGTACCAGCGCCCGAGGTGGGCGAGCAGCTCGGCGTCGGTCCGCTCCAGGAGCCGGACGAGCTCGACCCACGGCTCGTCCTCGTCCCCGGCGGGAGGGGGAGGATGGCGTCGGTCCTCGGTGCGGTTGGGGGGGCACACCTCCTGGCAGTCGTCACAGCCGTAGATGCGTCCACCGAGGGCCGGCCGGAGGTCGATCGGGAACGTGCCGGGAGCCTGGAGCAGCCAGGCCAGGCAACGCCGGGCGTCGAGCACGCCCGGCTCGACCAGGGCCCCGGTCGGGCAGGCAGGGAGGCACCGAGCGCAGCTCCCGCACCCGCCGGCGGCGCTCGCCGTGGTGGGCGGGAGCGGCGCGTCGGTGACCACCGAACCGAGCACGAACCACGATCCCTTCCCGGGCAACAGGAGCGCCGTGTTCTTGCCGTACCAACCCAGGCCGGCCCGGTGAGCGGCCTCCCGGTCGACCATGGCGTTGTCGTCGACCAGGACCCGCGCCTGCCACCCGTTGGCCTCCAGGTGCCGGGCCACGACGCCCAGGCCATCGCGCAGCGGTCCGTAGTGGTCGCTCCACGAGTAGCGGGCAACCTGTCCGTAGACGCCGTTGCCCCGAGGCGGCGCGGGTGCCGCCCGCCGGTAGGAGCGGGCCCCCACGACGAGGGCGCGGGCGCCAGGAAGGGCACGATCTGGGTCGGTGGACCGAGCGGGGTCGCCGTAGGTGAAGTGCATCCCGCCGTGGAGCCCCGCGGCCTTGCGCTGCTCCAGGTGCCGGCGGGTGGAGCCGAACGGCTCCGCCCCCGTGATGCCCACGGCGTCCAACCCGGCCCCCCTGGCCAGGGACGACAGCTCGGCGGCCAGGGGGCCGAGGTCGGGGTCCACGGCCAGCTTCAGACGGACCACTCCCCCATGCTCGCACTGATACACCTGGCTGCCACTATGCGGGCATGAGCAATCCGATCACGATCAGCTGCCATGACTGTTCCATGCTCGACACCCCCACGTGCGAGGACTGCGTGGTCAGCTTCATCCTGGACAGAGCGCCCGACGACGCCGTGGTCATCGACGCCCAGGAGGCCCGCGCCGTCCGGATGTTGGGCGACGTCGGCCTGGTGCCGCGCCTTCGTCACGTGGTGAACGGGTGAGGGGGCGGCTCCGGCGACGGGACCGCCGGGGCGTCAGACCTCGCTTTCCCGCAGCACCTCCACGGCCCTCCCCGTGCCGCACCATCGGCACGACACCTCCTCGACGACCTCCGACAGCAGCTGCTCGTCTTCCACGGTGAGCTCGCCACCGACGCTGTAGTGGTGGAACGCCGTTGTGCGGCGGGTCGACACCACGTCGAAGCGGGTGAGGTTGCCGCACGCGGCACAGCGGTACCGGGAGGAGTCCACGGCGGTCAGAGTACCGTCGGCCGGGTGAACCCACGACTGCGGGCGCTGTGCGATCTCCTCATGCCCGAGGTCCGGGAGTACGCCGGGCTCCACGAGTACGACGGCCAGGTGCAGGACCTCTCTCCGAGCGGGGTGACCGCCGCCCTGGCCCGGCTGGGGCAGGGGCCGACCGAGCCCGACGCCCACGACGAGGCCCACCTGCACACGACCGAGGAGGGGCTGCGCACCGCCCTCGGCCTCGTCGAGGAGCACCGTCGCAACCCGCTCGTCCACATCGCCAACCTCGATCTGGCCGGCTACGACCGTGAGTACGCGCCCGAGGGGGAGCGCCAGGCGGCCAGGCAGCGCCACCTGGCGGCCTGGCCCGACGCCGTCGACGGCGCCATCGAGTCCCTCGACCGCGTCCCCGCGCCCGTGGCCCGAGCGCTTCTGGGGCCCGTGAGGGGGCTCGGTGCCGGCCTGGACTCGGAGGCCGCCTCTGCCGTGGTGGACGCGGCCAAGCAGGCCCATGGGCGCCTCGTGCAGCACCTCGACGCCATCGGCACCACGGGTGCTCCCGACGTCGCCATCGGCGCCGACGGCCTGGGTCGTCTCATGGGAGATGCCGAGGGCATCCCCGTCGACCTGGGGCGCCTGGCCATCCGGGCCGACGCCGAGCGCGACCGCGTCCGCGGACTGCTCGAGGACGCGTGCACCCGCCTCCGTCCGGGCTCCACCCCGGCCGAGCTCGTCGCCGAGCTGGTCGCAGACCACCCCGGGCCCGAGGGCATCGACGCCGAGGCCCGGGAGCTCATCGACGAGGCCACCGCCTTCGTCGTGGGCAGCGGTCTTCTCGGCGATCCCGGGGGCGAGTGCAGGGTCGGACCGGCGCCGCCGTCCCGGCGGTGGGCGATGGCGATGATGTCCTGGACCGCACCCTTCGAGGCCGAGGCGCCGGCGTGGTTCTACGTCAACCCACCCGACCCGACCTGGCCCGAGGAGGAGCAGGCCGAGTGGCTGTCGGTGTTCAGCCGCACGACGCTGCCCGCCATCACCGTCCACGAGGTCACCCCCGGCCACTACGCCCACGGGCGCATGCTGCGCCGGCTCCGGAGCGACGTTCGCCGCATCCTGTTCTCCTCGGCCTTCGTCGAGGGCTGGGCCCACTACGCCGAGGAGCTCTGCACCGAGGAGGGCTTCCGCTCCGAGGATCCGCGGTTCGCCATCGGCGTCCACGTGGAGGCCCTGGTGCGCATCACCCGGCTGGCCGTCGCCATCGGCATCCACACCGGCGCCATGACCATGGCCGATGCCGTCCACCGCTTCGAAGAGGACGGCTTCCTCCGCGGTCCGGCGGCCCGCAGCGAAGCCGAGCGATCGACCTTCGATCCAACCTACGGCCGCTACACCTGGGGCAAGCTCGAGATACGAGCCCTCCGCGACGAGGCCCGGACCCGGTGGGGACGACGGTACCGCCACCGGCGCTTCCACGACGCCCTGCTGGCGCTGGGCGCTCCGCCCCTCGGCCTCATCGGCGACGCCCTGGAGCCGGGGTAGATCGGATCAGTCGGGGCGGTTGAACTGCACGATGGCGATGCCCAGCGCCACGGCGCCGATGAGGACGACCACACCGAGCTCGACTCCCACCGGGAGACGCCACCCGAACCAGCTGAGGCCCGGGCTGATGGAGGCAAAGTGGGCAGCCGACGTGGTGTGGGCGAACACCGCCCGCCGCATCGGATCCACGGCGTAGCTCAGCGGATCGAGGCGGGTGAGCACCGTCAGCCATCGGGGCAGACCGGTGAGCGGGAACAATGCCCCCGACAGGAAGAACATGGGCAGTACCACGAACTGCATCACGACCTGGAACGACTCCACCTGCTGCATCCGGGCTGCCAGCACCATGCCCAGGGCCGTGAGGGCCACCGCCATGAGCACCATCTCGCCGACCAGGATGATCAGCAGCGGGGCTGAGAACGGTATGCCCACCAACGGCGAGAGCACGAGGATGATGAGGGCCTGCAGGGTCGCGACCGTCGCACCGCCGGCGCACTTGCCGAGCACCAGCGACGATCGGCGGATGGGAGCCACCAGCATCTCCCGAAGGAAGCCGAACTCGCGGTCCCACACGATCGACACCGCCGAGAAGATGGCCGAGAAGAGAACGGTCATGGCGACGATGCCGGGGAAGATGAAGGTCCGGAAGTTGGACCCGGAGGTGACCGGTCCCCCGCGGACGATCGTCGACAGCCCGGTGCCGAGCACGAACAAGAACAGCACGGGCTGGGCGAGGGAGGTCAGGATCCGGAGTCGGTTGCGCCCGAAGCGGATGAGCTCGCGGCGCCAGACCATGCGCACCGCCCGCAGCTCGTCGCGCGCCGCGCCCCCGGCGAGACGGACGGCAGCGACGTCGTGCGCCGCGGTCGTCGTCATCGCCGGCGCGCCGCCCGCATCCAGGGTGACGCCGCGTTCCGCTCTGCCGACGATGCCTCGGCGTCGCGGATCGTCCGGCCGGTGTGCGCCATGAACACGTCGTCCAGGGTGGGGCGAGACACCCGTACCGAACGGATGGGAACGCGCAGCTCGGCGAAGAGCCGGGGCACGAACTCTTCCCCGCCGGCCACGTGGAAGGTGACAGCCCCCTCGCTCAGCGTGGCCTCCAACCCGAACTCGCGCAGCAGGCCCCGCATCGCTGCCTCGTCGTCATCGGTACGAACCTCGACGCGGTCCTTGCCAATTCGGGCCTTCAGGGCCTCGGGAGTGTCGATCACGACGATGCGGCCGCCGTCGATGATGGCGATGCGGTCGCAGTGCTCGGCCTCGTCCATGTAGTGGGTCGTGAGGAAGATCGTGATGTCCTCCTGACGCCGCAGCTGGTTGATGTAGTTCCAGATGTGGCTGCGGGTCTGCGGATCGAGGCCCACCGTCGGCTCGTCGAGAAAGAGGACCCGCGGCGAGTGCATCAGCCCCCGGGCGATCTCGAGCCGCCGCTTCATTCCCCCCGAGAACGTGCGGACGAGCCCTCCTCGGCGGTCCCACAGGCCCACCATCTCCATCACCTGCTGCAGCCGGCGGTCGAGTCCCGTCCGCTGCACCCCGTACAGCTCGGCATGGAACAACAGGTTCTCCGACGCCGTCAGATAGTCGTCCAGCGTGGTGTCCTGGAACACCAGACCGATGCGCCGACGCACCTCGGCCCGTCGCTTGACGACGTCGAAACCGGCCACCACGGCACGGCCGCCCGTCGGCCGGGCGAGGGTGCAGAGCATCGAGATCGTCGTGGACTTTCCCGCCCCGTTGGGCCCGAGGAAGCCGAACGTCTCGCCCTGTGCCACCTCGAAGCTCACCCCGTCCACGGCCCGGATCTCGCCGTAGCGCTTCTCGAGATCCTCGACCTTGACGGCGAGCGCGCTGTCGCCGTCGCCGGGCACCGAGCCCGGAGAAGGCGCGAGATCAGAGGGTGCACGCGTCGTGGTCAAGGCAAGCCACCCTAGCCGGGCGAGGGCAGGGAGCAGCTGGCGGTACGCTCGCCTGGCGTGGTGCACGCCTTCGTTCTCATCGAGGCCGAGCTCGCCCAGGTGGCCGACCTGGCCGAGGCCCTGGCCGAGGTCGACGGCGTCGCCGAGGTCTACTCGGTGGCCAGCGACGACGCCGACCTGGTGGCGATCATCCGGGTCCGGCGCCACGAGGACCTGGCCGAGGTGGTGACCCGTCGGATCGCCGCCCTCGAGGGCATCGTGGGCACCAGCACCATGGTGGCCTTCAAGTCCTACAGCCGTCACGACCTCGAAGCCATGTGGGATGTCGGTCCGGCCTGAGGACCCCTCAGCTCAGCGCGCGTGGATCATCGACCGGCCGCGGCCGTGGACGTCGCGGCCAGACGGGAGAGCACGGCGGCGGCCCGGCCGTCGTCGATGACGGCAGCGGCCCGATCGACGCCGATCTCGAGATCGTCCGCCAGCCCGGCCACGACCAGGCCGGCGGCGGCGTTGAGCACGGTGATGTCGCGGTGTGGACCCTTCTCGCCGTCGAGGACCCGCCTGACCGCCGCCGCGTTGTCGGCCGCGTCGCCGCCGCGCAGTGATCCGCGATCGCACCGGGCCAGCCCGAGAGCCGACGGGTCGACGACACGGGCGCGCACGTCGACAGCACCGTCGTCGACCGTCAGCTCCAAGACGCTGGAGTCGCCCGTCGTCGTCAGCTCGTCGAGGCCGTCGTGGCCGTAGACGACCATGGCCCGCCGCGCTCCGTTGGCCTGGAGCACACCGAGCATCTTGTCGGCCATGGCGGGGTCGCTCACCCCCACGACCTGGTACCGGGCCCGCGCCGGATTGGCGAGCGGACCCAGGAAGTTGAACACCGTCGGCACTCCCAGCTCGCGACGCACCGCAATGGCGTGGCGCATGGCCGGGTGGAACCGGGGCGCGAAGCAGAAGCCCATGCCCGCCTCCTCGACGCACCGCCGCACGCCCTCGGGACCGAGATCGATCACCACGCCAAGGGCTTCGAGCACGTCGGCCGACCCGCTGGCGGAGGAGGCGGCGCGACCACCGTGCTTGCACACCTTCGCCCCCGCCCCGGCCACGACGAGGGCGGCGAGGGTCGAGACGTTGATGCTCTGGCTCCGGTCCCCACCGGTCCCGCAGGTATCGACGAGGTCTCCGGGCACCGCCAAGGGCTCGGCCTGGTCGAGCATGGCACGCACGAGGCCGGCCATCTCCTCGACGGTCTCGCCCTTGATGCGCAGGGCCGTGACGAAGGCGGCCACCTGGGCCGGCGTGGCGCCGCCGAGGAGGATGTCTCCCAGGGCGGCGCCGGCCTCGTCGGCGCTGAGGTCCTGGCGGGCCATGAGCCGGCCCAGGACGGCCGGCCAGCCCCCGAGCTCGTCTAGTCCCACCAGAGGTCGCGATCCAGCACACCCCTCGCGATGAGGCCAAGCTGGACCTCCGACGTCCCCTCGACGATCGTGAGCTGGCGCGCGTCCCGGTAGTAGAGCTCGGTGAGGTGGTCCTTCATGTACCCGGCGGCGCCCAGCAACTGCACCGCGAGCCCCGACGCCCGTACGGCGAGCTCGGTGGCGTGGTACTTCGCCATGGACAGGTACGGCACCCACTCCTTGGTGAAGCGCCCCTGGTCCGCCAGCCACGCGGCGCGATAGGTGAGCAGTCGGGCGGCCTCGATCTCCGTCGCCAGCTTGGCAATCTCCCACTGGATGCCCTGGAAGTTGCCGATCGTCGTGCCGAACCCGATGCCTCGGGCGGCCACGATCGGTCGCATGGAGTTGAGCCCGAGCATGGCCAGTCGAAAGCCACCCACCTCGCCGATCACGTTCTCGGCCGGCACGCGAACGCCGTCGAGGAGCAGCTCGCCGGTGTCGATGCCCCGCAATCCCATCTTGCGGTCTCTGCGACCCACCTCGACGCCGTCCCACGGTCGCTCGACGATGAACGCGGTGATCGAATCGTGGCGGCGGCTGGCGACGTCGCCCGTCTTGGCGAACACCGTGTACCAGTCGGCCTCGGCCACGCCCGACATCCAGCACTTGACACCGTTCAGGACCCAGCCGCCGGGTCGGTCCGGATCGGGAACAGCCCGCGTGCGCATGCCCATCACGTCGCTGCCGGCCTGCGGCTCGGACAGCCCGAAGGCGGCACGTCGGCTGCCGTTGGCGATGCCGGGAAGGTACCGACGCTGCTGATCCTCCGATCCGGCGATCAATACCGGGCCCGTCGGCAACCTGGTCAGGAGGAGCATCAGGGCCGCCGTGTTGGAGTACTTGGCCACCTCCTCGATGGCGACGGTGAGACCGGAGATGCCGGCCCCGGAGCCCCCCAGCTCGACAGGAATGCAGAGGCCCAACAGCCCGGCGCCGGCGAACACCTCGAACAGGTCCTGTGGGTACTCGCCCGTGTCGTCGATCTCTCTGGCCCGCGGTCGCACCTTGTCCTGAGACAGACGCCGCACGCTGGCCTGTAGCTCGACCAGCTCCTCGGAGAGCTCGAAGTCCATGGCCAGAGGCTACCGAGGGGCCCGCCCCGCGGAGCCCGGGCCCTACGCCGTCTTGCGGCGGTGACGGATGATCCGGCGTCGCTCCCGCTCGGTGGCGCCGCCCCAAACGCCGTCGCGCTCGCGATTGGCCAAGGCGTGCTCGAGGCACGGCTGGCGCACCGGGCAGATGCCGCAGATCGCCTTCGCTTCCTCGGCCTCCTCGTCGGACGCCGGATAGAAGACGTCTGGGTCGATGCCCCGGCAGGCAGCATGCTGACGCCAGGAGTGTTTCATCTGGGGACTCAATCCTCCGCTGTGTGGCTCTACGTCCTGTACCCGCGCGTCGCCAAACTTACGCAGGCGATCCACGGGCCCCAGCCGTGGGCATCCGAGTATGTCCCAACGTCGGAGCAGGCGTCCACTATTTCGAGAGCGCCGCCGGCGATCCCTGCCCCGGTCGTCCCCCCGTTCGGCGGGAGCCTCTCCCGGCAGGCGCGGGCACTATGGCAAGCTCGGGGGCCGATCCTCGATGGCTGCCTCTCCCACCCCCTTGCCGCCGACCCCGTTCGATCGAGCTCACGCCCTCGATCGGCTGGGGGACGAGCCCTTCGACGTGCTCGTCGTCGGAGGCGGCATCACCGGCGCCGGTGTCGCACTCGACGCCGCGGCGAGGGGCCTGAAGACGGCGCTCGTCGAGCGGGGCGACTTCGCCTGCGGCACCTCCTCGAAGTCGTCCAAGCTGGTCCACGGCGGCCTCCGCTACCTCCAACAGCGCGAGGTGCGCCTTGTCTACGAGAACCTTGCCGAGCGCCAGCGGCTGCTTCGCAACGCGCCGCACCTCGTGTCTCCGCTGCCGTTCCTCATTCCGCTCTTCGGCTCGGACGGCGTCGTCAACCGGGCCGTGTCGCGCGCCTATTCGAGCGCTCTCTGGCTCTACGACCTGACCGGTGGCCTGAGGATCGGTCGGCGGCACCGGCGCATCGGCGTCGAGGAGGCCCTGGCCCACGTGCCGACTCTGCGCACGGATCGACTGGTCGCCGGGTTCGTCTACTACGACGCCCGCACCGACGACGCCCGCCTCACGCTCGCCGTCGCCCGGACCGCCGTGCTCGACCACGGTGCCGTCGCCGCCAACTACGTCCCGGTCACGGCCCTGCTCAAGGACGACGGGCGCGTCCGCGGCGCCCGCTTGGACGTCGACGGGACGGGGCCGATCGAGGTACGGGCATCGGCGATCGTCAACGCCACCGGGGTGTGGGCCGACCACGTCCGGGCCCTCGACGAGGGGGCGGATCCCCGGAGCATCCGACCAGCCAAGGGCATCCACGTCTCCGTCCGGCGCGACAAGCTTCCGTGTGACATCGCGGCCGTGCTGCCGGTGCCGAGCGACCGCCGCTCGGTGTTCGTCGTGCCCTGGGGTGACGAGGTCTACGTCGGTACGACGGACACCGATTACTCGGGACCGCTCGACGATCCCCGGTGCGAGCCCGAGGACGTCGACTACGTGCTCCAGGCGGTGAACTCCTGGGTCACGCGACCGCTGTCGCCCGACGATGTGACGGGCGTGTGGGCCGGACTGCGACCGCTGCTCGCCGACCCCGGCGGCCGCGGATCGAGACGAGCTCGGACCGCGGACCTCTCCCGTCGCCACCAGGTGTCGGTCTCACCGTCGGGCGTGATCAGCGTGACGGGGGGAAAGCTCACGACGTACCGCAGGATGGCGGCCGACACCGTCGACGAGGTGGTCAGGCTGCTCGGTCGGGGGCGGAGACGAAGCCCGACGGGCTCGATGCCACTTCGGGGAGCCGCAGGTATGGCAGAGCTCCAGGAGGACGGAGCCTCGGCTCGGCTCGGGGTCGACAACAGCGTCATCGGCCACCTCGTCGGACGGTACGGAGGCGAGGCGCGCGCCCTGTTGGCCATGGTGCACGCCGACCCGACCATGGGCGAACCTCTGGCGCCGGGATCGCCCTACGTGCGCGCCGAAGCGGTGTACGCGGCGCGCTACGAGATGGCCCACACGCTCGACGACGTGCTGAGCCGGCGCCTCCGGGCGACCCTGCACGACCATGAGGCGGCCGCGGAGGCGGCACCGGACGTGGCCGGTCTCGTCGCGCCCGACCTCGGATGGACGCCCGCCGAGACCGATCGCCAGATCGCCACCTTCCGGCAGGCGGTGGACCTGGACCGCGCTGCAGCGCATCTCGCCCGCCTTCACGCCGGCCACCAGGGCCGCTGACCGTGGCCGGCCAGGCCACACCTGTCCCGCCGATCGACGTCGACGCCCCGGCGGACGGCGTCCGGTACCGCTTCGGCGACCAGCACGTCGAGGTCGACGATCGGCTGTTGGAGCGACTGCGGGTCGTATGCACCAAGGTCGACACCGACGACGCATCTCGCGTAGATGCCGGGCGGGACTGGTGGCCGCTGGCGATCCTGTGGGCCACCGCCGGCACGGTCCCCGCCCGACCTGCAGTCGTTGCTCGTCCGACCGACGCCACCGAGGTGTCGGGACTGCTGGCGCTGTGCAACGAGGCCCGGGTGCCGGTGACACCGGTGGCGGGCCGCAGTGGGGTGTGCGGCGCCAGCGTGCCCGTCTTCGGCGGCGTCAGCCTGGATCTGTGCGCCCTCCGCGGCGTCGGCGCGGTCGACGCCGTCTCGTCGGTCGTCGACGTGGGGGCGGGCACCTTCGGCGTGGACCTCGAAGCCGAGCTGCGCTCCCGCCACGGCGTCACCCTTGGTCACTGGCCCCAGTCGATGGAGCTGTCGACGGTGGGAGGCTGGCTGGCGTGCCGCTCCGCCGGCCAGTACTCGACGCGCTACGGCAAGATCGAGGACATGGTGGTCGGGCTCGACGTCGTCCTGGCCGACGGCAGGGTGGTGCACACCGGCGGCTCGCCCCGCGCCGCCACCGGACCCGACCTGACCCAGCTGTTCGTCGGCAGCGAGGGGACCCTGGGTGTCATCACCGGCAGTCGTCTCCGGGCCCATCCGGTCCCGACGGAGGACCGTCGCCTGGCTCGTGGCTTCAGCTCGTTCGCCGAAGGGCTCGAAGCGTGCCGCCGTACCCTGCGACGCGGGGCCACCCCCGCCGTGCTCCGCCTCTACGACGAGGTGGAGTCGGCCCGCACCTTCGGCGCCGACGACACCTGCGTGCTGGTCGTGCTTGACGAGGGAGACCCCGTCCTGATCGACGCGACGGAACGGATCGTGGCCGAGGAGTGCGCCCGCAGCGCCGCCGAGACCCTCGACGACGCCCTCGTCGAGCGCTGGCTCGAGCACCGCAACGACGTGTCGGCCCTGGCAGCACTGGCCCGCCGGCACATCGTGGTCGACACCATCGAGATCGCGGCGCGGTGGGCGGCCCTGCTCCCGATCTACGACGACGCCGTGTCGCGTCTCCGGTCGCTCGACGGAACGCTGGCCGCATCGGCCCACCAGTCCCACGCCTACAGCGACGGCGCCTGCCTCTACTTCACCTTCGCCGGGCAAGGTCCGGCCCCCGATGATCTCGGCTGGGCCGAGGCGTACTACACCCAGGCCTGGCGTTCCGTCATGGAGGTCACGACCGCCCATGGGGGCGCCATCAGCCACCATCACGGGGTGGGCCTCAACCGGGCTCGCTTCCTCGCTCCGGCCCTGGGCGGCGCGTTCGAGACGCTGGTCGACCTCAAGGCGGCCATGGATCCCCGCGGCATCCTCAACCCGGGCAAGCTCGGGCTGCCATCGCCGTTCGGTGGAGCGGTATGGCCCTGACCCGACCGTCGCTCGAGGCCCGCACCGTGGCCGGAGCGGCGCTGGCGACCCTCGTGGTGGCCCTGCCCGTCGTGCTGACCGTCGAAGCGGTGAAGGGTGACGACCTGGCGGGAGAGGAGTCCTCACTGTGGCTCCTGGGCGCGCTGGCCGTGGTGGCGGCCTTCGTGATCGGAGGCGGCATCGCTGGCGCCCGCCGACCGGAGACGGCGATCGGCCACAGCGTCGCCGCCGCTGCTCTCGCCTTCATCGTGCTCGTCGTGGTCGCCATCGTGCGCCGGGTGCTCGACGGCTCGGGTCTGCCCGCCTCCGTGGCAGCGACCTTCGTGCTCCTTGCCGTCGTCTGCCTGTCGATGGGCGTCCTCGGGGGCTACGTCGCCATGCGCGTCAGGGCCCGCCAGGCCGGCCGCCGGCGGAGCAGGAGCGCACCGCAGTGAGTGTCCTCGTCATCGACGTGGGCACCAGCGGCGTGCGGGCCGCTGTCGTCAACGGCGACGGTGCGGTCGAGCACGTCCGGCACCGTCATGTGCTGCCGACGTCTCCCGCTCCTGGCTTCGTCGAGTTCGACGCGCGGGAGATGGCCGACGCCGCTCTCGCCGTCGCCCACGAGGCCCTGCAGGCACTGGGTCCACGAGGGGCCGTGGAGGGCGTCGGGATCGCCAACCAGCGGGCATCGACGATCGTGTGGGACCGCGCCACCGGCAAGCCGGTGGGACCAGGAATTGGCTGGCAGGACCTGCGAACGGTCGGAACCTGTCTCGCCCTGCAGGCGGACGGCATTCGGCTGGCGCCCAACGCCTCGGCCACCAAGGCGGCCATGCTCCTCGACCTCGCGGACCCCGACCGCTCCGCCGATCTCTGCATCGGGACGGTCGACTCCTGGATCGCGTGGACCCTGGCAGCCGGCCGCCTCCACGTCACCGACGCGACCAACGCGGGCGTCACGGGACTGCTGCGCGCCGACGCCTCGGGATGGGCCTCCCATGTGCTCGAGGCGCTGCGCATCCCTGAGGCGGCGCTGCCCACCATCGTCGACTCGTCAGGTGTCGTCGGCGAGGCGGAGGCCCTGCCGGGATCGCCGCCGATCGCGGGGATCGCTGGAGACCAGCAGGCCTCGCTGGTGGGTCAGGGAGCCACTCGAGCGGGCCTGGCCAAGGTGACGTTCGGGACCGGAGGGATGCTCGACCTCTGCGTGGGACCGGAGCGACCCGCGTTCGAGGCTCGGGGCCCACAGGGAACCTTCCCGATTGTCGCCTGGCGGCGGCACGGTCGGCTCACCTGGGGCCTGGAGGCGGTCATGCTGTCGGCCGGGACCGCCGTGGAGTGGCTGCGCGACGACCTGGGCCTCATCGCCTCGGCCGAGGAATCAGACCGCGTCGCCGCCGCCTGCCCCGATACCGGCGACGTGTGGTTCGTCCCCGCGCTGCTGGGGCTGGGCACGCCGGTCTGGGATTTCGGCGCCAGAGGCACGCTCGTCGGGATCACGAGAGGGACTGGCAGGGCGGAGGTGGTCCGGGCCGTGCTCGAGGGCGTCGCCCACCGGGGCGCCGACCTGGTCGAGTCGGCCGAGGCCGATGGTGACACCGCCATCGCCTCGCTCAGGGTCGACGGCGGGATGAGCGCCAACGCCACTTTCGTCCAGGCCCTCGCCGACGCCACCGGCCGTGCCGTCGAGGTCTCGCCCGTCCTGGAGGCGACGACGCTGGGAGCCGCCTACCTGGCCGGGCTCGCCCTCGGCACGTGGACCGACGAGGACGACATCGCCAACCGATGGTCGCCGGCACGCGTGGTCGAACCGGGGCGGGCCGTCGACCGCGAGCGCTGGCGGGCGGCCCGCGACCGGGCGCTAGCGACCGTGCCGGAGCTGTCGAGCCTCCAGTTCTGAGGAGCGGGGTGCGGGCCTCCCTATCACGTACTTGGTCGCGCGCTTTTCGACTTTGTAACGCCTTTTGGTGGCACAAAACCGAAAAGCCCGCTGGGGAGAACAGTGGCGACCGGTGCACGGACCTCCTCGACCAAGTACCCCGTGGCGCGCTTTTCGACTTTGTCACGCCTTTTGGTGGCACAAAACCGGAAACGTCGCTGAGGAGAACAGTGGCGACCGGTGCACGGACCTGCTTGACCACGTACTTCGTGGCGCGCTTTTCGACTTTGTAACGCCTTTTGGTGGCACAAAACCGGAAAGCCCGACGAGAAAGAACCACGCAAAGCTCTGCGACCCAGCCCGCCGGTGATCCAGCACTCCAGAGCGCGGGCGCTAGATCAGGCGTGCCGTCGCCCGTCGCCCGGGTCGCTTGACGACCTCGATGGCCGAGGGCAGCTGCTCCTTGATGTCGTCCGCGTGGGTGACCACGACGACCTGGCGGAACCTCCCGCGCAGCCGTTCGAGGGCCAGCAGCATCCGCTCCTTGCGATCCTCGTCGAGGGGGCCGAAGACCTCGTCGAGCACGAGCAGGCCCACGGCCCCACCCGACTGGAAGCGCACGTGCTCGCTGATCGCCACGCGCAGGGACAGGTTGGCCAGATCCTTCTCCGAGCCGGAGAAGCGGTCCATGCCGTGGACGACGCCCTGGTCGCAGATCTGGATCTCGTAGGTCTCGGGATCCACCTCGAGCAGGTCGTACTCGTGGTCCGTGAGCTCGGCGAAGAGCTCGGCCGCCTGAGCCGAGAGGCGCGGACCCGCGGTGGCGACCAGCGAGTTGCGAAAGCTGCTCATCAGCTCGGCCAGGCGCCCGAGGTGACGAACCTCCTCACCTAGGTCGGTGACCATGGCGTGCTGCTCCTCGGCCTCGGCCAGCCGCTTGCCTTCGGACTCGGCGTGAGCCCGGGCCCGCTCGGCGGCCAGGCTGGCCCGGCGAGCATCGGCCGCGGCCGCCGACGCCCTCGCCGACGCCTCCTCGCTGGCCCGATGGGCAGCTGCCAGTTCCTCGGCCGAATGCCCGAGCTCGGCGAACTGCCGGCGGAGCTCGACCAGACGCTGGTCGGTCTCGTCGACGAGTCCGCGAGCTGTCGCCAGCTCGCCGGCTGCCGTCTGTCGTCGCTCGAGGCGGCCACGCAGCCGATCGCACTCGGCGACGGCGGCCCTCCCGGCGCGCACTGCGTCCCGGAGCTCGCCCGCCGACCGAGCCAGCCGAGCGTCATCGAGGGTCGGCTCACCGAACGTCCCGTCCGACGGGTGCTCGATCGCCGACAGCACGGTGGCGACCGGCACCCGCCACGCGCCTCCCGACCTCGTGGCGGCGTCCTCCAGCGACGTGATCGCGTCCGTCAGCTCAGCGACCGCCGCCTCTCGTCGCTCCACGACCCGGAGCCATTGCGTCCAGCGCTCGCGGGCTGCCCGCAGCTGCTGGCGGAGCTGTTCGGCGCGCCGGTCGGCGCTGTGGGCGCGGCTGGCGGCCTCGGACTGCAGGACGACGAGTCGCTCGACAGCGGCCTCGGCCTCGGCGAGCTCAGCCGCCCGGTGGCTCTGGACCTGCTCGAACGCGCCGCCGAGGGGCTGGCCGCACGTCGGGCAGTGAGCCTCGCCGGACAGCTCCGACGAGCGGGCGACGGCCTCCTCGGCTCGGCCGCGCTCGGCTCTGGCGCCGGCGAGGCGACCCTCGAGCTCGGCGGCTTCGGATCGAAGGCGGTCGGCCTCGGTCCGGGTCTGCTCGCCGGCCTCCTCGTCGGGTGACTCGGGATGAGCAGGGAGCCGCACGGCGGCCACACCCTGCTGTGCCCGCACGACCGCCTCGACCAGGGTGAGCGCTTCTTCGGACTCGCCGAGGCCGACCGCCACCTTCTCCAGCTCGGCGAGCCGCCCGGCGGCCCCCTCCAGCTCCGTCAGCTCCGACGTCAGCTCCTCGGTCCGGCGCAGGGCGGCGTCGTGCTCGCCGCGGACCGCCCGCCCTCGCTCGACGAGGAGATCGTGCCGCTGGCGGACGGCCTCACGCCGCTCGCAGTTGGCCCGGGCGGTCTCCAGATCCTCGGCCGCTTCGTCTGCCGCCGCCTCCGCCGTGCAATCCGCCTCGGCGGCGATGTCCGCGGCCGCCTCGGCCTCGACGACCCCGGCGCGCAGCCGATCGAGCTCCGGCAGCACCTGACGCAGCCGCTGAAGCTGGTCGTCAGCCGTGCGGGCGTCGCGTCGTGCCCGGTCCCTGGCCAGCTCGAGGGGCGTGATACCCAGGAGCTGCAGGACGAGCCGGCGCCGCTCCGCCGGGCTCTGCTCGCTGAAGGCCGCCAGCTGCTTCTGCTCGGCGAACACCGAGGCGCGAAAGGCGGCATCGTCCATCCCGAGCACCGAGTGGACGTAGCGGGTGGTGTCTCGGGCCCCCTCGGCCACCTGCATTCGGTCGCAATGGGCCTCGGCCTTGATCGTGTGGTTCGAACCGGAGATCGTGCGGCGTACCAGGTAGAGATGGTCTTCGTGCTCGAGCTCGACCTCGACCACGCACTCGGCGCCCACGCCGGAGGTGCGGATCTCGTCCTTGGTCGTGCGGCTCCGTCCGTAGAGGGCGAAGGGGATGCTCTCGACCAGCGCTGACTTGCCGGCGCCGTTGGGTCCGTAGATGCCGATCAGCCCGCCGGGAAGCTCGAGCTCGACGGGGTCCTCGAAGGTGCGGTAGTTGCGCAGGTACAGCCGGGTGATCCTCACGCCCCTGCCTCCTCGACGGCGCGGGCGAGGTACTCAGCGCCGGTCCGGTCGATGCGCTCCCGATCGAAGCCGGTCAGGTCCTGACCCGCGACGTAGCGGGCCCAGCGGGCCGGCATACTCTCGAGCTCGACCGGCTCGACCTCGGCGCTCACCCCGGCGAAGCGGGGCTCGAGCTTGCACCACAGGGCGCGGCGGTGCGCGTCCCGGACGGCGTCGTTGTCGAGCAGCCGGTACGCCTCTGGGTCGACACCATCGATGAACAGCCGGGCGACCGCCCCCTCGGGCACTGCCGACACCCGTTCGA
>VAWP01000055.1:0-32850 GCA_005888295.1 Actinomycetota bacterium
TGGGGCCCTCCGAGGTGGCCGTGATGAAGGGCAGGTTGACCTGGGTCTCCTGCACGCTCGACAGCTCGATCTTGGCCTTCTCGGCCGCCTCCTTGAGCCGCTGCAGCGCCATCTTGTCGGCCGACAGGTCGACGCCCTCGGTGTTCTTGAACGTCGTCACCAGCCAGTCGATGATGCGCTGGTCCCAGTCGTCCCCGCCGAGGTGGGTGTTCCCCGAGGTGGACTTGACCTCGAAGACACCCTCGCCGATGTCGAGGACCGACACGTCGAAGGTCCCGCCGCCCAGGTCGAAGACCAGGATGGTCTGGTCGGTCTCCTTGTCGAGCCCGTAGGCCAGCGCGGCCGCGGTGGGCTCGTTGATGATGCGCAGCACGTTGAGGCCGGCGATGCGGCCCGCTGGGCGTCGTCGAAGTAGGCCGGAGTCGTGATCACGGCCTGGGTGACGGTGTCACCGAGGTAGGACTCGGCGTCGCGCTTCAGCTTCTGCAGGATGCGGGCCGAGATCTCCTGGGCGGTGTACGCCTTCCCGTCGATGTCGATGGACCAGCTCGTCCCCATCTGGCGCTTGACCGACCGGACAGTGCGATCGGGGTTGGTGATGGCTTGGCGCTTGGCGACCTCGCCCACCAGTACCTCGCCCGACCGGGAGAACCCCACCACGGAGGGGGTCGTCCGGCCGCCTTCGGCGTTGGGCAGGACGGTAGGCTCGCCCGCCTCCATGACGCTGACGACCGAGTTGGTGGTGCCGAGGTCGATGCCGACGGCCTTGGGCATGAGACGTGCCTCCGGATACTTGGTTTCCTGGATTCGATCTGTCTGACGTAGAGGAGTATAGCAAAGTTGAGCCTGGGGATATCAAGCCCCTTGGTATCCCTCGCCGGGCACGGGCTGGGGCCCTGGTCGGCGGCTACGCTCGGCGCCCATGAGCACCCTGGTGCTGCTCCGCCACGGCCAGAGCACCTGGAACGAGCAGAACCTGTTCACCGGCTGGGTCGACGTGGACCTCACCCGGCGGGGCGAGGACGAGGCCCGGGCGGCCGGTCGCCTCATGGCCGCCGAGACCGGACTGGACGTGGACGTTCTCCACACATCGGTCCAGACCCGGGCGATCCGGACGGCCAACCTGGCCCTGGAGGAGATGGACCGCCTCTGGCTGCCGGTCCGGCGCCACTGGCGGCTCAACGAGCGCCACTACGGGGCCCTCCAGGGCCTGGACAAGAAGGCGACGACCGCCCAGCACGGGGCCGAGCAGGTCAAGGCCTGGCGGCGCGGGTACGCCACCCCCCCGCCGCCCCTCGATCCCGACGACGAGCGGCGCCAGCGCCAGGACCCCCGGTACCGGGAGCTGCCGCCCGATCTGCTGCCGACCACCGAGTGCCTCCGCGACGTGGTCGAGCGACTGCTCCCGTACTGGCACGACGCCATCGTCCCCGACCTCCGCGCCGGCCGGCGGGTCCTGGTCGTGGCCCACGGCAACAGCCTGCGGGGCCTGGTCAAGCACCTCGAGGGCATCTCGGACGAGGACATCCCCGGTCTCGACATCCCCACCGGGATCCCTCGGCTCTACGAGCTGGACGACGACCTGGCCCCTCGCCGCGCCGTCTACCTCGGAGACCCGGCGGCGGCCCAGGCGGCGGCGCAGGCGGTGGCGGGACAGGCCAGCTGATCCCGGCTCGCGGCCCGGAGGTGGGCGTCCCGACAGGTGCCGCGCGTTCCCCATTTCGTCGAAAAGGAACCCGGGCGCGAGTGAACGCGGCGTACCTCTCGCCCCGGGACGTGTGCCACCGTTACCCTGTCGCCCCATGGCACGCAAGGACGTGAAGCTGGAGCATCTGGGTCGGACCTGGCTGTTCTCGACCTGCAGCAAGAAGGAGCTGGGTCTCATCGGGCGAGCGTCCGACGAGGTGGCCGTGGACTCCGGACGGTTGCTGTGCGAGGAAGGCAAGCCCGGCCTCGAGTTCTTCCTCATCCTCGAGGGCCGGGCCGCGGTCAGCAGGGCCGGGCGTAAGGTCACGACCCTCCGGCCCGGTCAGTACTTCGGCGAGCTCTCCCTCCTGAGCCGCAAGCCGCGCAACGCGACGGTCACTTCCGAGACGCCGATGGAGCTGCTGGTGCTCGACCAGCGCCAGTTCGACGGACTGATGGACCAGGTGCCGACGCTCGCCCACAAGCTGTTGATGGCCATGGCCGAGCGGCTGCGGGAGGCCGACAGCAAGACGCTGGCGCTCAACTGACCCCGTCGCCGGGAGGCCTCGCCGTCGCCGTGGCCCGGTCGCCGGGCGGGGCGGGGGACGACTCGGCGGGTGCGGCCCGCTCGAGGATCTGGGCCACGTCGAGCACCTCGGTGGACTCGGCCGCCACGCCGTCCGCCTGCCGCTGCTTGACGGCGTCGTCGAGCATGATCATGCAGTAGGGACAGGCGGTCCCGACGACGTCGGCACCGGTCTGGAGTGCCTCGTCCGTACGCTCCAGGTTGACCCGCTTGCCGATGTCCTCCTCGAGCCACATGCGCGCCCCTCCGGCCCCGCAGCAGAAGCCCCGCTGCCGGCACCGGTGCATCTCCACCTGCTCGACACCGGGCACGGCGGAGAGCACCGACCGGGGCTGGTCGTAGATCGAGTTGTGGCGACCCAGATAGCAGGGGTCGTGGTAGGTGACGGTGCTGTCGACGCGCTGGCCGGGCGTGATCCGTCCCTCGTCCACCAGCCGGGCGAGGAGCTGCGAGTGGTGGATCACCTCGTAGTTGCCGCCCAGGGCGGGATACTCCTTGGAGATCGTGTTGAAGCAGTGCGGGCACGACGCGATGACCTTGCGGGCACCGACGCCGTCGAGAGTCTCGACGTTCTGCTGGCACTGGGTCTGGTACAGGTACTCGTTGCCGAGCCGGCGGGCGGGGTCGCCGGTGCAGGACTCGCGCTGCCCGAGCACGGCGAACCGCACGCCGGCGGCGTGGAGGAGCCGGGCGATGGCCTGGGTGACCTTGCGGGCCCGCTCGTCGAGCGCGCCGGCGCAGCCGACCCAGAAGAGGTACTCGGCGTCGTCGGGGACCGTGCCCTCCACGACGGGGACCTCGAACGGCAGCCCCTGGGTCCAGTCGAGCCGGTGCGTCGAGCCCAGCCCCCACGGGTCGCCCTGGTTCTCGATGTTGCGCAGCATGGTCCCCGCCTCTGTGGGGAAGCTCGACTCCATGAGGACCTCGTAGCGGCGCATGTCGACGATCGTGTCGACGTGCTCGATGTCCACCGGACACTGCTCGACGCACGCACCGCACGTCGTGCACGACCACAGGACGTCGGGCTCGATCACGTCGGGGACCAGGCGGGCCGGTGCGGCGCTCTCACCCGAACCGTTGCCGCTGCCGTTGCCATTGCCGTTCCCGCCCGAGCCGAGGAGCGTGCCCGCCCGGCCGAACAGATTGTCCCGGAGGTCCATGATGACGAGCTTCGGTGACAAGGGCTTGCCCGTGTTCCAGGCCGGGCACTGGTCCTGACAGCGCCCGCACTCGGTGCAGCTGAGGAGATCGAGGAGCTGCTTCCAGCTGAAGTGCGTGATCTCACCCGCACCGAAGACGTCGTCCTCGGACAGCTCCTCGGGGTCCATGTTCGGTGTGGTGGCCAGGGCGCCGAGGGCGATGGGCCGCCGGGAGAAGAGGACGTTGGGCTCGGACACGAAGATGTGCAGGTGCTTGGAGTACATGATGACGACGAGGAAGATGGCGATGGCGCCGATCTGGGCCAGCACGAAGGTCGTCTCCAGCGCCTGGACCACGCCGTGGCTCAGCCCCGAGAAGATGTTGCCGACGGCGTGGGAGGCGAACGCCCAGTCGCTGTAGGGGAAGTGGCCGATCTCGACCTGCGCTCCCCGGTAGAGGAGCAGGGTGGCGATCACGAAGAAGATGAGCAGCAGGATGAGCCACGCCTGGTCGCTGTGCGAGCGGTAGAAGCGCGACGAGCGGTCGAGGCGCTCGGGCGACTGACGGAGGCGGATGATCGCGAACGTAGCGATTCCCACCAGCACTGCCACGGCCATGAAGTCCTCGAGGAACCCCAGCCAGGCCGAGTGGCCGATCCCCGGTATGGCCCACGTCTTGGAGAACAGCAGCCCGTAGGCCTCGATGATCGTCAGGAACAGGATCACGAAGCCCCAGAAGACGGAGAAATGGGCCAGGCCCGGTATGGGCCGCTTCAGCAGCTTCCGCTGCCCGAAGACATCGGTCAGCTCGGCCCACAGCCGCGGCCCGAGGTCCGTGAACCGGTCGGGAGCGGGCTTCCCCACGGTGACGAGCCGCCAGAGCCACCACGCCCGACGCCCGGCGAGCGCGATGGCCACGGCGGTCAGTGCAAAGCCGATGCCAAGTCTCAAGCCGTTCCTCCTGTCGCTTCACTGGGCGCCAGCGCAACACAGCCGGGAAGCGATTGCCCAGCTGACCAGGTACGCGACGAACCCGGTCAGATTACTCACCGACCCCGGTGGGGACCCCATTGGGGGACCCCCAGGCTCTACCCCAGCGGCGACCGAACGATACAGTGGCCGCCTTTCGCGGGCGTAGTTCAGAGGCAGAACATCAGCTTCCCAAGCTGAGAACGAGGGTTCGATTCCCTTCGCCCGCTCTCCGTTGAAGATGCAGGTCAGTGGCGGTTTCGGCCGTCCCTTTCTTCGTGTCCGAGATTCGTCATCGCGCGGTCATCGCGCGTCGAATGCCGATGTCGGTGACGTCGGTTGGGTTGGCCAGGCCGGACAGCGCTCTGGCGATCGCCTGATCGCGGTCCGAGGTGGCGTGCTGGTAGCGCAGGGCGGCGTCGGAGCTGGCCTGGCCCATACGAGCCATCAGCTCCTTGGTGGACGCCCCAATGGCCGCAGCCCACGTGTTGCCGGCGTGCCGGAGCTGGCTGATGACGCGGGTCAGCCAAGGAGGAACCGGGCCAAAATGCCCGAATTAGTAGCAGGGAACGTCCAATTGACCAGGTTCGATCGTGAAGGGCCTCTGTCAACCGCCTAGCGACCTTTGGGAGTCACAGCCTTCTTTTGAGAAGCGAGGATGAGAATGTCAACGGATGAGTCCGCCCATGGACAAGCCCAGGGTGGTGACGAAGGCCACCAGTCGCACGACGGCAGCGGTGAGGGCAGGAGCGGCGAGGGTGAGCCAACCCCCGTCAGCCGCCGCGAGGCGCTGCAGCGACTGGGCCAAGGTGTCGCTGGCGGAGCGATCGTCGGTGGCCTTGCGTGGGCTGCCCCAGAGATCCTCGTCGCCAAGCCGAATCACCCCGGACCGGGCTCTGCCCCCCCTGGAGGAGGAGGAGGGCAGGGTAACGGCGGAGGCAGCGGCGGAGGTCACGGCGGAGGTCACGGCGGAGGCCACCATGGAGGCGGGAACAGTGCATGGGCGGTCTCCCGTTGGAGCAGCAGCGCCTGACGTCTGGGATCAGTTCCGCCGGCCACTAACCGTCTGCTCCCAGCGGTCCTCGACGTTGGGCATGGGGGCGTCCTCATGATTGGCCGCGGACCATGACTGGACCCTGACGGCCGCGTCAGTTCTTGGGCCACGAACGGGCCACATCCTGCGTTTACGACAGCTACCTCCCGTCAGCAAGCAGTCAGCAAACAGTCAGCCTCGCGTCAGAGTCGTCACTTATGGTGCTAACTGTCCGAAGTGACAGCAGCAGGAGAGTCGGCGGAAGCGTCGGTCGACAAGGCGACGCGATCGCATCTGCAGGGAGGAAATGTTCGATGAACGAGAAGACCACGCGAGCGACGCCCAGGCGGTACACGAAGCTCATCGGAGCCGCATCCGCCGTGGCGGCGTTGGTGGCATTCGCCTCGCCGGCGACGGTGAACGCCGCGACCAAGGCCCGGACGGCCAGGACCATCACCACGACCAGCACGTCGACGTCACCTGAGCTGTTTCCGAACAGCTTCTTCGATCACTCGGTTCAAAACCAGCCGGTGGCGGCCAACAGTGGGACGCTCGTGTCGAACTTGGTCCAGCAGACCCAAGCTAATAACGGGCACATCGGCGTGAACTACAGGCCGATCTTTACCGTGCCGGCGGACCAGCCGCTGGTACCGGTTACGGTGGCGAGCGGCTGCTACCCAGGCTTCCTCTCCACCCTTGGGAACGGCGTGCCGATCCCGGCCGCCGCCTACAACTCCAACAACAGCGACAACACCATCATCATCAGCCAGCCCTCGACGGGCCGGGACTGGGAGCTGTGGCGGGCGACCCAGACCAACGGGCTGTGGTCGGCGTGCTGGGGCGGCGGATTGAACGCTCTTACATCGAGCGGAGTTTTCCCCTACCCGTTCGGCTCGTCTGCGTCGGGGATCTCCTATCTGGCGACGACGATCACCGAGGACGACGTCGCCTCGGGGCATATCAACCACGCCATCCCCCTGCAGATCAAGACGTGCAACGGGTTCACAGCGCCCGCTGACCGCACCGACTGCGGCTCGAACCCGGGCACCCCGCCAGAGGGCACCTGGTTCAGGATGCCGCAGAGCACGCCGATGCCGGCCGGGCTCACCCCGTTCGGCCAAATGGTGTTCAGGTCGCTGCAGCAGTATGGCGCTGTCGTGACAGACAGGGCCGGAGCAGTGATGACCGAGGCCGAGAACACCAACGACTGGGCCCTCGCCGGCCACACCGGGACCGACCCCATCACTACGGCCTCCGCCGGCCAGCCGGAGTGGCTGGTGCTGAACGGGACGCCCTGGTCGCAGCTTCAGGTGATCCGCCCGCCCTCAGCCTTGGGCTAGCCTGCCCCCTCGATGGGGCGGCGCCACGTCCTGATCATCGCTTGGGCCCCCGGTTCTTCCTGCGCCGGGGGCCCTTGTCGTGGCCGGGGCATGTTCGCCTCGACGCCCTCGGCCGCTCGAGCCCGGTAGCTGCGCAAACAGCGGAAGCTCAGCAGGCCTGGTCCTGGTCGTACTGACCCGAGGTGGCCAGCTGCAACAGCCAGGGCTGGCCCCCGCCGAAGTCGTGGGAGCCGGAGCACCAGGACGAGGTGCGCGAGGGATCGGCGCCGGCGATCCAGTTCGGCACGCTGCCACCGCTCGGTACGTAACCGCCCGTGATCACGCCCCACTGGTAGCTGGTCGAGTAGTCCCCGGCCACCAGACCAAGGTGGCGAAGGGCATCGATCGCACCCTGGATCGTGTCTGCGTTCAGCGCGCGGTCGCAGGACCAGTAGCCGGTCCCGTTGGTGGGGAACGCATTGCTGCAGCCACCGGCGGTCTCGACGTCGAGCCACCACGTGGGCGCGCCGACACCCTCGTTCCCGGCGATCGCAACGCTGTTGGCCGCTGCGTTGTAGCCGTAGTTGTACGCCAGGCAGGCGTCGTTCCCCGGCGCGCAGCGTCCCGCCGGTCCTGACTGGTCGGTGCCGTCGATCGAGGTCGGCGAGTTGATGTTGATGTACAGGTTCAGACCCGAGCCCGCCCAGGACGCCTCACCGCTCAGGCAGGGGTTGGCGCTGAAGGCCTGGCCGTCGTTGACCCCGACGATCGCCACGGTGTACGGCCTGGGTGGGTAGCTCTGCCCGCACTGCGGCCAGGAGATGTCGTAGCCCGTCGACCCAGACGGATAGCGCGCCGTTCCCGACGACGGCGGGGGGCGCCTGGGGTGACCACGCCCCGGCGGGGCCAGCAGGGGGGGCAGACCAGGTAGCAGACGGGGGCCCAGCCCCGGCGGCGCGGGGGGCCTGGCCGGCGCAGGCTGGGCTGGCGGCGGGGCCGGGGGCGTCGGGCTCGGACGTGGGGACCGCCCGGCGGCGGGGCGTCGGGGGGCGACCCGACCTGGACAGTTCCGATGGCGGCACCCGCCGCCACGGCCGTCCCGTTCGGAGCCACCTGGCTCTGGCCGGAGGCGGGCGCCGAAGGCGGGACCGACGCAGCCCGGTCGACGGACCCCGGTGGTGCCGGCGGTGTCGGGCCGCCGACAGAGAGCGCAACCGGCCGCGAGTGGCCGCTCCAGGTGATGCCACCAGCCACCGCCGCCACCAGCAGGCTGGCGATCAGCACGGCGGCGCCAGGACGCGAGAGACCCCGGAGCCTCGCTACCCGGTCCCCAGCTGCCCCAGTCATCACCTCATACCCACGAACAGCCCTACGCAGGTGCCATCAAGTAAACCCCACCGCCGGCGGCCACGCCATCCCCCAGCGTGCGGTCCCCGGAAAGAACAGACCGCGCCGCCTGACCCGTGGTACGACGGTGGCAGCCACGAGGGGCCAGGTAGCGCGGTCTGGTGCGCCTTAGAGTGACGGCGCCGCGAACATCGCGCAATGGTCTCTACGGACTATTTGTCGCAACCGACGGACCTACCCCGCCGTAGTCCCACCGTTTCAGGTGAAAAGGCCTTCGCGCGCCAACCGAGTCAGCGCATCCGAGCGGTCTCGAGCGTCCAGCCGCCGATAGGCAGAACGTAGGTGCGCCTTGACCTCGGCGCCGCTGATGCCGAGATGCCGACTGACGCCCCCGGCGGGCTCCCCGCCGGCCACCAGCTCCAGGATCTGGCTCTCCCTCTCGCTCAGTCCCAGATGGGCGCCGGGCCACGCCGGCGCCAGCTCCTCGAGGTCGAGCCGGGGGCCACCGGCCAGCGTCGGATCCACCGCGGTGGCGCCTCCCTGCACCTCGTCGAGGGCCTGGACGATGTCTTCCCCGCTGACCGTCTCGAGGAGGAAGCCGGAGGCGCCGCGCTGGAGGGTCAGCCAGATGAAGCGGGCCTCGTCATGACGGGCGAGCACCACGATCGGTCGGCCGGCCGACGCCAGCACCAGCTGCGCGACCTGGTCGAGGCCGTCAGGCCCGCCGAGGTGAACGTCGAACAGCACAGCATGCGGGTCCGATCGGGCCGCCTCCGCCAACGCGGCACTGACACCATCGACCTCTCCGACCACCCTGAGCCGCCGGAATGTCCGCTGCACGGCGGCCAACCCGGCGCGGACGATGGGCCGGTTGCTCACGATCAGCACCCTCAAACGGCGCTCGGTGCTCGCGCTCATAGGCGGCCCCTCCGTCCTGGCACCCGGGAGCACCACGAAAGCCTGTGCCACCAGGACTGTCGCTCGCCCCGGTGCCGCTGCGCGCAGACTAACCCCGCTCGCCCCCGCCTGCTCCGAGAACGAGTGGACGGGCGGCACTCAACCGGTGCTGACGGTGGTGGCGCCGTAGCGCCGCTTTTCCTTCTCGAGGTCGAGGGGCGCGATCTGGACGGACTGGGCGCTCTCGTCCAACAGCTCCACCGGCACCGCCCACATGACCACCGACCAGGGCGCCGCGCTCGGTGAGGACCGCCCGGAGACGATCGAGCTCCTCGAGGGTGTTCACCTGCCACGCGAGGTGGTAGAGCCCGACGGTTCCGCGGCCCGCCTCGGATCCACCGACCTCGTCTCCGACGCTGAACAGCCCGAGATCGTGATCGTTGTCAGAACCGGGCGAGCGCAGGAAGATCGCCTTGCCATCGCCGATCTCGTGGCGGACGACGAGCCCGAGGACGTCGGTGTAGAAGGCTGCGCTCCGTCGAGCGTCACGGACGTAGAGCACGGCGTGGTTCAAACGGGTGATCGGCATCTCGTCTCCAATCTCGGAGCACCGCTTGCGCGGCGCCCCCGCACACTCGCCAGCACTGCCGGGCGCTCGATCATTCCCGCCGCCCCTTCCCCGGTCCTACCGGGCGGCCCCGGACGGGTCGTCGCCCGACAGGCGGGCCAGATCACGCTGGAGCTCGTCCAGGCGAGCCTGCAGGAGGGCCACCTCGGCGGCGACGACGGCGAGCGACGGCTCGCCCGCCCTGGCGGGGCCACGGGGGCCGCCCGCCCGGGGCTCCACGGCACCGGGCTCCGGGACGCAGAGCGAGGCGTCGGCCGGTCTGCCGGCCGGGGCGGGCTCACAATCGCTCACCACGCTGATCGTTCCACCGAGGCGCTCTGCGAGGGCCCGGAACGTCAGTCCGGCCGACCACCCTCCACAGCCGGCACACGTCGGTTCGAGCTGGCGCCAGCCGGCGAGCCCGCTCCCGCTGTCGACGAGCACCGTCGCCGGGCGACCGCACCGGCAACGACCGACACGGACCGTGCGCACCCGTTGTCTGCCGTAGCGAAGGCCGTCCTGGTAGCGGATGAAGTTCCCGGTGACGGCCACCTCGAGCAGGACCGTGGGTCGATACCTCGTCTCGCACGCCATCGCCCGCGCCGGAGCGAGCGCATGGAAGCAGTAGAAGCCACAGCTGCAGGTGCGCTTGGGCGGGGTGTGCCGACGGCTCCATACACAAGCGGCCTCGGCCAGGGGACCGTAGACATGCTGGCCGCCGATCGACAGGCCGGCGAACCCGGCCCAGCGGTCGTCGGCTGACAGGAACGGATAGGCGAGCTTGTACCCGGTCAGCGGACCGGCTGGCTCTTCGACGGGCAGTGAGCGGCGGAGCAGCGACCGCATCCCACTCAGCGGGCGACGGTGGGCTGATCCTCTGGGTCTCGTGGCGCAGGCCGCGCAGCGGCGGTGGGCTCGCCTTCCCGCCGGGGATCGGTGTCGACCTCATCGAGTTGCGTGGGCGAGACCTCCGCTGGCTCTTCGATGAAGCCCTTGGTCTCCTCCTTGCCGAGTCGCATGTCACCCTCCCTCTCACGGTGCCCATGGGCACAACGGCTGTTCACAACCGTACGTTCACCGTGACGGCAGACACAGAATAGGTCGCTCGACGATGACGGGCACGTGGAGCGCAAGCTCGTTTCGCAATTGACCCCTTGTCCTCCGAGGTGCTCACGCGTAACCTCCCCGGAGAGTTCGGTGGAGGAATCTCCGAGTCGTTGTGCGACTCGGCGGCGAAGAGGGGGAACATCGCGCTGAGCGGCTCGGGTGAGCTTGGCTCCTGAGTCGTAACCACCCATCCAACGGGCATAGATCGATGACGCCCTGCGTTACAAGCGTCCCAACGATCGTGCGACACAGCGAGGACCATGAACCGCATCATGACCAAAACCGACGAGTACGGCGTCGACTTCCTTGACCACCAGCGTCAGCTGCTGCTCGAGGAGCGAACCCGGCAGCAGCACCTCGCCGAGGGACTGCAAGCCGATGTGGCCGAGCTCACCGCCGAGCGTGACATGAGCGACACCGACGTCGAGGACGGCTTCGGCGAAGGAGCCGGCATGGTCGTGGACCGCGACCGCGACCAGACGCTGCATGCCACCGCAATGGCGGCACTCCTCGAGATCGAGGCCGCTCTGGACCGGGTCGAATCGGGCACCTACGGGCGGTGTGCCTCGTGTGGCGAGCAGATCCCTTCGGCGCGGCTGGAAGCCATGCCGGCAGCGACCGTGTGCGTGACCTGCAAGGGCGGCAGCCTGTCTCGCCGCCGGGCGGCGGCGACGACGCGGTAGCGCGCCTCCCACCGGGTCACAACCTCACCGGGAGGCGCGGTAGCGGCGGATCAGCGCGTTGGTCGACGTGTCGTGGTCGAGCTCCGGCTCGGTCGGCGCCGTCAGCTCCGGCAGGATGCGGTTGGCGAGGACCTTCCCCAGCTCGACCCCCCACTGGTCGAAGGAGTTGATGTCCCAGATCGCCCCCTGGGTGAACACCTTGTGCTCGTAGAGGGCGACGAGCTCGCCGAGCAGGCGGGGCGCCAGCTTGGGCCCGAGGATGGTGTTGGTCGGGTGGTTGGCGCGGAAGGTGCGATGGGGCACCTGGGCGGCAGGTACTCCCTCGGCCTCGACCTCCTGGCTCGTCTTGCCGAAGGCGAGGGCCTCGGTCTGGGCGAAGAAGTTCGCCATCAGGAGGTCGTGGTGGCCGCCGACGACGTGGTTGGGCTGACAGAACCCGATGAAGTCGCAGGGGACGAGCTTCGTGCCCTGGTGGATCAGCTGGTAGAAGGCGTGCTGTCCGTTGGTCCCGGGCTGGCCCCACACGATCGGGCCGGTCTGGCAGTCGACGGGCCTGCCTTTCCGGTCGACCGACTTGCCGTTGCTCTCCATGTCGAGCTGTTGCAGGTACGCGCTGAACCGACCCAGGTACTGGTTGTACGGGAGAATGGCCTGGGTCTGGGCACCGAAGAAGTCGTCGTACCAGAGCCCGATCAGGCCGAGTATCACCGGCATGTTGGCCTCGAGAGGGGCGGTCCGGAAGTGCTCGTCCATGGCGTGGAAGCCGGCGAGCATGTCCATGAAGTTGTCGGCTCCGATCGCCACCATCAGTGACAGACCGATGGCGGAGTCGTACGAGTACCGGCCGCCTACCCAGTCCCAGAACTCGAACATGTTGTCGGCGTCGATGCCGAACTCCTCGACCTTGGTCCGATTGGTGGAGACAGCGACGAAGTGCCTGCTGACCGCCTTCTCGTCGCCCAGGCCGCCGACCAGCCAATCCCGCGCCGTGTGGGCGTTGGTCAGCGTCTCGACCGTGGTGAAGGTCTTCGAAGACACCACGAACAGCGTCTCGGCCGGATCGAGGTCGCGAGTGGCCTCCCAGATGTCCGTGCCGTCCACGTTGGACACGAAGCGGACCGTCAACGACCGGTCGCTGTAGTCCTGGAGAGCCTCGTACGCCATGGCCGGGCCCAGATCGGAGCCGCCGATCCCGATGTTGACCACGTTGGCGATCCGTCGTCCCGTGTAGCCCGTCCACTCGCCATCTCTCACCCGGTCGCTGAACTCGCGCATCTTCCGGAGAACGGCGTGGACCTCGGGTACGACGTCGGTGCCGTCGAGCAGGATCGACGTCCCGACGGGAGCGCGGAGGGCCACGTGCAGGACGGGCCGGTCCTCGGTCACGTTGATCCGCCGGCCGCTGAACATGTCGTCGACCCGCTGGCGGAGCTCGGCTCGCTCGGCCAGCGCCCGGAGGAGCTGGAGCGTCTCGCCGGTGATCATCGAGCGTCATCGCCTCGCCCCGACGCGGATCGCGGGCGAAGAGCTCCCGGAGGTGGACGCCTTCGACCTGGGCGAAGTGGCTCTGGAGGGCCTGCCACTCGACCGTCTCGGTGATGCGGGCCGCGGTCTCGGTCATGCCGGTAGGTTGCCACTCACACCCGAGCCATGTTGGCGAAGCGGGTGTAGTGCTCGAGGAACGCCAGCTGGGTCAGCCCGGTCGGCCCGTTGCGGTGCTTCGACAGGATGACCTCCGCCGTTCCTCGGTCCGGCGAGTCGGGGTGGTACACCTCGTCCCGGTAGATGAAGAGGACCACATCGGCGTCCTGCTCCAGCGAGTTGTGGGCGATCACCCCGTTCGCCACGAAGTTGTGGGTGCCTTCCACAGTGGCGTCGAAGGTGGGCACGGGTCCGAGCGGGACGATCTCCACCACCTCGTCCCACATCACCTCTGACGAGGCGAGAGCAGCAAGCTCCCGATCACCGAGCGTCGCGGCCATCTGGCCGAGCCGGGTCCTGGAGAACCGGCGTGGACGTCGGGCGTCACCGAGAAGATACGAGCCGCAATACCCCTCGTTCAGAGCGGTTGCCAGGGCGCGATGCGTGACTCCCGTACGTCGCAGGGAGTCCCGAACCTGCTCCGCCACCGCCCACGGCACCAGGTCGACGTTGGGATTCGGCTTGATGGCCCGCAGGATGTCGTGGCATTCAGGGATCCGGGCTCCTCGCTCCCCATGACATCCAACGACCACGAGGAACTTCGAGATCTCTCTCGCTCCATCGATGCGGACATGCCAGTTGTCCCGGGCACCTGCCTTGCGGGCCTTCGACAGCCGCGTGCGGATGTCGAGGCGCAGGAGAGCCCGACGTACGCCGTCGGCCAGGCGCCGGCTGGCTGACGCGTAGTAGGCCCGCACCACCTGACCCCGAGCATTTCGAGTGATCGTTATCGACCCGTCGGTCGCCCACAGGTGACGGAGGAACAGGGCGATCTTGTGATCGGGAAGAGCAAAGATCTCTTCCGGAATGAACTTGTCCGGCGCCCGAGATCCCCACAACCCCATCGGCTCGAGCCAATTGCGGAGCGGATGACGTCTCCCGTGTGTAAGCCGGTACGGCGCCGGCAGCCACAGCAACCAGGTCCTGCCCTGTTGCTTGCCCTGGACCCTGATCCCGAACGAGCGGAGGGCCGCTTGCTCGACGGCCAGCTTGTTTGCCTGGTCCGCCGTGGCGTACTTCACGCCATTTGGTCCCATCGAGCCGTCGCCCAGAAGGTGAGCCAGGAGGACCAGCTCGTCGTCGCACCAGGCGCTCGGCTGCTGCGGCCGGCCAATCCGGCGCGGGACGGCGAGGTGGTCACCGGGAGCGAGCTGGTCGAGGCGGGTCCAACCCGTCACGGTACGGAATTGATGGTTGGCGGTGGCCTCGACCTCGTACCCGGACGCCAGCCGAAGGCGGTAGACCGGCTTCACCCCTGAAGGAAATGCGTTCACCAGGCGGCGAGGTTCCATCTCCCAGTCCTCGTTCAACGACCACACGAGTGGCTGCTCCTGACTCAGCACCAGCTCGCCCAGTGTCACCTCCTGGCCGTTGTCGGCACGCAGCAGCCGGGTGGATGCCGGCATGCAGCCCGACTCCCTCAGGTCCGCGAGCACGGGGCGCTTGTCGGCCCGCATCTCGAGGTTGCGCGACAGCTGGGACAGGGCAACGACCGGTACGTCGAGCTCGCGGGCCAGGATCTTGAGCCCCCGGCTGATCTCCGAGACCTCCACCTGGCGGTTCTCCGCGGTGGTGCGACCGGACATCAGCTGGAGGTAGTCCACGACCACCAGCCCCAGACCCTCCCTGCTCTTCAGCCGGCGTGCCTTGGCCCGGATGTCCATGACCGTGACGTTGGGGTTGTCGTCGATGAAGATCGGCGCCTCACCGAGGTGGCCGATGGCCGTGCTGATCTTCGGCCAGTCGGACTCGAGCAGCCGGCCGTTCCGCATCCGGGTGGCGTCGACCCGGGCCTCGGCGCACAGCAGGCGCTGGGTGAGCTCGAGGTGGCTCATCTCGAGAGAGAAGAGCAGCACGGGGAGGCGACTCTCCATGGCCGCGTGGGCCACGAGACCGAGGGCGAAGGCCGTCTTTCCCATGCTGGGCCGGCCGCCGACGATGACGAGGTTGGAGGGCTGCAGGCCGGAGAGCCGCTCGTCGAGATCGTTGTACCCGGTGGGGATACCGGTGATCGCGTCCCCCCGGTCGTACAACGACTCCAGGTTGTCCAGCGTGCGGGCCAGAAGGTCCCGTACCGTGGCGACCGTGTCGACGCCCCGGCGCTGGGCCACCTCGAACACCATCGTCTCGGCCCGGTCCACCGCCGCGGTCACGTCGTCCGGCACCTGGTAGCCCAGCTCGGCGATCTCGGCGGCGACGCCGATCATCCTGCGCAGGAGCGCATGCTCCTCGACGATCCGCGCGTAGCGGCCGGCGTTGGAGATGGCCGGGGTGTTCGCCTGCAGCGAGATCAGCGTCGCCGGGCCCCCGATGGCGTCCAGCAATCCTGCCCGGCGGAGCTCGTCGGCGATGGTCACCGGGTCGGCCGGCTCGCCCTGGGCGTACAAGGTGGTTACGGCGTCGAAGATGTGGCCGTGAGCAGGCTTGTAGAAATCGTCCGCCCCGCACTGCTCGACGGCGGTCGCGATGGCGTCCCGCGACAGGATCATCGCTCCGAGAAGCGACTCCTCGGCCTCGAGGTTGTGCGGCGGGACCCGCCCAGCGGCGCCACTACGCCCCCTGCGGCGGGCGTCGTCGAGCGATTGCACCATGGCGCCCTACCCTCGCCGCGATGCCTGTGAGGTTGCCAGGGGACGACTTGTTGATTTGGCTGGGGATTGGCAGTGGATTACGCGCGCACGACCGCCAGGCATACGTCGACCGTACCGACCGGGTGTATCGGTGACGCGGATCGCCCCGCGCGTCGGGCGCGTCGCACCTCAGCTCTCGAACCTGTGCGGGCGATCCGGCCGAGCGCCTCGTCCCGGTTCTTCGAAATCCGGGCCGATGCGCTCGTCCGGCTCCCCCTGTGCCGTCGGCCGTGTCTCAGCACCCCAGCGTCGGCACGCTGCTCTGAAAGAGAGAGGAGCAGCCGCCCGCCTCTGTCAGAGAACCGCCATCGCTCGTCGGGCCAGAGGGGCCGGTGCCTCGGGTGGCTGCCATTTCGTAAGAACTGGCAGCCAGCCGAGGTACCGGTTCCTCACCGCCCGATGGCGCGCCAGCGAACCGGCACGTTACCCCGAGCGGGCGGCGGCGCCGGCGACGACTTCCACCGTGAGCTGGAACTCGACCTCGGGGTGGAGCTTGACCGTGACCTCGTGCATACCGAGGGTCTTGATCGGCTCGTCCAGGACGAGGCGGCGGCGGTCGAGCTCGACGCTCGACTGGTCGGTGACCGCCTGAGCGATGTCCGCCGCGGTCACCGACCCGAACAGCCGTCCCTCGGCGCCTGCTCGCACGGGTATCCGGATCGGCGTGGGCACCAGCTGGCGGGCTACGGCCTCGGCTCCCTCACGTTGCCTGGCGTCGTGGACATCGCGGGCCTTGCGCATGGCGGCCGCCTGCGCCGTCACGCCCGGGGTGGCCCGCATGGCCTGGCCCTTCGGCACCAGGAAGTTGCGGGCGTAGCCGTCAGCGACCTCGACGATGTCCCCCCGCTTGCCGACGCCCGTGACGTCGGCCCTCAGGACGACCCTCACTGGTCACCGCCGGCGCGCACGTCGGCAGCGACAGGTGCCTCGGTGGGGGCCGCCTCGCCGTCTCCGGTGGCGGCAGCGCCATCTCCGGGCACCGCCGGAGCATCACCGGCGCCCGGCGCTGGTGCTCCTGTGCCCACCGGGGTCTCGACCTCCCGCTCGACGCGCGGCACGACCGGCCTGGGCGCACCGCGGCCTCCACGGCCGGAGCGTTCGGTCATGGTGCGCTGGCTGTACGGGAGCAGAGCCAGCTCCCGGGCCGTCTTGATGGCCACGGCGACATCGCGTTGATGCTGAGCGCAATTGCCGCTGACCCGCCGGGCCCGGATCTTGCCCCGGTCGCTCATGAACTTCCTGAGCAGGTTGACGTCCTTGTAGTCGACCCAGTCGATGTGGTCCTTGCAGAAGATGCAGACCTTCTTCTTGGTTCTCCGCCCCGCATCCTTGGAGGACCGCTTCGATCGGTCCCGGTCACCACCGCGGGGCATCAGAAGGGCTCCTCACCGTGGTCGTACCCGGAGGACTGACCGGCGCCGACGGGGCGGGGGCTGCCGCCCCCACCTCCTCCCGACCCGCCGTCGCCGCCGGGACCCCGGCGCTCGTTCTTGGTGACCTGGGCGGTCGCCCAGCGCAGGCTCGGACCGATCTCGTCGGCCACCACCTCGATCTTCGATCGCCGCTCACCTTCGGCGTTCTCCCAGCTGCGCTGGTCGAGCCGGCCGGTGACGATCACGCGGGAGCCGCGGACGAGGCTCTCGCTCGTGTTCTCGGCCATCTCCCGCCAGCACACCACGTCGAAGAAGGAGGTGGCCTCCTCCCACTCCTGGGTCTGGCGGTTCTGCCAGCGGCGGTTGACGGCGAGCCCGAAGGACGCGGTCGCCTGCCCAGTCGGCGTGAACCGCAGCTCCGGATCGCGCGTGATGTTCCCAACCAAGGTGACATTGTTCCCATTCGACATGGTTCCTCCGTTCGAGAGTCAGCTCGCCTCGGCCTCGGCACCGGTCCCTGATCGCGCGCCGGGACGGGCGAGTCCCGCCACCCGGTCGGGCAGCCGTATGACCTTGTGACGAAGCACTTCGTCAGTGAGGGAGAGCACCCGGGCAAGCTCGGTCAACGCCGGCGGCTCGGCCGTGATCTCGAGGAGGAGGTAGTACCCCTCCCAGCGATGGTCGAGCTCGTAGGCGAAGCGACGCTTGCCCCAGCGGTCGACCCGGTTGAGGTTGCCCCCTCGGGACCGAATGACCTCGGTCGCCCGGTCGATGACCGCCCGGATGGCATCTTCCTCCAGGCTGGCGTCGAGAATGATCATGACCTCGTAGGGCCGCACTGCGACTCACCTCCCTCTGGACCCGGCGCAGCGATGCCCGGGGCCCCGGTCCATCCGGAGCAGGGGTGGTTGGAACCTGATCATGGTAGTCGACGTCTGCGATTCACTCATCTCACCATCGAGTATGGCGCGAGGGTGTGACGGAGATGATGAATGGCGAGCTCGCCGCCCGGCAGAGGGTGACGGCGGCGAACGTCGAGCGGGTCAACGCGAGCGGCGAGCGCCCTCCGTCGGTCCCCCACCGCCCGATCCGACCGAGATCGCCTGGGGCGCGTCGGCCGCCGGACCCGGCTGGGCGGCGGACCAGAGGCTGGCCGCGACCTCGTCCTTGAGGTGGTAGCTCTCGGCGTCGGCCGGAAATCGTCCCGCCCGGACGTCGGCCGCGAAGGCCTCCACCGCGGCGGACGCGTCAGCTCCGAGTGACGCGTAGCGACGGACGAACTTCGGAGCCTTCCGCTCCTCCAGACCGAGGAGATCGTGGAACACCAGCACCTGACCGTCGCACCAGGGACCGGCGCCGATGCCGACGGTGGGGACCTCCACGGCCTCGGTGACCATGCCCGCGACGACGTCCGGTATGCCCTCCAGCACGATGGCGAAACAGCCGGCGTCCTGCAGCGCCCGGGCGTCGGCCAACAGCGTCCGGGCTGCCTCGGCCTCGCGCGCCTGGACCGTGAAACCGCCCATCACGTGGACCGACTGCGGCGTCAGACCCAGGTGCCCCATGACCGGGATCTCGGCATCGACCAGAGCGGCCACCATCCCGGCGCGCCGTCTCCCGCCCTCGAGCTTCACCGCTTGTGCACCGGCGCGCACCAGGGAGGCGGCGTTGCGTACGGTGTCGGCCTCGTCGAGGTGGTAGCTCATCCACGGCAGGTCGGCCACGACGAGCGCCGCGGGCCCGGCCCGCCTCACCGCGGCCACATGATGGGCCATGTCGTCGACGGTCACCTGCAGCGTGTCCTCGTAGCCCAGCACAACCATGGCCAGAGAGTCGCCGACGAGGATCAGGTCCACGCCTCCTCGGTCGGCGATGCGCGCCGTTGGCGCGTCGTACGCCGTGACCATCACCAGCGGTGTGCTCCCCGTTGCCCGCTTGCGCGATCGTACGGCGGGAACGGTCCCCTGCTGCCCCATGTCAGCCTCCTTCCCGTCCAGCGCCACCCGGCTGCCGGCGGTGACCCGAGTGTACTGTCAGTCTCGTGGAGCGCGTGTGCGAGAACTGCGCCGGGGAGGACGACGAGCTCGTCGCCGTGCACCGGCTCTACGTGGTGCCCGAGTCGTGGGACAGGCCCGGGTCGACGACCAAGGTCGAGGAGACCGAGCTCTGGTGCTTCTCCTGCCGCTCGCTCTACCCACACGAGCCGACCGAGGCGGCCCAGGAGCCGTAATTTGGGAGGCCGCCGGGCCGCCGGCGGCCCGCCGGTCACGCGACCAGCCGATCAACCCGTCAGGCAGTCAGCCACGATACCGCCCACCGACGAGGAACATCTTGGCCAGATGGTTCCACGAGCACTCCGGGCACACCTCGACCACGTAGCAGGCGAGCTCGCTGGCCCGGCGTGACAGCCTGGCCAGCTCCTGCTCGGTGGCGAGGCACCGCCCGCTGGCGGGCAGACGGGGGCCGAAGGCGAACGAGACCAGCACCACCTTGGCCTCCTCGCAGATCGGGCAGTCCTCCCCGGTCGACGTGCCGACGTTGCGGGCGGCCCGCAGCAGCTCGGGCTGGGCGTCACAGACGTCCAGACGGGACATGCGCCCCCGCTTGAGGTCGCTCACCACCGCGTTGCGGGCGAGGCGGTAGTCGATGTCTCCCGACAGCCCGGATGACGGACGGCCCCGCAACGACTGGGGGTGCAAGCTCACGGCGCAAGGCTACCGCCCTCCGTCGAGCGCGAGACCCTGGCTCTTCGCGCCCTGAGGCCTTCGCAGGACCGGGCGCGTTCGCCAACCCATGGAGACGTTGCTAGCATGTCGATATATCGATCCGATACATCGGCGGCCCGAATGGAGCGGCTGGGCCCGAATACGTCGGATCGGCAGAGAACGACGAGCAAAGACGTCAGGACGGAGCACGACGTGCTGGAGATGGCCATCCTCGGCCTCTTGAAGGACCAGGAGCTGCACGGCTACGAGCTGAAGAAGCTGCTCGGCGAGACCCTCGGTCCCCTGTCGAGCGTCTCGTTCGGCTCCCTGTACCCGGCCCTGGCGCGCCTCGAGGCAGCCGGCGCCGTGAAGGCAGTCGAGGCCAATCGACCCATCGCCAGCATCCCGATGACCGGTTCGCTCGGAGGCGAGCGGGCCGCCTACCGGGCCCGGGGAGTGATCAGGGGAAGCCGGGGGAAGAAGGTCTACGGGATCACCGAGCAGGGCCAGCGGCTCTTCGAAGAGCTGCTGGTGGCGGACGCACAGTCGGCGGGCGACGACCGTAGCTTCACGCTCCGGCTCGCCTTCGCCCGGCACCTGCCGCCGGACGGGCGGCTGAGCCTGCTCGAGCGACGGCGGGCGCAGCTGGTCCAGCGCCTCGCCAGGACCAGACAGACGATCAAGGCCGGACGCGAGCGCCTGGACGCGTACACACGCTCCCTCGTGGAGCACAACACCGAGACGACCGAGCGGGACATCTCGTGGCTCGATCGCCTCATCGCCGCCGAGCGCAGCTCGGCCCGGCGTGGGGACCGACCCGCAGCCAAGAGAAGCAGGCAGACCGCCAAGACGGAGGACAGCGACCGATGAGCAAGATCCGGGTGGCCATCGCCGGGGTCGGCAACTGCGCCAGTGCCCTCGTGCAGGGCATCGAGTACTACCGCGGCGCCGAGCCGGGAGAGACGGTGCCGGGGCTGATGCACGTCGTGCTCGGCGGCTACCACGTCGGCGACGTCGAGGTCGTCGCCGCCTTCGACGTGGACGCGACGAAGGTGGGGCTCGATCTGGGCAAGGCCATCTTCGCCGGCCACAACAACACGATCCGCTTCGCCGAGGTGGGCGACCTCGGGGTGACCGTCAGCCGAGGGCCAACGCTCGACGGTCTCGGCAAGTACTACCGGCTCGAGGTCGAGGAGTCGCCGGCCGAGCCGGTCGACGTCAGCGAGGTGCTGAGGCGCACCGAGGCCGACGTGCTCGTGGGCTACCTGCCGGTCGGGTCGGAGGCTGCCCAGCGCCACTACGCCGAGGCCTGCCTCCAGGCCGGTGTGGCGTTCGTCAATGCCATTCCCGTCTTCGTCGCCAGCGACCCCGAGTGGGCGCGTCGCTTCACCGAGGCGGGTGTGCCGATCATCGGCGACGACATCAAGAGCCAGGTGGGCGCCACCATCGTGCACCGCCTCCTGGCCCGCCTCTTCGAGGACAGGGGAATGGCGCTCGACCGCACCTACCAGCTCAACGTCGGCGGCAACATGGACTTCAAGAACATGCTCGAGCGCGAGCGGCTGGAGTCCAAGCGGATCTCCAAGACCCAGTCCGTGACGAGCCAGCTGGAGCACGGGATCCGCGACGACGACATCCACATCGGCCCGTCGGACCACGTCAGCTGGCTGGCCGATCGCAAGTGGGCCTACCTGCGGCTCGAGGGTCGCAACTTCGGCGACGTGCCGTTGAACATGGAGCTCAAGCTGGAGGTGTGGGACTCGCCCAACTCGGCGGGCGTGATCATCGACGCCGTGCGCTGCGCCAAGATCGCTCTCGACCGCAACATCGGAGGCCCGCTGCTCGGGCCGTCCGCCTACTTCATGAAGTCGCCTCCGGCGCAGTATCGCGATGATGACGCCCGGGAGATGGTGGAGAGCTTCGCCGCCGGTCAGTGAGCCCGCTTCGAGCGGTCCTCCCACCACTCCGACAGCCGCCGCCGGGCCTCGGCCTCTCCCAACGGACCTTCGTCCACACGCAGCTCCAGCAGGAAGGACCGCGCCTCACCCACCTCGGGTCCCGGTGGCAGCTGTAGCTGCTCCATGATCTGGTGGCCGTCGAGGTCCGGCCGCATGGCGTCGAGCTCCTCGGTGGCCCGCAGCTCCTCCAGACGACGCTCGAGCTCGTCCATGCGCCGGGACAGCGCCCGGGCCTTGGCCACGCTGCGTGTCGTGCAGTCCGCACGCGTCAGCTCGTTCAACCGGTCGAGCAGCGGCCCAGCGTCGCGCACGTAGCGGCGAACCGCCCGGTCGGTCCAGCCCATCCGGTAGGTGTGGAACCGCAGGTGCAGGTCGACGAGCCGGGAGACCACGTCGACGTCGTCGTTGGAGTACCGGAGGGCTCGCAGTCGCTCGCGAGCCATACGCGCCCCCACGACCTCGTGGTGGTGGAACGACACCCCGCCAGGTCCGATGCGCCGTGTCGCCGGCTTGCCGATGTCGTGCAACAGGGCGGCCAGGCGCAGCAGGCGGTCCGGGCGGGCCCGGTCCACGACGGCGATCGTGTGGGCCAGAACGTCCTTGTGGCGATGCACGGGGTCCTGCTCCAGCGCCAGCGCCGGGAGCTCGGGCAGAAACTCCGACGCCAGACCCGTCTCGCAGAGGAACCACAGCCCGTCGGTCGGGTGCTCCACGGTCACGAGCTTGTCCAGCTCGTCGCGGATGCGCTCCGGTGAGACGATCTGCAGCCGGTCGTGCAGCCGGCGCACGGCCTCGACGAGGTCCGGCTCCGGTTCCAGGCCGAGGCCGGCGATGAACCGCGCCGCCCGCATCATGCGGAGCGGATCGTCGGTGAACGACTCCTCGGGTCGCAGCGGTGTGCGCAGCCTGCGCTCGGCCAGGTCCTGCAGCCCCCCGAAGGGATCGATCAGCTCCACCTCGGGTAGGCGCAGAGCCATGGCATTGACCGTGAAGTCGCGGCGCGAGAGGTCGGTCTCGACATCGTCCGCGAAGCTGACCGCGGGCTTGCGCGAGTCAGGCCGGTAGACCTCGGCCCGGTGCGTCGTGATCTCGTTGCGCCGCCCGTGATGCAGAAACCCCACGGTGCCGAACGCCTTGCCCTGCAACCACACGGCGTCGGCCCAGCCCCTGACGAGGTCCTCGACCTCCTCGGGCGAGGCGTCGGTGGTGAAGTCGAGGTCGACGTCGCCAGGATGGGCGCGCGGATCGGCGATGGCGTCACGCACCGTGCCGCCGACGAGATAGAGGCGGCGACCGGCGGCACTGAACCGCCCGGCGACCTCTGACGCCTCCTCGATCAGCGGCGCCAGCCGCTCGGGGATCATGGCCGGCTCCTCAGGCGTTGCTGCCGGCTCCCGGGGAGGGCTTGGCGACGACCTCGCGCTCGCGCACGAGCCTCGATGCCTCGACCACGGCGGCGCCAGGGCCGCCGGCCGTCGCCGGCTCGGGCCGGTATGCCGCTCCGCCCAGCGCAGCCAGGCACGCGCCGGTCGACTCGGCCAGCGCCGTGAGGTCGTAGCCCCCCTCGAGGAAGGCCAGTCGGCGGCCGGGTGGGGCGAGCCCCACGACCGCAGTGGTGAGATCGGCGAAGTCGCCCGCCGACAGCCCGAGGTCGGTCAGCGGATCAGCCCGATGGCCGTCGAAGCCGGCAGAGACGATCACCCAGGTGGGGACGAAGGACTCGACGGCCTCCGCCAGCACCTGGTCCAACGCCGATCGATAGGTGTCACCCGTGGTCCCTGGTGGGAAGGGAAAATTGATGGTCGTGCCCACCCCTGGCCCCTCCCCCGTCTCCTCGAGCCGACCGGTGCCCGGATAGAGAGGGAACTGGTGCATCGAGACGTACAGCACCCGCGGGTCCGAGTAGAAGGCGGCCTGGGTGCCGTTGCCGTGGTGGGCGTCCCAGTCCACGATGAGGACACGCTCGCCTCGATCGGCGAGGCTGGCGGCGGCGACGGCCACGTTGTTGAGCAGACAGAAACCCATCGCCCGTGCCGGGGTGGCGTGATGACCAGGTGGGCGCACGGCCAGGAAGGCGGCATCTGCTTCGCCCCGGTCGAGCCGCTCGATGGCGTCGACACCGGCGCCGGCCGCCACGGTCGCTGCCTGCCACGAGCTCTCGCCGACAGTCGTGTCGGCGTCGAGGGCGCCACCGCCTGCGCGACAGAAGCGTTCCACGGCGTCGAGATGCTCCGGCGCGTGGACGGCCTCGAGCTCGGCCCGGGTGGCGGGCCGGGGCGCGAACGGCACGAGGAGATCGGCCAGGCCCGCCTGCTCGATCCCCCGGGCGACGGCGCGCAGTCGAGCCGGTCGCTCGGGATGGCCGACGCCGGTGTCGTGCTCCAGATAGGCGGTGTGGGTACCGAAGAGGACGGCCACCCGGTCGAGGTTATCGGGCGGAACCATCGCTGCTCGCCGCAGCAGCCACCTGCCCTGACTCCCTCTGTAGGCTCCCAGGCAAGGTGAGCACAGCCAACGTCCAGGTCGTCCGCTGGGGGGCCGAGCAGGCGCGGATCGGGCCATGGCAGGGCGACGACCGGGTCGCCTTCCTGAGCCCTCTGGCCGGGACACCGCCCCCGTCGGTGACCTTCGTGCGGCGGTGCCTCGACCAGCTGGCCGGTCGCGGGTTCTCCCGGGTCGTGACGGGGGCGCTGGCGGCGCCGGAGCAGATCGCGTTCCTCGGTGCCGGGTTCGAGGTGGAGGAGAGCCTCCACGTGCTCAGCGCCGATCTCAGCGACCTCGCCAGCGGTTGGAAGCGGCACACGCCCTCGGGGCTGCTCATCCGGCGGGTGCACAGCGCCGATCGACCCGACGTGCTCGCCCTCGACCATCTGGCCTTCGACGCTTTCTGGCAGCTGGACGAGACGGGGCTCGCCGACGCGCTGCACGCCACCCCGCGGACGCGCTTCCGGGTGGCGTCCGACAGGCAGACCGCTGCGGTGCCGGCGACGGGAGTCGTCGGCTACATGATCACCGGCCGGGCGGGAGGTCACGGGTTCCTGCAACGTCTCGCCGTCGACCCGGCATGGCAGCGGCGTGGCGTGGGCCGGGCGCTCGTGCTCGACGGCCTCGCCTGGTTGCGACGCAGGGGCGTCGAGCGCGTGGTGGTCAACACCCAGCTCGAGAACCGCAAGGCCCTTGCCCTCTACGAGAGCCTCGGTTTCCGCCGCGAGCCGCGAGGCCTGTCGGTGTTGAGCGCCGGCGTCCGACCATGATCCTCCGCCAGGCGGGACGGGCGGCCACCGTCCTGGCCCTCGCCGCAGCGACGCTGACCATGAGCGGCGCCGTGGGCACCGCCGTCGCCGGTGCGGACACCCCAGCCGGTGGACGCCTCAACCTCACCCAGCAGACGCCCTGGGTGAGCCCGGGCCAGAGCTTCCAGCTACGCCTTTCCGTCTCGTCCGCCCTTCCTCGCACCCGCCTCGGCGTGGCGGTCACGGTGTTCGACAAGCTCACGAGCCGCTCGGCGTTGAGCCAGACGCTGCAAGGTCGCAGCGTGGGTGTTCTCCGGGCTTTCGCTCCGACCGCGGTCAGCGCCCTCCCGGCGGGCCCGGCCGGCGAGGTGACCGTCACCATCCCGGTGGTCTCCTCTCCACCGCAGCCACCAGTGCCGCCCGGCGGGGAGAGTCTCGACCTCGGATCCTGTGCGGGCGGATGCGGGGGCGTCTACCCCGTCCAGGTCGAGCTCCGGGACCAAGCGGGAAACCGGGTCCTCGACCGGTTCACGACCCACCTCGTGTTCGTCGGAACGCCATCTACCGGCACCAAGCTGGGCTTCACCTGGATCCTGCCCGCACACGCCCGGCCCGCGCTGGCGCCCGACGGCCGCCGGAGCCTGCCGCCGGACCAGTCCCGCCAGCTCGCCGAGCTGGCGGGATCGCTCGCCCGCCACGAGACCGTTCCGGTGACCCTGGCGCCCACGGCCGAGACCATGCAGGCGCTGGCGGACAGCGCGCGCGTCACCGACCATCAGACGCTCGCCGCCCTCGCCGCCGTGGCGGCCGACCCGACCCAGCAGGTCCTCACCGGGCCCTACGTGCCGGTCAGCCTGCCCGGACTGGCGGACCTCGGCCTGGCCGACCAGGCCACCGCGCAACTGACCCGGGGTGTCCAGGTGCTGGGGGCCACGCTCCACGCGCAGCCGAACCCGCACACCCTGGCCATGGGCAGCCCCATCGGCCAGGGCGACCTGGCGCCGCTCCGCTCCCAGGGGGTCGACCACCTGGTGGTGCCGGACACCAGCCTGGCGTCGTCGGGAAGCAAGCTGACGCTGACCCAGCCCTTCCAGGTGGCGGGAGCCCAGTCGGGCCTGCCACTGGTCACGGCGTCCGACTCGGGGCTGGCGGCGCATTTCACGCGGGGCGGCGACCAGGTCCTGGCCGCCCACCAGCTCCTGGCCGACCTGGCCGAGATCTACTTCGAGCAGCCGGGTTCGAGCCAGCCCCGCGCCGTGGCGGTCGAGACGCCGCTCGACTGGCCGGCGAGCTCTGCCTTGCTCAACGCCGCCCTGGACGGCCTGGCCCAGAGCCCGATCGTGCAACCGCTCACGCTCTCGTCACTCGACGCCAGCATCCCCGCCGTCGGATCGAGCGGCACGCCCGTCGTCCGTCAGCTGGCCAGCCAGGGCGACGAGACGCGGGTGCCGGTGGCCAGCCTGCGGACGGCACAACGCCGGTTGGCCTCCTTCTCCACGGTCGTGGCCAACGATCCTCGCCTCCTGGGCGAGATCGGGGACGTGCTGTTGACCGGCCAGTCGAGCGACCTCCGCCCGTCGGAACAGACCCGCTACATGTCCGGGGCGCAGGCCCAGATCAGCGCCCAGCTTTCCAAGCTGACGCTGGCCCAGGACCGCACCATCACGCTCACCTCCCGGACCGGCCGCATCCCGATCACAGTGATCTCCCAGACCGACTACACGGTGCACGCCGTGCTCAGTGTCGCCAGTGACAAGCTCAGCTTTCCGAACGGCTCGAGCCAGGTCCTCGCCCTCGACCGGCGGGACAACCCCGAGTACTTCGACGTCAGCGCCCGCGCGTCGGGCGACTTCCCACTCTCCGTCTCGTTGGTGTCGCCCAACGGCGACCTGGTGCTCCTCAACAGCCGGTTCACGGTGAGGTCAACCGCCACCTCGGCGGTCGCCATCGTCCTCTCCGTCGGGGCGGGGGCGTTCCTGCTTGGTTGGTGGGGCCGCTCCCTCATCATTCGCCGGCGTGAGCGCAACCGACGGCTGGTGCGGACCGGACATTGAGCGACGACACGCTGCCGATCCCCGCGGTCCCGCCCGTACCGCCTCCGCGGGGTCCGAGACGTCCTGGGTCGCGGGTGTCGTGGCCCGCCGCGCTGTCCCGCACCACCGGAGCCATGGCCGTCGGGACCCTCCTGTCGAGGCTCACGGGCTTCGCCCGGCTGTTCGTATTGGCGTACGCGCTCGGCATCGGCCCGCTGGCCGACTCGTACAACCTGGCCAACAACACCCCCAACATCATCTTCGACCTGGTGCTCGGCGGCGTGCTCTCGGCGACCTTCATCCCGGTCTTCGTCGATCGGCTGGCCAGGCGCTCCGAGGACGACGCGTGGGAGGCCATCTCGTCGGTCGTCACCTTGTCGGCGGTGCTGCTCGTCGGGGTGACGATCGTCTTCGCCCTGCTGGCCCCGCTGATCATCGACCTCTACACGGTTGCCAACAACTCCGCCTCCGCCGCGGACCAGCGAGCGGTGGCCACGACGCTGCTTCGTCTCTTCGCTCCACAGGTCGCCTTCTACGGAGCGGTGTCGCTCATCACGGCGTTGCTCAACTCGCGCCGGCGCTTCGTGGTCCCGATGTTCGTCCCCATCCTCAACAACCTCGTGGTGATCGGGATCCTCCTGGAGTTCGCCCATCTCGCCCACCACCCGACGCTCGACGGCCTGCGCCACGACCAGGGCCTCGTCCTGCTGCTGGGGCTCGGGACCACGCTCGGCGTGTTCGTCCAGGCCGTTGCCCTGGTCCCCAGTCTGTGGCGGGCCAAGATCCGCCTGCGGTGGAGATGGGACCGTCACAACGACGCCGTGCGAACGATCCTTCGACTGTCCGGTTGGACGTTCGGCTTCGTGGTGGCCAACCAGGTCGCCAACTTCATCGTGCTCGCCCTCGCTGACACCATCGCCGGCGGCGTGTCCGCCTACACCTACGCCACGATGTTCTTCCAACTGCCCTACGGCATCGTGGCGGTGTCCATCATGACCGCGGTCCAGCCCGACCTCGCCGAGCGCTGGTCGGTCGGAGACCTCGCCGGGTTCCGCCGGCGGCTCAGCGCCGGGATGCGGGCGATCCTCGTCGTGCTGCTGCCCGCCGCCGTCGGGTACCTGGTCCTGGCTCGGCCGATCATCGCCCTCGTGCTCGGCCACGGTGCCGCGGTCGGCGGAGGCACGGGGATGACGGCCAGCACCGTGGCCCTCTTCGCCGTGGGCATCCCCGGCTTCTCGGCGTACCTGTTCCTGATGCGGGCGTACCAGGCCATGCAGGACACCCGCACCGCGTTCTTCATGTACCTGATCGAGAACGGGATCAACATCGTCCTGGCCTTCGCCCTGTACCAGCCCCTGGGCACCAAGGGGCTCGCCCTGGCGTACTCCGTCGCCTACACCGTCGCCGCCGGCGTCGCCCTGTGGGACCTGCGGCGCAAGGGCACCGGCATCGAGATCCGCCTCGTCGCCCGGCCGGTCCTCCGGGTGGCCGTCATCTCTCTCGTCATGGCGCTCGCCGTCGCTCTGGTCTCGGCCGCCCTCGGCTATACGAACGGGGTCGGACTGCTGCTGCGGGTCCTTGCGTCGATCGCCACCGGCGTGGTCGTCTTCGTCCTCGGGGCCGGCCTGGCCGCCCAGCTGAGCCTGCGGAGGGGACGGACGTGACCGTTTGTGTCCCATGTCACCACCGGCGGGCCCGAGAGGTCGTATAAGGGGCAGCGCACCGCCCCCACGAGCGGAGTGAGGGAGCCATGGGCGGCATCAAGATCGTCACCGACAGCGCCAGCGATCTGGCGCCGGACCTGGCCGAGCGTCACGACATCACCGTCGTGCCGCTCACCATCCGCTTCGGCGACGAGGAGTTCCTCGACCGCCGGGACCTGACCCCCGACGAGTTCTGGTCGCGGTGCGCGACCTCCCCGGTCCTGCCGGAGACGTCGGCTCCATCGCCCGGCGCCTTTCAGGACGCCTTCGAGAAGGCGTCCGGGGCCGGCTATGACGGCGCCGTCTGCATCTGCCTCTCGGCTGCGCTGTCGGCGACGCTTCAGGCCGCCACCGCGGCCGCCCAGTCCGTCGCCGACGACTTCCCGGTACGGGTGATCGACTCTCGCTCGATCACCATGGGACAGGGGCTGATGGCCCTGGCAGCCGCTCGCCTCAGCGCCGAAGGCAAAGGCATCGACGACGTCGCCGGCCTCACCCATGAGCTCATCACCCGGACGCGGGTGTTCGGAGCCCTCGACACGCTCGACTACCTCAAGAAGGGCGGCCGCATCGGCGGAGCCTCCGCCTTCCTCGGGTCCTTGTTGTCCATCAAGCCCATCATCGAGGTGCGTGACGGCGTGGTCGAGGCGGAGTCACGGCAGCGAACGCGCACGCGATCGCTGCGCTATCTGGTCGACAAGGTCCGTCAGCAGGGCACCATCGAGCAGCTCTCGGTCCTCAGCGCCGCCGCCCCCGACGTCGAGGACCTGCTGACGATGCTGGCCGAGGTCTACCCCCGCGAGGACACGATCCTCGCCGACGTCGGACCCATCATCGGGGCCCACTCCGGTCCGGGGACCGTCGGCGTGACCTTCCTCGTCCCTTGAGGCCCGGCCCCGAGAGCCCGGCCGCCGCTGGCCGCCCGCCGACGCGTACCGACCGCCAGCCCGGTCTCGCAAGCGATTCCACCCACCCCACGCGGGGGTAGTCTCTCACCCATGACCTCTGTGGGCGGGGCCTCTTCGGGCGACTGGCCCGCCCAGGCCACCGAGACCGTCGAGAACGTCGTCGTCGCCGTACGGGACAAGTCGGTCAGGCCGCTGACGCTGGTGGCCAGGGCGCTCGTGTACGGCCTCGTCGCCGGGTCCGTCGCCCTCGTGGTGCTCTGGCTGTCGTCGGTGGGCGTGCTCCGCCTGCTCAACACCTACGTGTTCAAGGGGCCCCAGCGGGTCTGGGCCAGCTACACCCTGCTGGGAGGAATCTTCACCCTCACGGGGCTGTTCTTGTGGACGCTCAGGAGACCGAAGTCCAAGAGGTGAGAGCTTGAGCGGTATTCGCGACGTCATCATCGTCGGATCAGGGCCAGCCGGGCTGACGGCTGCCATCTACACCGGCCGCGCCAACATGGTGCCGCTGGTCATCGAGGGCGAGCCCTCGTCCACCGGCGACCAGCCCGGCGGACAGCTGATGCTGACCAGCGACGTCGAGAACTACCCGGGGTTCGTGGACGGGATCATGGGTCCCGATCTGATGGGCACCTTCCGGGCCCAGGCGGCCCGCTTCGGCGCCGAGATCGTGACCGCCAAGGTGTCACGGGTCGATCTCACGTCCCGCCCCTTCTCGGTGTGGACCAACGGAGACAGCACAGGCGAGCCGACCTTCCAGGGCCGCTCGTTGATCATCGCGACGGGTGCCCGCGCCCTCATGCTCGGGTTGCCCGCCGAGCAACAGCTCCTCGGCCGCGGCCTGTCGACGTGCGCCACCTGCGACGGCTTCTTCTTCCGCGAGCGCGCCATCGGTGTGGTCGGCGGGGGCGACTCGGCCATCGAGGAGGCACTGTTCCTCACGAAGTTCGCCAAGTCGGTGACCGTGATCCACCGGCGCAAGGAGCTCCGGGCGTCCAAGATCATGCAGGACCGAGCCTTCAGGAACCCCAAGATCGAGTTCCGCTGGGACTCGATGGTGACGGAGATCCTCGGCAACGGCTCGGTGAGCGGTGTGCGCCTCCGCGACGTCACCTCCGGCGAGGAGTCCACACTGGACCTCGGCGGTCTGTTCGTCGCCATCGGCCACGCTCCCAACACCGACCTGTTCAGGGGTCAGCTGGACATGGACCCGAACGGCTACATCACCACCCACGACGGCACCAGGACCAGCGTGGAGGGAGTCTTCGCCTCTGGCGACGTGCAGGACTCCGTCTACCGCCAGGCGGTCACCGCCGCCGGATCGGGGTGCATGGCGGCCATCGACGCCGAGCGATGGCTGGAGGCCACCGCGCACGCGGCAGAGCAGGCGCAGTCGCAGTCGTGAGGCGGCTCGAGGGCCCGACCGGCTGGAATGGCCGGCGGGCCAGCGCTGTTTTCGACTGCAGGTAGCATTGTCAGAACCAATTCGAGGAGGTCGAGCGACCGTGCCCCCCAACATCGTCACCCTGAGTGACAGCAACTTCGACGAAGAGATCAAGTCTTCAGAGGAGGCCGTGCTCGTCGACTTCTGGGCCGAGTGGTGCGGACCGTGCAAGATGGTCGCTCCCATCCTCCAAGAGATCGCCACCGAGCAGGAGGGGCAGCTGCGGATCGGGAAGCTCAACATCGACGAGAACCTCGAGACGGCTCGTCGCTTCGAGGTGATGAGCATCCCCACGCTCATTCTGTTCCGCGATGGGGAACCCCAGCTGCGGATCATCGGAGCCAAGGGCAAGGGTCAGCTCCTCCAGGAGCTGCAGAGCGTTCTCTAAGCGAGCTCGCGCTGCAGCGGGGCGCCAGCGGGGAGAACGTCCAGGACCTCCAACAGCGGTTGGCGGTCATCGACGTTCCCGCCTCGCTCGACCCACCAGGTGAGTTCGGCCCACACACCGAGGCCGCGGTCAAAGAGTTCCAGCGTCGCCGCGGCCTGCGGGTCGACGGGGTGTGCGGACCGCAGACGTGGTCCGCTCTCGTCGAGGCCGGCTATCGGCTCGGGGATCGTCTCCTGTACCGTCGCAGGCCCATGCTGCGGGGCGATGACGTCGCCGACCTCCAGCAGCGGTTGGGCGCGCTGGGGTTCGACACCGGTCGGGTCGACGGCATCTTCGGAGACGACACGTCACTGGCGCTCTCGGACTTCCAGCAGAACGTCGGACTGACAGCCGACGGCATCCTGGGGTCCTCGACGCTCGACGAGCTTTACCGGATCCAGGCGCGCAGTCAGGGCCCCGAGCTCGTGAGCGACGTCCGCGAACGTGAGACGCTGCGACGAGGGCCGCGGACGCTGCAGGGCCGCCGCATCGCGGTGGGTGAGCACGGCGGTCTCGGCGCCGCCATCGCCACCATCGCCAGAGTGCTCACCGGTGCCGGGGCCGACGTCGTGGACCTGCACCATCCCGACGGATCGCGCCAGGCGGCGGATGCCAACGCCGTTGCCGCCGAGGTCTACCTGGGCCTGATGCTCGACCCCACGAGCAGCAGGAGACGATCCCTGCCCAGCTCTGCGTCCCCGACCGGGGGGTGCACGGCATGTCGCTGCCCGTTCTCCGGGAGACGAGGATGCCCGCCGTGGTCTGCGAGCTCGGACCACCGCTGATGTTCGTGGAACGCTCCAGCGACGTCGCTCGCGCCGTCCGCCAGGCCTTGGACACCTGGGTGCGCGCCACCTGGGATTGAACCATCGAGCGCCGCTGGAGCCCGGCCAAATCCACAACCTCCTCCACAGGTTGTGGATAACTCTCGAGGTGTCCTAGAGGATAAGCCTCAAGCGCTGGTCGAGGGTTCGCCCACCATGACCCGGTAGATCCGCTCGAGATCCTCCAGTGTGGCGAACTCCACGGTCATCTTGCCCTTCTTCGAGCCCATCTCGATGTTCACCCTGGTGTCGAGGTGACCCGACAGCAGCTCCTCGAGCTCCAGCAGCCCAGGTGGGCGGAGCCGCTGCGGGGGCTGCGCCACCTGGCTCGCAGGAGCCGGTGGGGTACCGACGTCATCGGGATCGCCCGTCGCCACCGCCGGTTCGGTGGCCCGCTGACGGATGGCCTCCTCGACGGCGCGGACCGACAGGCCCTCGGCCACGGCCCGCCGGGCCAACTGCTCCTGGAAGCTGCGATCGGGCGTCCCCAGCAACGCCCGGGCGTGGCCCGCCGAGAGCTGTCCGTCGATGACGAGCCGCT
>VAWP01000055.1:32886-35319 GCA_005888295.1 Actinomycetota bacterium
GTGGGTGAGGCCGAAGTCCTCGATCAGCTGCTGGTAGGCCGCCGCCTCCTCCATGGGGTTGAGGTCCTCACGGTGGAGGTTCTCCACCAGCGCCTGGGTCATGCTGGCCACGTCGTCGGCCGTACGGACCAGGGCCGGGATCGTCACCAGGCCGGCCCGCTTGGCGGCCCTCCACCGCCGCTCGCCCGCCACGAGCTCGTAACTGTCCTCGTCCCGACGGACGAGTATGGGTTGCAGAACGCCGACCTCGCGGATCGAAGCGGTCAACGAGCCCAGCGTCTCTTCATCGAAATTCTCCCGCGGTTGGAGAGGGTTAGGGTGAATTGCGCTCACTGGTATATCCATGAGAGCGGAGCCCCGGTCGGAAGCCGCCTCCGACGGGATGAGTGCCCCGAGCCCCTTACCCAACGCGCTGCGACGCGCCACCGCTGACCTCCTTGGCCAACTCCCGGTAGGCGAGGGCGCCCCGGGAGGATGAGTCGAACAGAATGATCGGCTGACCGAACGACGGCGCCTCGGAAAGGCGCACCGTCCGCGGGACGATGCTCCGACAGACCTTGCTGCCGAAGTGCTTGCGTATCTCCTCCGCCACCTCGTCCGACAGCTTGGTCCTGGCGTCGAACATCGTGAGGATGATCGTGCTCAGGTCCAGGGACGGATTGAGGTTCGTCCGCACCAGCTCGATGTTCCGCAACAGCTGTCCCAGCCCCTCCAGGGCGTAGTACTCGCACTGGATGGGCACGAGCACCTCACCGGCGGCGGCCAGTCCGTTCACGGTCAGCAGGCCGAGCGACGGGGGACAGTCGATCATGATGAAATCGAAGTCCTGGTCCGCGCCCTCAAGAGCACGACGAAGTCGGAGCTCTCGGCTGAACGCAGGCACGAGCTCGATCTCCGCGCCGGCCAGATTGATCGTCGCCGGAACGAGAAAGAGGTTGCGCAGGCTCGTCGGCTCGATGCAGTCCTCCAGCGACGTCTCGTTGATGATGACGTCGTAGGCCGACAGCTCCAGATTGCGAGCGTTGATGCCGAGCCCCGTCGTCGCGTTGCCCTGCGGATCGAGATCGATGACCAGGACGCGGTAGCCCAACTCGGCCAAGGCGGCCCCGAGGTTCACGGCCGTCGTGGTCTTGCCGACTCCGCCCTTCTGGTTGGCGATGGCCAGTACCCGAGGCAGCGGGTGCTCGACCTGGTGAGCCGACTCCTGGGTCGGAACGTCTGCCAGCGCGTCGCTCACCGGCTGCTGGCCGTCGCCACCGTCGACCCGATCCGACACCATGGCCGGCCGATCCGAGTCGACTTTCGGTCCTGCGGAGTCCGTCGGCGCAGGTGTCGACGACCGGCGCTCCGCGGTGGACTCCTCGCCACTCGAGACAGCAGCATCGTCTGCCCTCGCCTCGCGTGGTTTTCCTCGTTCGGCTGCCTTGCGCGCCGGACGCGCCTTCTTCGTCGCCGAAGAGGCCTGAGCCTTCGGCCTGCGCCCGGTGGTGCCTGCTGAGGGCGCGTCGGCCGTGCTCCGAGGCCTGCCCCGGTTCGGCGAGGGCGGCGGCTCGGTTCGGCCGGTAGCAGGCTTGGCCGTTCGGGCGGGCGCTGCGGGTGCGTTATCCGGGCTCGGAGCACCGGGTGGACGCGGCGGCGTCCGCAGCTTCGATGGCGGCGGCTCGATCGCCTGACTGTCCATAGGTGGCGTGGCGTCTCGTTCCGTCGTGTCCTCGACGTCCTTGCTCACGTCGTCCGGCCCATCTGTCCGCTCCTCGTGGAGGACAACCACGCCCTCTGGCGCGTCCGGTTCGATCGATCCCTCGGTGCTGGTGACCCCAGACTCTTCGGAGGCAACATCCGCATCTCGTGGGGCACCGCCACTGCGGAAGCGTCGGAAGATGCCTCGCCCGCGGGGTATCCGATCGACAGGAGGTTCTTCCAAGGTCCCGTATCCTCGTCCGGCCGCCGGAGTCCGTCAACCGCCCCGGTCCATCGCCACCGTGGGGCTCAACCACAGAGTTTCGCGAATCGGCGACGCAAGCAAGGGCCAGTTGCAGGTTTCTCGGCCGTCTACAGCCCGTAGCGCTCCTTCATGTCCACGTACCTCCGCCAGGCGTACTCGTCCCGAGCGGGCGAGAGGTGCCTATCGAGCAGCGGCACGATCACACTATGGAGGTACTTTCCCCTCGCCATCCACTGGTAATAGGAGCGCCCGCTGTGCTCGTAGGGGCCATATAGCCGGCCCCCGGGAAAGTGGCTGTCGATCCACAGGAACAGCGATTCACGCCGCGTATGCATCCGCAGCGACACCTGGGGTTGCCTCCCGTCTCCACCGAAGTGCCCCTCGCCGATCAGTAGGCCGACGAGAAATCCCACGTCGAAGTCGCTCACGCCCGCCGTATCCGCCACGCACCCTCCCCCGCCAGAGGACCGGCTGTTGTTTCACGGCAA
>VAWP01000150.1 GCA_005888295.1 Actinomycetota bacterium
CCCCGGGCCAGGACGATCGTGCTCGAGGTGCCCGGGTGGCCTGGGCACGTGGCCGGCATGCACGTCGACATCCGCCTCACGGCTGAAGACGGCTACCAGGCCCAGCGGTCCTACTCCATCGCCTCGCCTCCCGGTGACGGATCCGTCGCCCTGACCGTCGAGCGCATCGACGACGGCGAGGTCTCCCCGTACCTGACCGACGAGCTCCAGGCTGGCGACACCTTCGAGCTCCGAGGTCCGATCGGTGGCTACTTCACCTGGCACGTTCGTGACGGTGGACCGTTGCTGCTCGTCGGCGGGGGCTCGGGCCTGGTGCCCCTCATGGCCATGGTTCGCCATCGCCAACGGGAGAACAGCTCGCTCGACGCCAGGCTGTTGTTGTCGGCCGGCTCGTGGGAGGACGTGCTGTACCAGGACGAGCTGGCCGAGGTCTCCCGCCAGGGCGTCGGCACGCACTACACGCTGACGCGCCAGTGGGCCGCTGATTGGGCGGGCTGGACCCGACGGGTGGACGGCGAGATGCTCCGCGCTGTGGGACCGCCTCCCGCCGAGCGACCGCTGGTCTACGTCTGCGGACCGACGCCGTTCGTGGAGCACGTGGCGGACCTGCTCGTCGCCCTGGGGCACGAGGCAGGCCGGGTTCGCACCGAGCGATTCGGACCGACAGGAGGATGAGATGGATGCTTCCGGGCTGCACATCGACGGCAACGGCGTCGCTGGCACGCTGGAGGAGATCTTCACGACCGAGATAACGGTCGCAGAGCGGATCTGCCAGTCGTGCGGGTCCCGCGCGCCGATCGGTGCCCATCGCGCCTATCACGGGGCCGGCCTCGTGCTCCGCTGCCCGGCCTGCGGCGACTTGGGAGCTCGGGTCGGGGCTCTCGGCGACCATCATCACGTGCTCGAGCTTCGAGGTACCTGGGTCCTCGCCCGGTCGCCGTGAAGCATTGCCCGTCCACATCGTGCGACCGCCCTGCTCGTCGCTGAAATCACTTGCCACCACACCCTGACGTCCTGTTCGATCGGCGTGGTGATCCACTACCGGTTGGCCCGACCTTCGGACGCCGCAGCGATCGCTGACCTCCACGCCGACAGCTGGCGGCGGGCGTACCGCGGGTTCCTGTCGGACTCGTTCCTCGATCACGAGGTAGCGGCGGATCGGGCTGCGGTGTGGCGACAGCGCTTCCACGAGCCCGACCCCGGCCTCGTGACGATGACCGTGGTGGGCGAGGCACACGGTGAGGTCCACGGCTTCGCCCACTCGGTCGCAGCGGACGATCCGCAGTGGGGAACCCTGCTCGACAACCTCCACGTGCGGCACGATGTGAGGCGCCTCGGCATCGGGACGAGGCTGATGGCCGAGACCGCCAGGTGGCTCGAGGACCACGGCTACGACGAGGGCCTCTATCTCTGGGTGGTGGAGAGGAACCAGACGGCCCGGCATCTGTACGACGCGGTCGGCGGTCGACCCGTTGGCAGCGGTGTCTGGGATGCACCGGGTGGAGCATCGGTCGCCTCGCTCCGCTACTGGTGGCCCAGACCGTCTGACCTGGCCCGCCGACTACCCGCGGGCATCGCCACCTTGGGCTCCTGAGGCATCGCCGGCCACAGTCCGTGAGCGGCTACCGTCTCGACCAGTGCGGAGCGACGGCTCGACCGGATGGTCGACGTGAGGGAGACGAGCCCGTGCGCTACCAGGATCGCAACGGCGTGCTGATCGCGGCGGAACCCGCGACCGCCGGCCAGGACTGACAGTCGTCCTACCGCGGTCCTCGGGGCCAGAAGTCGCGCTGGAAGCTGGCCGTGGCCGAGTCGCGTCGGCGCGTCGTCGGTGGCGACCGCAGCGCGCCCGTGGTCATCTCGGCGGCCCGAACGGGCAGGTAGCCGGGCGTCCAGACGGCGTCACGGACCTGGCCTTCGAGGTCGTCGTCGAGAGCGGCGCGTGCCACGCCTTCGCGTCGGGCCGCATCGGCGACGGCGACCGCCACCGCAACGGACGTGTCGCGCAGATCCTCGATCTGAGGAAGGAGCGATGCACCGGGGGTGGTCGGGTCGACGAGATCCGCGATGGCGGCTGCCGCCGCGACGATCATGCCGTCGGTGATGACCGACGCCCGGGCGACGATGGCCCCGAGACCCAGGCCCGGGAACACCAAGGCGTTGTTGGCCTGCCCGATCACGTGCGTCACCTTGTCGTAGGTGATCGGGTCGAACGGGCTGCCGGTGGCGACGAGCGCGCGTCCGCCGGTCCACCGGATCAGATCTGCCGGGACCGCCTCACAGAGGTGGGTCGGGTTGGACATCGGCAGGATGACGGGCCGGTCCACGTGGGTGGCCATCTCACTGACGATCTCCTCCGTGAAGGCGTTGGCGCGCGTCGAGGTGCCGATGAGGATAGTGGGATGGACACGGCGGACGACCTCTGCGAGGTCGATGCCGCCGAGCTGCTCGTCGCGGGCCCAGCTGGTGACCTCACCCGTCGGCCGGGCATACGCCCTCTGGAAATCCTGCAGATCGCCCATGTCGTCGGTGAGCAGGCCGTGTCGGTCGAGGCACCAGAACCGCGCCTTGGCCTGATCGGGGGTGAGCCCGTCGGCGGTCATGGCGTCGCGCATCTGGTCGGCGATGCCGATGCCGGCGGTGCCGGAGCCGAAGACCACCACCCGGTGACCGGTCAGGGGCACTCCTGACACCCGGGCGGCGGACAGCACGGCCGCCAGGTTGACTGCGCCCGTGCCCTGCATGTCGTCGTTGAAGGTCAGTACGCGCTTCCGGTACCGCTCCAGGATCCTGCGGGCATTGCTGGTCCCGACGTCCTCCCAGTGGAGCAGCGCGTTGGGGAACAGGCGTCGCGCCGTGTTCACGTAGGTCGAGATGAACTCGTCGTAGGCGCTACGCGATACCCGCGGGTGACGGTTTCCGAGATACAGCGGATCTTCGAGAAGGCTCTGGCGGTTCGTTCCGACGTCGAGCATGACGGCGAGGGTGCGGCCAGGGTGGATCCCAGCAGCCGCGGTGTACACGACGAGCTTGCCCACGGCGATCTCGATGCCCCCCACCCCCCAGTCCCCGATGCCCAGGATCGCCTCGGCGTCGGTGGCCACGATGAGATCCACGTCGTCGGGACCGAGGCCCATCTCACCGAGGGACGGTCCGACGAGCTCGGGGGAGTCGATCGACAGGTAGACGCCGCAGGGCCGGCGGTACTCGTGGCTGTACAGCTCGATGGCCTCTCCGATGGTCGGCGTGTAGACGATCGGGAGCATCTCGCGGAGGTGATCGGACAACAGTCGGTAGAAGAGCACCTCGTTGCGGTCACGCAGATCCGTCAGGTGGATGTTCTTGAGGAGGTTGCTCGGCTGGGCCTGGTACTGGGCGTAGCTCAGGGCGGCCTGCTCGTCCAGGGTGAGGACCGACGGGGGCAGCTGGCCGACCAGACGCAGCTCCTGGCGCTCCTCGTGACTGAAGGCCGTCCCCTTGTTCAGGCGAGGGTTGTCGAACACCTGGCGACCGCGGAGGGTGGTCTCCCAGGCCCCGTCGTCGCTCAGCCACATCGTCTGCATCGGGCTTTCCCCCCTCCCTGGCCCGCTCCGGGGCGGTCCTCCCCCTTCATTGTGACGCCAATCCGGCCCGCCAGAGGGTTCGGGGTGGGTGGCGCCGAACCCCTGACGGTGCGCCGAGCCGCCTGTGTGCTGGCCGCGGCGGCGCTCGTCGTTGCGGTCGCCGGGACCCCAACAGGCGCCGCGGTGGCGGCTTCCCCGGCGCCCCCCTTCTTCGTCGGGTGCGCGGCGCCCGGGCCGAGCCCGACCGTCGTGGTGGGCAAGGTGGCGTGCCAGGAGCTGGCGAGCCCGGCCCTCGGCGGCACCACGGCCTTCTCGTACTTCGTCCCACCGGCCTGCGCCCCCGCGACGGGCCGCCGCTGTCCAGTGCTCTACCTCCTCCACGGCTTCGGCGGCGACTACACGTCGATGTTGGGGACGGCCTCGCACCCCTCTGGCTGGGTGGCGGCCGTGGGCTCCGGGCCGCCGATCGACCCGCACACCGTCGCCGACCCGTGGGACTACGCCGACCCCGCACACTGGGTGCCGCGCCCGGCATTGGACCTCATCCTGGTGGCCCCGGATGGCCGCACGGTACCCGGGGGCTACGGGCCTGCGCCGGGTGTCGACGGATTCTGGGTCGACTGGAATCCGCGCTATGCGGCCTCGGGAGACGAGCCGCGCTACCACACCCCGGCCCCCGGTTTCGCCACCGACGTCGTCCAGGAGATCCAGCCGTACGTCGAGGCCCACCTCCCGACCCGGTCCGGACGGGACTGGCGCGCGCTCGCCGGTACGTCGCTCGGCGGCTACGGCTCGTACCAGATCGGCTTGGCGCATCCAGATCTGTGGTCGTCGCTCGGGTCGGTGTCCGGCGCCCTGAACCTGCTGCTCCTGCCCGGGCCCGACCCCAGCCGGGCGCGCTCGCCTGTCGGCGCGCAGCCCCAGGGCCCGGTCCCGTACCACTCGCTTCCAGGGGCGGTCGGCGTCGTGCCTGGCTCCCTGGGCCAGACCCAGGCGGAGGACTTCAACGCCACGACCCTGGCCCTCGGCGACCCGGTGGCGGATCAGTCGTACTACCGCGGCCGGAACCCGCGGGACCTGGCCATCAACGCAGGCGCCTTCCGGTCGGGGCGGCAGGTCACCGAGCTGCGGGGCTTTTCCAACGACGCCGTCCCGCGGCGCACCGCGGATCTCGACAGCCCGTCGGGTTACCTGACCGCCCAAGGCTTCGAGGCGCTCGTGCTCGACATGAACCTCGACTTCCAGGCCGCGCTCGCAGATGTCGGGGTGAGCGACCACTACGAGCTCCACCCCGGCATCCACTCCGATCCGTACTGGTACCCGTGGCTCCGCGGCCAGCTCGAGAGCCAGTACGCGTCTCTTCGGCACCCCGATGGCGGAGGGAGCCCGCCACCGTCACCCGATCGCTTCGACTACCGCTCGGTCGAACGGTCCTTCTCCGTGTGGGGATGGCGCTTCGACGTCAACCGCCCGACTGTCGAGTTCCTCGAGCTGCGTGACGTCACGTGTCGCGGCCTCACCCTCCGAGGCAGCGGCCAGGTCACGCTGGTGGTGCCGGCCGCCTGTGGAACCGGCAGCAACGGCTCACGGCTGGTCCACGTCGACCTGGGCCCGTCGATGCCGACCGACGCGCCCGCAGGGGCCGACGCCACGCCGGCCTATGGCCGATCGGTGACCGTCGGGCTCGCCCCGCTGCACGGCGGCCACTGATCGCCGACCGGACGGGGCTGGCGCCGTCGGGTGGACACCGATGAGCTTCGCGGTGCTGCGGCGTCTGAAGTCGCATGACGTGTACGGCCGCAGACCTGCGCTCGAACCCCGGTGGGTTCGCCGAGGGCCGCACCGCCGCCGCGGTCGGGTCGACCTGGCTCCGGCGAGGAGCGGTGGTGGTCGTGCTCGTGGTGGCCGTGGTCGCGGGTGCCAGCCGCAGCCGCGACCTCGCCGCCGCTGGTCACTCGCTCGCCCACGTCCGGTGGGCCTGGCTGCTCGTCGCCCTCGGCCTGGAGGCGACGTCGATGCTGGTGTTCGCGCTCATCCAGAAGCGGTTGCTCCGCGCCGGCAACGTCGATGTCGGCCTGGGTTCCATGACGGCGATCACCCTGGCGGCCAACGCGCTGGCCCTCACGCTGCCTGGTGGCGTGGCGTGGGGGGCGACCTGGGTCTTCCGCCGTCTGCGGCGACACGGCGCCGACCGCCTCCTCGCCGGGTGGGTCGTGCTCGTGGCGGGAGCCCTGGGCAGCTTCGCCCTGTTCCTGGTGGTAGCAGCCGGCATCGAGATCGCCGGCGCTCGCGGCCCGGTCGCCCACCTGCGGGCGGGCGCCGCGACCCTGGCCGCCATTCCGGCCGTGGTCGCCGCGGTGATCCTGCTCGGGCGGCGCTCGGACCGAGCCGGGACCGTGAGGCGAAGCCTGAGCCGGGCCGCCTCCGGCATGCCCCGCCTTGGTCAGGTGAGCGGCGCCGTGACCACCCTGGCGACGCGTGTCGGCGCCGTCAGGCTCGATGCTCGCGGCTGGACGGCGACGGGCGCGCTGGCCGCGCTCAACTGGCTCGTCGACTGCGCCTGCCTCGTGACCTGCGTCTGGGCCATCAGCGGCGCGGTCCCCTGGCGCGGGGTCCTGGTCGCCTACGGCCTCGCCCAGGTCGCCGCCAGCATCCCCGTGGTCCCGGGCGGGCTCGGCGTGGTGGAGGGCAGCCTGTCCTTCCTCCTGATCGCCTACGGCATGTCAGCCGAGAGTGCTCTGGCCGGTGTGTTCCTGTACCGCATCGTGAGCTTCTGGTCCGTCGTGCCGGTGGGCTGGGGGATCTGGGGCTGCCTCACGCTCCGCGAGCGCCGCCGCGAAGAGGCGGTGCCGGTTCACCTGGCGAAGCCGGTGACCGTCTCCGCTGCGGCCGCGAAGGTGGGGTCGCCGGTGGCGGCGTAGCCCCGGCGACAGGCCTCGACGAGCTTGACCTGGTGGGGGTCCCGGCTGTCGGCTGCCGCCCGGGCCAGCTGATCGCCCGGAGCGGTACCTGCCTCCGTCGGCTCGGTCGGCTCGGCGCCCCGGTAGAGGGAGGCGTGCTCGGCTCGCACCTGGGCCAACCCGGCGGTGCCGGCGTCCGCTGAGATGTGGTCCACCATCAGCTCCACCGCCATGGCACCCGTGACGCCGTGCAGGTTGAAGATGTTGGGCCGGGTCAGGTAGTACCGGGCACCTTCGGCGGCGGCGCCGACGATGGCCTGGCGCAGATCGCCGCTGTCGGCATCCACGGACATCCTGGTGGGCTGCCCGACGCTGTAGCGGGCGGCCCAGTAGCCGAGCGCCCTCGCCAGCTCGGCCCGACGGGCGGGCGTGTCGACGGCGTCGATGGCGCGGACGGCGTGGGCCACCCTGATGGCGCCGTGGAACAGGGCCACGGCGAGGGCCGGCATGAGGCGCGGTACCCATACCTCGACCACCGCCGGCCAGCCGTCGTCGGCGACGGCCCGCTCGAAGTGCCCGATCCACTGGGGGAGCAGCCGGTAGTCCCCCAGGGCTTCTCGCCACTCGAAGTCCACGGGCGCCTTCGAGTCGACCGCGGCACCGGCCGAGCGGGCCACGCGACGGGCCCAGCCGTCGATGTCCTCGTCGCAGCCGAGAGCCGCCAGCGCCTCGCACGCCATCGGTCCGTGGTTGACGAAGCCGTTCGGGAGCTCGAAGCCGGACATGGCCATGCGCTCGTAGGCCTCGTCCAAGACCGGAGATTCGTCGCTCACGGCGCCCCCCTCTTTCGTCATGGACGACAAGGGTAAGACCTCGAGCGCACTCGAGGTCAACACGTGCCGGTGAGGCGAGCGACTGGTTTCGCTGGTCGCTGTCTATCCTCAGGCCGGTGAGGGCCCTGCTCTACGGCGTTCGACCCGAAGCCCAGCCAGCGCCCGAGGAGGACAACCCTCTCCTCCGGGGGCTGGCCGCCACGCCGATGCGGCTCGTGGACATGGACGACCCGCGGTTGCTCGCGCCTGACTGGATCGTCACCCGCCCGCGGTTGACGGGTATATGCGGGTCTGACGCCAAACAGGTCTTCATGGACTGGGGCGAGGGCATCGCGGGGGACAACCCGATGAAGGGGTTCTTCTCTCTTCCCCAGGTCCTCGGTCACGAGGTCGTCGCCGATGTCGTCGCGGTAGGGCCCGAGGCGCGGGGGCTCGAGGTGGGTGATCGGGTCGTGCTCAACCCGTGGTTGTCCTGCGCGCCGAGGGGAATCGAGCCGCTCTGTCCCGCCTGTCAGGCCGGCGACTACAGCCTCTGCTGGAGCTTCGGCAAGGGACGCCTGGCTCCCGGCATCCACATCGGGACGTCGCGGGACGCCACGGGGGGCTACGCCGACCTCATGCCGGCCCATGACTCGCAGCTGTACCGGGTGCCCGAGTCGTTGCCGGACGAGCTGGCCGTGCTGGCCGACCCCTTTGCCGTGTCGCTCCACTCGGTCACCCGCCATCCTCCGCCCCCCGGCGGCAGGGCACTCGTGTACGGCGCGGGCGCGCTGGGCACGACCGCAACGGCCATCCTCCGTGCCCTGCATCCCGACGTCGAGGTCATGGTGGTCGCCCGCTTCGATGGCCAGGCCCATGCCGTACGCCGGCTGGGCGCCGTCGCTATCCGGCACGAGCCCCGCGAGGCCGTGCTCGAGGAGGCGGCGGCGTGGTCGGGAGGCGTGCTGTGTGAGTCCGACGGCCTTCCCATGGCCTACCCAGGGGGCATCGACGTCGTGTACGACACGGTCGGCAAGCCCGAGACGTTCGAGATCGGCGTCCGGCTGCTCAAGGCGAGAGGGACCCTCGTCAAGGCCGGTGTGCACGGGCCTGCCAAGTGGGAGTGGACGCCGCTCTACTTCAAGGAGATCTCCTGGGTCGGCTCCAACGCCTTCGGCGTCGAGGAGGT
>VAWP01000151.1 GCA_005888295.1 Actinomycetota bacterium
TGCTGCGCACGGTGGCGGTGTCGCTCTACAAGATCTGCAACGACCTGCGATGGATGGCGAGTGGCCCGCGTGCCGGGCTGGCCGAGATCCGACTGCCCGACCTGCAACCGGGATCCTCGATCATGCCCGGGAAGGTCAACCCGGTCGTGCCCGAAGCCGTCTGCCAGGTGGTCGCCCAGGTGGTCGGTAACGACGCCGCGGTGCATCCGATCGAGCGGCTTCGGTACGTGGCCCGGGCTGACGGAGCCGGTCCGACGTCGCTCACGCTCGAGGCAGCGCACGCGTTGGCGGGATTCGCCGACGACCCGGCGGCGCTCGTCACCGCCTGCCGGCGGCTCGTCGATCGGCATCCGACCGTGGGCCCTCTCTGGTGGCTGGCGTGCCGGGTGCTGGCGAGCACCGATCCCCAGCAGGAGGTGTGGAGGCTGGCCGACGAGCTCGAGGCTGACGCGACGCCGCTGGTCCTCGCCGATCGCATGCCCGGTGACGCCACCGTTCTCGCGCTCGGCTGGTCCGAGCTGCTGGGACGTGCCCTGGCACGCCGGGGTGACCTCCAGGTGCTGCTCGTCGACGCGCTCGGCGAAGGGTCGGGCCTGGCCCGCCGGCTCCGCGCATCGGGCGGCGAGGTGCTCGAGGTTCCCGAGTCGGGTGTGGGCAGCGCTGCGGCTGCCGCCGACCTGGTCGTGCTGGAGGCGTCCGTCGTGAGCGGAAACCAGTTCGCCGCCGTCGCCGGGTCGCGCGCTGCCGCGTCGGTGGCCGGGCTGACGTCGATACCGGTCTGGTTGGTCGCCGGCGTCGGACGAGCGCTGCCGGCCCGACTGGGCGAGGCCGTGTGGCGTCGTCTCGACGATGATGCGGACTCTCCCTGGGATCGCGACGACGAGCTCGTTCCTGTCGAGCTCGTCGACTGCGTCGTCGGACCGTCCGGACCACAGGCGGCAGCAGACGCGCTGCGCCGATCGGACTGCCCGGTGACCCCCGAGCTGCTCAGGCAGGTCGGCTGAACGGCGCTAGCGTGCCCGACCCATGGGCGAGATCATCGAGTTCCCGAGCAACGGCACGACCGCGCAGGGCTACCTGGCCACCGAGGGGACAGGCCCGGGCGTGGTCGTCATCCAGGAGTACTGGGGGCTGGTCGACCACATCAAGGAGGTGTGCGACCGCTTCGCCGCCCAGGGGTTCGTGGCCCTGGCCCCCGACCTGTACCACGGTGAGACGGCGCGAGAGCCCGACGAGGCGGGCAAGCTGATGATGGCGATGCGCATCGAGCAGGCGGCGAAGGACATGAGCGGCGCCGTGGACGCGGTGAAGGCCCGGTGCTCGAGCCACGGCGTGGGCGTGGTCGGGTTCTGCATGGGTGGGGGGCTGGCGCTCGTGCTGGGATGCGAGCGGCCCGATCTGGTGAAGGCCGTCGTCCCGTTCTACGGCCTCATCCCCTGGGCCGGTGCCCAGCCCGACTACTCGAAGCTGGATGCCGCCGTGCAGGGTCATTTTGCCGAGAGGGACGACGCGGCCGGCCCGACGGCGGCACGGGAGCTGGAGAACACCCTGACGGCCCTGGGCAAGCGGGCCCGGATGTACATCTATCCCGGCACCCAGCACGCCTTCTTCAACGACGACCGGCCCGAGGTGTACGACACGACCGCCGCCCGGGAAGCCTGGGAGACGCTGCTGCCCTTCCTGCGCGACGAGCTGCACTGAGGTCACCGCCCTCACGGCGGGCAGCAAGGTCGGGGTCCGCCGGGCGAAGCCGCCGGGAAGAGGGTGCGACGGCGCACTGGCGGCGGCCGGGGGGCGCCCGTAGCATCCCGTGCATGTCAGCGCGATCCAGGGATCTCCCTCGCCGTTCCTGCCTGTCGGTGCCCGGCTCGAACGAGCGTTTCCTCGAGAAGGGCCCCGGGGTTCCGGCCGACATGACCTTCCTCGACCTCGAAGACTCCGTCGCGCCCCTGGAGAAGGAGTCGGCACGGGCCAAGGTCGTCGACGCCATCAAGAACCAGGACTGGGGCGAGCGGGTGATGTGCGTCCGTGTCAACGCCTGGGACACCAAGTGGACCTACGGCGACGTGATCGAGGTGGTCGCCAACGCCGGCGAGCGCCTCGACGAGGTCATGCTGCCCAAGACGCAGTCGGCGGCCGAGGTCGTGGCTCTCGACCTCCTGCTCACCCAGGTGGAGGTCAACGCCGGGCTTTCGCCGGGCCATATCGGCATCGAAGCCCAGATCGAGACCACGCGGGGGCTCATCAACGTGGAGGAGATCTGCGCCGCATCTCCCCGGCTGGAGACGATCGTCTTCGGCCCGGCGGACTTCGCCGCCTCGATGGAGATGCCGGTGCTGACCGGTGGCGTGTCGATCGCCGAGTACCCGGGCGACCACTTCCACTACGTGCTGTCCAAGATCCTCATGGCCGGGCGGGCCAACGGCCTTCAGGTCATCGACGGCCCGTTCCTCAGGATCCGGGAGCTGGACTCCCTCCGGGAGTACTGCAACCGGGCCCGCACGCTCGGCTACGACGGCAAGTGGGCGCTCAATCCCGACCAGGTGACCGTGCTCAACGAGGTCTTCTCGCCGACCCAGGAGCAGTACGACCGGGCCCTCGCCATCCTCGCTGCCTATCGCCAGGCGACCGAGGACGAGCGCAGGGGCGCGGTGATGTTCGGCGACGAGATGATCGACGAGGCCAGCCGCAAGATGGCCGTGAAGTTCGTGACCAGGGGGGAGCGGGCGGGGCTGACCCCCGGTTCGGACTAGCGCGGTCGTCGGGGCTGAACCGTGCCTCACCGACAGCTCGCCCCGGTCGTGATCGACGCCGTGGTCCCGGCCCGCAACGAGGCGGCGACGGTGGCCACCGTGGTGGACGCCTGTCGGCGGTGCTCGGCCGTGCGCGAGGTGATCGTGGTCGATGACGGCTCGGTCGACGACACCGGCGATCGGGCCGCGGCTGCGGGAGCCAAGGTCATCCAGCGGGGTGGAGCCGCCGGCGCTCTCAGCGGCTCGAAGGCCCACGCCATGGAGGCCGGCGTCGCCGCCTCGGACGCGCCAGCGCTGCTGTTCGTCGACGGCGACCTGTTGGGTCTCACGAGCGATCACCTCGACGAGGTGTGCCGGCCCTTCATCGAGGGCCGGGCCACCATGTCGGTGGGCTGGTTCGACTACGGCGCGTGGAACCCTCTCGTGCTCCGCCTCCCGCCGACGACCGGCGAACGTGTCGTCCCCCGTTGGGTCTTCGAGGCCATCCCGCCAGAGAAGCGGGACGGCTACACGATCGAGATCATGATCAACGAGGTCATCGCCGAGGGTCGTCTGCCGACCTCGGCCCGGATCATGCGGGGAGTGACCCACCGCACCAAGCGCCAGAAGCTCGGCCGTCTCGAGGGCTACCGGCGCACGTGGGAGATGTTCTGGACGCTGCTGTCGCTGCCGCTCACCGGCGTGGTCCGCTGGAGGAGCTACTGGTTCTATCTGCGCGGGCTCACCGTGGAGAGCCGGCCAGCCGGCGGGCGATGACCTTGAGCGCGAGGGTCTCGTCGGCCCCTTCGAAGATCGACAGGACCCTGGCGTCGACGAAGTACCGGCTCACGGGGAACTCCTCGGCGTAACCCATGCCACCGTGGATCTGCATCGCCTCGCGGGTCACCCACTCTGCTGCCCGGCACACGTACGCCTTGATCATCGACGCTTCGAGCGCGCCCTCGCCCTTGGCCATGAGCCGGGCCACCTGGTAGGCGAACTGCCGGCTGGCCTGGATGATGACAGCCATGCGGGTGAGCTTGGCCCGCGTCAGCTGGTAGTCGAGGATCGGCGATCCGAACACCACGCGGTCGGCGGCATAGGTCGACGCCGCCTCGTAGGCGGCCTGCATCAGGCCGAGTGCCCTGGCGGCGGTCTGGAGCCGGCCGTTCTCGAACCCCTCCATCTGGTAGTAGAAGCCCCGGCCCTCGCCCTCGGCCCCTCCGATCAGGCAGTCCTCGGGAACCCACCAGCCCTCGAAGGCGAGCTCGTAGGAGTGCATCCCCCGGTACCCGATGGTGTCGATGGGGCGGCCCTCGAGACGTCCCGGCGGGCCGGTGCGTCCGTCGGCGGCGGGGTCCTGGGTGAGCACGAAGCCGTGACCGTCTCCACGCGGCTTGGGCACCACGAACAACGACAGGCCCCGGTGGGTCTTGGCGCGGTCGGGATCGGTGCGGGCCAGCAGCATCAGCACGTCGGCGCGCGCGGCGAAGGTGCACCACGTCTTGACCCCGTCGATGGCCCAGCCACCGTCCCGGCGCGCCGCGGTCACCTTGATGCCGGCGACGTCCGAGCCGAAGTCCGGCTCGGTCACCGCGACCGCGGCCATCACCTCGCCGCTGGCCAGCCGCGGCAGCCAGTGCTGCTTCTGCTCCTCGGTGCCTCCCTTGACGAGGGCGCGCGTGAGGATCTCGGGTCTGGTGACAAGCGAGCCCCCGGCTCCGAGCGATCCGCGGGACAGCTCTTCGGTGGCGACGACCATCCCCATGTACTCGCTCTCGCCGCCGGCCGCGAACCCGCCGTACCCGGCGGGCACGGAGAGACCGAATGCGCCGATCTCGGCCAGCCCGGCGATGATCGCCTCGGGGATGTCCTCGTTGTGACGGTGCACCCACTCGGCTACGGGCCGGATCTGCTCCTCGGCGAACCGGCGGAAGGTGTCCTGGACCATCTCGAAATCGGCGTCGAGGTGCCGGGGCCCCTCCTCCCCGGCAAGGTCGGCGAGCACCGAAGGAGCGCGGTACGCCCGCACGAACGGCAACGTCGCGTCCATGCGGCCGGGCTCGGTCCCCCACTCGTCCTCCCGCCCGAGCGTGCGGGCCAACAGGTCGTGCACGGCGTCGGCCACGAAGGCGCAGGCCAGGATGGCCTCGATCTCACCCCTGGCGCCGTAGTCGAGCGCGGCCCGGGCACACTCGACCGACGCGGCGGCGTGTGCCAGGTCGTAGGCGAGGACCTGGTGCTCGTCGGGCCCGCCGACGGACGCCAGGTGCCGGGCGGCGGTGTCGACGGCGACCGTGGCCTGCTCGACGACGACGGCTGCGGCGTCGAGATCGGGGGCGATCATGCCGCGCAGGTTAGAGGCGGCGAACCCGCCGCCTCTACCGAGCCTCCCGGCGGGCCAGCACGGTGACGAGGGGTGGGAGGACGACCGGGTCGTCGCCCGGATCGACCTCGCTCAGGGTGGCGAGGTAGCCGGTGACGGGCCCCGGCCCGGCTCCCGCTGGCGCCTCGGCCCAGGCGTCGACCAGGTCCAGTCCAGCCCGGCCCACCAGGGCGGGGAGGAGGGCGCCGACGTCGGGGTGCGGGGCGTCGGGCATGGACAGCGGGCTGCCCCCGACCCGGCCGGCGCTGGTGATCGGCTCCTGGGCGACGACCCAGCCACCGGCGCGCACGGCCTTCGCCATCCGGGCCAGCACGGCCACCGGCTCGACCACATGCATGAGCAGGAACCGGCAGAAGGCGAGATCCACCGGCTCGGGCAGCAGCAGGTCCTCGCCGGCCTGGGTGATGGCCAGCACCTGGGTGTGCGCCGCCGCGGTCCGCGCCACCTCGTCGCGGGCCCGGGGGTCGTTGTCGACCGCGTAGACCCGGCCCGTGCGACCGACGATCTCGGCCAGGGCCACGCTCACGTCGCCCCCGCCGGCACCCACGTCGACGCAGCACCAACCCTCTCCGACGCCCAGCCGTTCGAGGGCGGTCGCCAGCGGGCGGCGATAGACGTCATTTCGCAACCCCAGCTCGGTCATGCCGCTCGTGCCGCCTCGAGCAGCTCGTCGATCGCGGGACGCTGGTCCGGTCTGCGGGACCTGAACGCGTACACCAGTCGTCCGTCGCGACCGACGACGAAGTCGCCACCGAGCTGGAGCGTGTCCTCGGTCGGCCGCTGGGGCCGCATCCCCTGGCGCACGAGCTCGGCGTAGCGCCGCAGCGTCGACACTCCGTAGGCCCGCCAGACGGGCGCCCGGCTCAACCCGTAGGCGCGATAACAGTGACGGTCCTCGTCGGTGAGCACGGGATACGGCAGGTCGAGCCGACGGCGGTACCCCCGCAGGTTGCGCTGCCGGGTGAAGGTCACCAGGGCCACGGCGGCGTCACCAAACTCATCGAGGCGGTCGCGCACGGCGACAGCGTGGTGCTGGCACGGCAGTCAGGCCAGGTGCCGGTGGAAGACGAGCACTGCCGCCCGTCCCCGTTGGTCCGACAGGCGCCAGCGGTCTCCACCGTCGTCGGGCAGGTCGATGTCGGGCGCAGGCTCACCGATGAGCACGGGCATGCCCGACGGTAGCCTGTCGGCCGTGCCGAGCCGAACTGATCCCGCTCTCGCCGACGAACTGGTCGAGGCCGTTCGCACCTTCGTCGCCAAAGAGGTGATCCCGGTCGCCAGCGAGCTGGAGCACGCCGACGCCTATCCCGACGATCTGGTGGAGGCCATGCGGGAGCTGGGCCTGTTCGGATGCCTGGTACCGGCCGAGCACGGAGGGTTGGGGCTCGACACCATCACCTACGCCCGCATCGTGGCCGAGCTGGCCGCGGGCTG
>VAWP01000163.1:0-981 GCA_005888295.1 Actinomycetota bacterium
CCGAATCGGTCCAGCGCCTGACCGTGTCGGCGCTCACCCCGAGGAGGTCGGCGGCCTCGCTCACCCGATACCTCCGCACGTCAGGCACTTTAGCTCGCATCTGCGAGGATTCCCTCTGTGAGAGCCGCTTTCGCGAGCTGACACCCCCAATTGGACGGAATATGCGGGTACGAGGCAGGCAGCCCGTGCCCAGCCTCGTGGGCCGCTGGCTTATGGTTCGTCCATGCCTCTCAGCGCACGTAACCAGCTCGACGCCACGGTCTCCGGGGTGAAGCACGGCTCGGTGATGTCGGTGGTGACGGTCCGGCTGTCGGGCGGCGAAGAGATCACGGCCGCCATCACACGGGACTCAGCCGAGGCCCTCTCGTTGGGCGACGGCGACCGGGTGACGGCCATCATCAAGGCGACGGAGGTGATCCTCTCGAAGGATTGAGGCGTTCCGTGACGAATTGCCCTTGACATGCCCCGAGCACCCGGTCACCGTCAGCGATCGGGTGCCGATCGTCGACGTGAGGCGGTCCTCGCTGCCGCCCGGAACGAGTTCGCCGACGCGGGTTATCACGGGGCGACGACCGCAGCCATCGCCAAACGGGCCAACATCTCGCAGTCGTACATCTACGCCCTGTTCTCGAGCAAGAAGGATCTGTTCCTCGCCTGCCATCGGTGGAACCATCGGCAGATCATGGCGATCATCGAGTCGGCCGCTGAGGTCGTGGACGCGATGCAGGTGCAAGCCCGCATTCATCAGCTCTACGTCGAGAGTGTCGAGCATCGGCCTCATTTCCTGTTCCGGCTCCAGGCCACGGCGGCGGCAGCGTCCGATGCCGACATCGCCGCCGAGGTACGGCAGTCGTTCATCGAAGGTTTCGAGAAGCTGACCCAACTGGTGGGGGACACCGAGGCGGTCAAGGGTTACATCTCGGTTGGCCTGTTCTCCGATGTCGCAACGGCTATGCGCCTTCCCCGGGAGTATTGGCCGAC
>VAWP01000163.1:995-8058 GCA_005888295.1 Actinomycetota bacterium
AGCTGGCGGGCGGACGGTCGCAGCAGGAGAAGGCCGAGCACGGCGGCGCACGCGGCGATGAGAGCTCCGAACCGCATGCCGTTGGCAAAGGCGTAGCTGAAGGCGTCGCTGGCCGCGTGGCGGACTGGTGCCACGAACCGGCTCGGGTCGTCGGCGAGCGCCGCGCTCCCACGGTGCCCGTGGTAGAGGATGCTGTCGAGGGCGGCGCGGTCGTTGCGATCAGGGCTGATCCGTTGCTGTGCCAGGAGCTGGATAGTCCGGCCATGGGCAAGGGCGACGATCAGAGCACCGACGGCGGCCACGCCGAGCACGGCACCGATCCGGTTGAACGTGCTCATGACGCCAGCGACCACCCCCTGGTGGTCCTCGCCGACGGCGGCCTGGGCGGCGACTCTTGTCGGCGTGACGACCAGCGAGATACCGATGCCGAAGACCACCATGGCCGGGATCATCGCCACGTAGCTCTGCTCCTCGGCCGCGTAGGAGACACCGATCATGGCCAAGGACAGGATGGCCATACCGACGACGATCGGAACCGCCGGCCCCACGCTGTCCGCGACCCGTCCCGCCAGGCGGGACGTCACGACCTGGGGGAGAACCGTGGGCAGGTAGAGGAGTCCGGCCTCGAGTGGTGACAGGCCGAAGCTGACCTGGAAGTAGGTGACGGCGAAGACTGCCAGGGCGACGGCGACGAACTGGTTGCAGAGTCCCACGGTGCTGGCGACGAGCACGTGGCGGTGCCTGAGGACCCGCAGGTGGATGAGCGGGTCGTCGACCCTGGCCTCCACGAGCCCGAAGGCGAGGAGGAGGCCGGCCGCACTGACGAGGAGGGCGATCGTGCGCGGTGTGTCGATTCCCGATGTCGCGCTCTCGGTCAGGCCCAGTACCAGCGCGGCGAGCCCGGCGGTCAACAGGACGACGCCGCGCACGTCCACCCGGAGGACGCTCTCGTCGCGCGACTCCCTTGCGACCGTGTGGACGAGCCCGATCACCAGCAGGGCTACCGGCACGTTGAGAAAGAAGATCCAACGCCAGCCGAGTGTCTCGACGATGGTGCCGCCGACGAGAGGTCCCAACGCCAGTGCCACCGAGGCGGCCGCGGCGATCGTCCCCAGGGCCCGACCCCGACGTTTCTGCGGGAAGCTGGTCGTGATGAGGGCGATGGCAGCCGGACCCATGAGCGCGGCGCCGGCCCCTTGGAAGGCCCTGGCGCCGATGAGCCACGAGTCGGTGATCGACAGCCCGCACAGCATGGACGCGACGATGAAGGTGCCGACACCGATCAGGAACACCCGGCGCCGGCCGAATATGTCAGCAATGCGGCCGGCGGCCGCCACGCCCGCCGCCGCCGCCAGCAGGTACGCGGTGATCGTCCACTGCGCGGCCGTGCTGGAGATGTCGAAGGAGCGCTCGATGGTCGGCAGGGCGACCGCCACGGCCGTGTCGTCGACGAACCAGAGGGACATGGACAGGGCCATGCCGGCGAGCAGCAAGCGTTGCTGCCTGGTCGTGGCCGCACCAGGCCCGTCCACATCCCCCCCGTTGTGAGTCCCCGCGGGGCTGAGACGCCCCGACGGATCTCAGGCTATCGAACGTCCTCGAGAGGACCCTCGTCGAGACGACCGGGGTCGCCGGCCACGCGCTCCCAACACTCGTCGCGCAGGTCCTGCAGTTGCTTGAGCTCGTGGCGCATCGCCCGACCTTGCCTTCTCGCCTCCTCCACCTCGAGCATGGGCTGGCGGAGGCGGCCTCGAGCCTCGTTCCAGACCGCCTGTGCCCGCGCCTCGGCCCTGCTCCTGCCCTCGTCGAGGAACTCGTCGACCTGGCGGCGGGCTTCCTCCACGAGCTCCTGCGCCTGCTGATGATCGCGCCGGGCCGTGCCCACGATCCTCGCGGCGCGAAAGCGGGCGATCTGGCGTACATCCGACGCCATCCGCTCGATCTTCTCCTTGTCCGTCTCCGCCTCGGACACGACCTGCGCCGGCAGCTCGCGGCCCGCCGCGCTGACCGTCTCCATCAGCCGCTCGGCCAGCTCGTCCACCGGGGTCGCCGAGCGCGCCGAGCTCCCGTTCGAACGGGCCCGCAGCGCCGAGATCTTGGCCTCGAGGGCACGGGCGCGGCCTGTGACCTCGGACAGGCTCGCCTCGGCCTCCTCGATACGCCTTCGGGCCTCGGTCGCCCGACGCTCCTGTTCCGCCACGTCGGAATCGACCTGGCGCCGGTCGTAGCCGTTCCTCACCACGGCGAAGTGGACCTGTTGGACTGCGTGCTGGAACACCTGGATTCTCACCCTCGTGCCATCGCTCGGGGCCCCGAGACGCTCGGTGGGCCGGCCGGAGCGGGGTTCTGTGATCTTGGCCCACACTTCTCCCCACCTCCCCCGGAACGCAAACCTCAGCGGCCCGCCCGGACCAGCAGCTCGTCGATCGAGCGCTGCATACCCTCGGTAATGAGGGCGAGGTCCGGCACCACGCCGGGATCGGCGCACAGCCCGAAGGACAGCCGCCCGAGGTTCGATCGTGCCGCCACCCGCAGGGCGTGGCCCTGGGCGACCTCGGCCAACCCGTCGATGGACGCCACGCGACCGCCCATGACGTACAGCGGGCCCTTCGGGCCGGGAACGTTGGAGACGTTCAGGGCGAACACGCGGGGGCTCATGGTCAGATCGACGGCGCTGTCGCCCAGGGGCAGGTGGCGCAGCTCCCGTACGAGGGCGTCGAGCTCGGCGGCGTCGTGAGCATCCTTTCGCTCGGACGTCTCCTCGGAGATGGCGATCAGCTGGGCGCGAACGTCCGGCTCGGTGATCGGGAGGTCGACGAAGATGAAGGAGTCCCGGTTGCCCACCTGGTCGGGCAGCTCACCCGGACGATGGAGGCTGACGGGCACCTTCACCCGGATGTGCTCGGCCCTGGCGTGGCGGGCCGCCAGCCAGCTCCTGATCCCACCCGCGACCACGGCCAGGACCACGTCGTTCACGGTGACTCCCGGGCCGACCGCCTTGCCGGCGTCGTGCAGCTCGGCGAGGGGACCGGACAGCCAGTCCACCGTCCGGCCGGGCCCGACGCGGCTGGCCAAGGGAGAGGTGTCCGAGCCCGGGAGCAGCTCACGGCGAACAGCGGCCACGAGCCGCCTGGCCTGGGCCGGCGCTCGGCGCCAGTCCGGTCGCGCGCGTCGCTCGTCACCGCCGTCCGGCGATGGGCCAAAGCGGGCAGCGAGACCGAACCGCAGCAACTCCCGCTCGGTGTACTGCGGTGTCCGCACGCGGGCTGCCGGCTCGGTGGCCGCCGGGTGCGGCTCGGTGTCCCACAACAGCGCGCTCAGGATCCGCAGCCCGCTCATGCCGTCGGCCATGCAGTGGTGCTCTCTCCAGAGCAGCGCCGTTCGCCCACCGCTCAGCCGGGCCATGTGCAGGCTCCACAGGGGATACCGGCGGTCGAGCCGCCCCTCCATCAGCCGGGCGACGCCGCGGCGGAGTGCCTCGTCGTCGATCTCCTGGTCCCGTGCCAGCTGACGCACGTGGCGGTCGAGGTGGAAGTCCGTGTCGTCGACCCAGAGCGGCGGGGCCACGCCGAGCGGCGTCGGAGCCAGTCGCTGTCGGCATCGGGGAACCCGGTCCAGGCGGCCGGCGAGGTGCGCCCGCAGCCCGTCGAGTGTCGGCGGCTCGCCGTCAGATGGCGGATCGACGACGATGATCGCGCAGCAGTGGCCGGCGATGGTGCCCCGCTCGAGCTTGAGGATGCGCGCATCCTCCGCCGTCAGCCGATCGGCCTCGCACGTTGTCCGAGCCACCTTCTCCCCCCTTTACCGGTCGCGAGACTAGCCGCGACCCGCTGATTTGCGATGAGCGCCATCGTCGTGCAAACGTGACAATAGTGCTGGGGTTTCGGTGAGCTCCCAGGGCCGGGGGGCGTCGCACGGTGGTTGTGTCCGGCTTGCCGGGCGAACGCCGGTCGAGCAGTTCGGCGACGCGGAGAGGCCCGCAGACCAGGCGATCGGACCGACAGTCTCTGAGAACCCAACGTCGCAAGCTATGCGGGGCGCTCGACATCCGGCCCGCAGCGCGTGAGCCAGCTCGAGCAGGCGCGGTGAAAACGCCGGAAGAGAACGGGAAGGAGCCCATGATCGGGGATCGGCTCGACCGACCGACCTTCGCCGTGGTTCACGGCTACGACCGGACCCACCTCTCCCGCGTCCGGGAGACGTTGAACGTTCTCGTCCTGTGCGGGGCGAGGGCCGGGTAGGGGCGCACGAGGTGGTTCGGTCGATGTGGGAATCGCAGGTGACAGAGGACTCGGATCGTCCGTCGCTCTATGACGACGAGGACAACGAAGCAGCCGCCGTCTACGCCGAGGACGGTCACGACGACGACGGGACCGGGGAGGTCATCGACGGGCACGCGGAGCAACCCCACTTCGCACGGGCGCTGCGGGGGTACGACCGTGACCAGGTCGACACCTACGTAGCCGAGTACGCACGCTGGGGGAGCGAGGCGCTGGCGCGGATCGCCGAGCTCGAGGCCAAGGTGGCGGAGCTCGAGACCCGGGCCGAAACGTCGCGGCAGCGCCGGGGGGAGGCCAGCGGGCTCATAGCGCAGGCCGAGATGATGAAGGCCGAGGCGAAGGAGCGGGCGACGGCGATGGTCGACGCCGCCGAAGCCAGGGTTGGTGAGCTCCGCAGGGTGTCCGAGCGCGATCGCGAGCAGGCGGCCGAGCTCGCGCAGCAGGCCGAGATGGCTTTGGCCGACGCGGAGACGGCGAAGGCCGAGGCCGACGCCATCAGAGCCGAGGCCGAGCACCGAGCGAGCGAGATGATCGAGGTCGCCCGGGCGAAGGCGGCCGAGCTCGCAGCGGCATCCGACGGCCACGGTGAAGAGGCGGCCAAGCTCACGCGTGACGCAGCAGAGGCCAAGGCCGAGGCCGAGCGCTGGGCCGACGAGCTTGTCAAGGAGGCAGAGGCCCGAGCCGCCCAGCTGTACGCCGAGCCCGAGCGGCAGCGTCAGGCGGCCGTCGAGCTGGTGCGACAGGCCGCGGCGCTGAGCGCCGACGCCGAGCGCAGGGCGTCCGAGCTCGTCGCCGCGGCCGAGGCCACCGCAGCCGACCTCTCGGCGGAGTCGGCCCTCGACCGCGAAGAGGCGATCCAGCTTCGCAAGCAGGCCGACGCCGACCGGGCCGAGGCCGAGCGCCAGGTGGCCGAGATGCTCGAGGAGGCGGAGGCCGACCGGGCAGAAGCCGAGCGCAGGGCGGCGGAGCTGATCGAGCAGGCCAAGGCCAGGGCGGCCGAGATCACCGCGTTGTCCGCCCAGGAGCGCGACCAGGCGCTCGCCCTCGTCGATCGGGCCAACGCCGATCGGGCCGAGGCCGAGCGCCAGGCGGCCAAGCTGCTCGAGGACGCCGAGACCAACCGGGCAGAAGCGGAGCGACGGGCCGCCAACGTGATCGAGGGCGCCCGGGCCAGGGCGGCTGAGGTCACGGCCTCCTCTGCCCACGAGCGCGACCAGGCGCTGTCCTTCGTCGAGCAGGCCAACGCCGATCGGGTCAAGGCCGAGCGCAGGGCGGCGGAGCTGATCGAGGAGGCCAAGGCCAGGGCGTCCGAGCTCACGGTGGCATCCGCCCAGGAGCGCGAAGAGACGCTGGCCCTCGTCGAGCGGGCCAACGCAGACCGGGTCGAGGCCGAGCGCCAGGCGGCCGAGCTGCTCGAGGACGCCGAGAACAACCGGCTGGACGCGGAGCGGCGGGCGGCAAAGCTCATCGAGGAGGCGGAGGCAGAGGCGGCCGAGATCGTCGACGCGGCCCGCGGTCACCAGGAGGAGATCGCCTGGAGAATGGAGGAAGCGCGTCAGCAGCGGGAAGCGGCGCGCTCCCTCGTCGAGCAGGCCGACGCCCACCGGGCCGAGGCCGAGCGCCAGGCGGCCGAGCTGCTCGATGACGCCGAGAACAACCGGCTGGACGCGGAGCGGCGGGCGGCCGAGCTGCTCGAGGACGCCGAGATCAGGGCGTCCGAGCTCACGGCCAGGTCCGCCCAGGAGCGCGACAAGGCCCGGTCCCTCGTCGAGCAGGCCGACGCCGACCGGGCCGAGGCCGAGCGCCAGGCGGCCGAGCTGCTCGATGACGCCGAGAACAACCGGCTGGACGCGCAGCGGCGGGCGGCCGAGCTGCTCGAGGACGCCGAGGCCGAGGCGGCCGACATCGTCGACGCGTCCCGGCGTGAGCACCAGGAGATCACCTGGAGCATGGAGGCCGCTCGAGAGCAGGTCGAGCGGCTGAGCGACAGGGTTCAGGTGGCGACGGCGGAAGGCACCCGCGCCGTGCTGGACGGGCTCGGACCCCACGTGGAGGCTCTGCGCCAGCAGTACGAGGACCTCGAAGCCGAGCGACGGGAGGCCGTCAGGCAGGTGGCAGCCGTCAGGCAGTCACTGCGCATGTGGGCCCGGCGGACGACCTCGGAGGGCGAGCGGTCCGCCTGAGCCGCCCGGTGGCGGCCGTGGTCAGGTGCCAGCGGGCCCTCAGTCGCCGCCCTCGTACTTGAAGGACACCTTCACCTTGGCCCGGTAGGCCTTGACCTCGCCGCCCTCGATCTGGAGGTCGAGCTCGGCCACCTCGGCAACGCGGAGGTCGCGCAGCGACCCCGCCGCCCTCGCCACCGCAGCGCTGGCGGCCTTCTCCCACGATTCCTCGCTCGTACCCACCAGCTCGATGATCTTGTAGACACTCTCCGCCATCGTGGGGTCCTTTCGTCGGTTGTTATCGACGACCGTACCGCCCGCGGGCTCGGCCGGCACCTGCCAGGCGTCCTAGTAACGGCCCGCCGCCCCCACGACACTTGACGTAGTGACGAGCCGACAGCCCTAACAGCTGGACCTCGTCGCGCCCGTACTGGCGTTCCAGGTGATGGCGCCACGCTGGAGGTTGCTTTGTCTACCGATCGAGATGGCGAACTCGTCGCTGACCGGGTACCCGAGACAGCTCCGCTCCCACCCCATGCTTGCCCACCTGGCCCGGATGGCCCCGTGGATCGACCATGCTCCCGTGCCCGGTGTCCAGTAGACCGAGCCGCTGTTGCTGAA
>VAWP01000164.1 GCA_005888295.1 Actinomycetota bacterium
GTCCATCGAACTCTCTGGCTCGACGAGAGGGCGGATCTCCATGACGATGACCGAACGTCTGCTGGCACCCGCGGGCACCCCCTCACCGCCCGAGGCGCAGCCGCAGGAGTCGGAACCGACCTACGACCCCCGCCGGTGGCGGTCGCTGCCGATCGTGCTGTCGGCCACGTTCATGTCGCTGTTCGACGTGTTCGTCGTCAACGTCGCCGCACCGAGCGTCCAGCACGATCTCCACGCCTCATCGGCCACGCTCGAGCTCATCGTGGCCGCGTACTCGTTCACCTATGCCGCCGGTCTGGTGACCGGGGCCCGGCTCGGCGACCTCGTCGGGCGCCGACGCATGTTCGTCGTCGGGCTCGGGCTCTTCGCGGCGGCCTCCTTCCTCTGCGGAACGGCACCGACCAGCGCGGCCCTGATCGCCGGGCGCCTCGCCCAGGGCCTCGGTGCCGCGGCAATGGTTCCCCAGGTACTGGCCATGCTCACCGTCGGCTTCCCCCCTGCGGAGCGGCCCCGGGCCTTCTCGCTGTTCGGGGCGACCGTCGGCCTCGGCACGGTGTCGGGTCAGGTGCTGGGGGGCGTGCTCCTGCACCTGAACATCCTCGGCCTGGGCTGGCGGCCGATCTTCCTCGTCAACGTGCCGATCGGCATCGCCGCCATCGTGGCGGCCTACCGGCTGCTGCCCGAGTCGCGGGCCCGTTCCGCCGACCGCCTGGATCCGCTCGGCGTCGTCCTGCTCAGCACGGGGATCGGCGCCATCACCGCTCCCCTGGTGCTCGGCCGCAGCCAGCACTGGCCCGTCTGGACCTGGGCGTCGTTCCTCGCCGGCGCCCTGCTCGTGACGACCTTCTTGTGGTGGGAGCGGCGGCTCGGTGAGCAGGGCGGCCACCCGCTCCTGCCCCTCGGGCTGTTCCGCCACCGCGCCTTCAACGTGGGGCTCCTCGTCAACCTGGGGTTCTTCTCGTTCTTCGGCAGCGTGCTGCTCACGCTCACGGTCTTCCTCCAGGAGGGAGTGCACGACTCCCCGCTGACCGCAGGATTGACGTTCGCCCCGCTCGGCGTGGCCTTCGCCGCCTCGTCGCTGGCGGGTCGGCGCCTGCAGGCCCGCTGGGGCACGAACGTCATCACGGCCGGCACCGCCATCGCGCTGTTGGGCATCATCGGGCTCACCCTGGTCGTGAGCGAGGCAGGGCTGTCGGCGTCTGCGATCGAGCTGTCACCGGTCCTCGTCCTCATCGGCATCGGCAGCGGGCTGGTGGTCCCGCTGATCGTGGCGGGCGTCCTGCAGAGCGTCCCCGGCACCTCGGCCGGCGCGGCGTCAGGCGTGTTGACCACCACCCAGCAGTTCTCGATAACGCTGGGCATCTCGGCGGTGGGCACGCTCTTCTTCGCCAGGCTGGCCAGCGCGGGAATGGTGGCGGCCATGCAGGCGGGCCTGCTCGCCGACCTGGGCCTGGTCGGCCTGGCGCTGGTGATGACCCTGCTGCTGCCCCGGCCACCGGCGGCCGTGGGCGTCCCCCAGGGCGCGCCGGCCGGCGCCGAGTCATGAGCTCACTCGAGCCGTAGGAGCAGCGCAAGGGTCGGGCAGGCGGCCACCGCCCGGCGGGCGTGCTCCACGAGCTCAGGCGGCACGGGATCGGCGTTGACGATCGGATAACCCCAGTCGTCGAGGCGCACCCACTCCGGCAGCAGCTCGGCGCACAGCCCGTGACCCTCGCAGGTGATCGGGTTCACGCGCAGTCGCACCCTGCGTTGCCGCATCACCCGCTCCTTCCCGCATGCGAGGTCGCCGGGCGGGGGCCGCCGGCATCGACCAAGCAACGGCCGTGACGCCGGTGCCAGTCGATGTCGTCCGAGAACACCTCGAGGGCACTGGCCACCAGTCGGGCCGCCCCGTCGGGGTGGTGGCAGGCGCCGCGACCGGCGACGTCGCCGGCCCAGCGGCGGAGCGTCGCCGCTGTGCCCGCTCCGCTCTGGCCGCGGTGCAGCTGATCGAGACCTGCGGCGATCGCCTCCAGGCCGTTGACACAGGGACCACATTGGCCAGAAGACTCCCCTGCCAGGTAGCGCGCGATCCGCGTCGTCTCGGCCAGCCCGCAGCCGCTCCGGGGTAGCACCACGACCACCCCGGCACCGAGCGACGCGCCCACCTGGCCGAGCTGATCGTCGGACAGGCCCAGCTGCAGGTGGTGGTCGAGGTCGAGCCAGCGCCCGGCGTACCCGCCGACGAGGATGGCCCGAGCGTCATCGGGCGCTCCCCCGCAGGCCGTGATCATCTCGGCGATCGGCGTCCCCGGAGCGATCTCGTAGACGCCTGGTCGGGACACGGCGCCGGAGACGGTGACCAGCGCCGAGCCGGCGTGGCCCGGCGTGCCGATCTCCCGGAACCAGTCGGGTCCGTACCGCGCCAGCAGTGCGAGATGGGCGAGGGTCTCGACGTTCTGGACCAACGTCGGGCGTCCACCGACGCCCTTCTCGAACGGTCGCGGAGGCACGAACGTGGGCTTCGGCGGTCCCCCGTTCAGCCAGCGGACCAGGGCGCTCTCCTCTCCGACCACGTAGCCGCTGGGCGCTGCGGCCAGCTCGATCTCGATCGGATCCAAGCGCGTGGCCCGACGTTCGTCGACGGCCGCCTCCATGCTCAGCACGGCGCGCCTGGCCGCCTGCTCGACACAGACGATCGCCCGCCGGGCGCCCACCGCCTCGGCCGCCAGCATCACCCCGTCGAGGACGAGATGGGGGGCGGACTGGAGTAGCAGCTTGTCCTTGGTGCTGGCAGGCTCACCCTCGGTCCCGTTGGCGACCACCACCGGCCGACGGGCTCCGTCGGCAACGGCGCGCAGCTTCCGCGCCATCGGGAAGCCGGATCCTCCTCGCCCGCGGAGACCACCGGCGTCGACGGCTCGGATCAGCGCTTCCCGCGGGCCCCGCCGCACGTCCCCGCCGAGCGGTGGAGGTCCGAGCCGCTCGACGTGAGCAGACAGGCGCAGCGGCGCGTCGGACCGAGAGCCCGATCGGAGGAGCCGAGGAAGCCCGACGGGGGGCCCGCTGGGGGCCACGGCTCAGTCGCCTCCCTGGCCCGTCGAGCCGGAGACCACGCCCGGAGTGGCGCGCAGCACGCCGCTCACCGCGTCAGACGACGGGTCGGTCTGCACTCGGGCGGAGAGCGTGACCGCGGTCCCCTGCGCGTTCGTGGCGGTCATCGTTAACCCAGTCCCTTGGAGACCGACGACCTTGCCGCGGTACATGTCCGGCTGCTGCGGAGGTCCGAGCGCGACCGTGCTCGTCGCGAGGTCCACGCCCTCGGTCCTCGCCGCCCGACCCTCGATGGTGACGACCAGTCGTCCCGTGACAGCGCCCTCGAGGGCCGTGTCGATGCGAACGGTGACCAACCCGCCGGCGTCCGGAGCGCTCTGCACGAGCGTCCCCTGCAGCGTTGCCGTGAACGGCGCCTGCCCGAACGTGCTCGGCGCCGCGGTGGAGGGAGGCGCACCGGTGCTGGTAGGGCCGGGCGTCGTGCTCGAGCCAGAGGAGGCGAGCAGGTTGGACGGGGTGCCCGCCCGCCGGGCCCAACCGGACTCGAGGGGTCCGGTGATCGTCCAGGCGGCGATGACGATGGGAACGACGAGGCTCGCCCCGAGGCCTGCCAGACGCGGAACCAGGGGCTCCGGCCAACCGGCGACGACGCGCCACCAGACGGCCAGGATGACAGCGCCGACGCAGCCGAAGGTGACCAGGAGCATCCAGGTCGCCTTGGGGTCGGTGCCGGTTCCGAGACCGTGCACCACGGCGAGTCCCCAACAGGCGTACGCGAGCCAGTGCACGATCCTCCACGCCGGGTAGCCGAGACGTTGACGCACGGCGCTGGTGATGAGCAGAGCGAGCAGGAGGTCGAAGGCCAGGGCGCCGAGGCCCAGCCACACGGACCGGTAGGTCCCCTGGAAGGGGACCACGGAGTCGAGCCATCCGATGGGTGCGAAGCCGTCGGCCACGACGGCCACGACGTGGACGACCAGGAAGGCGAGCGCCAGCAGCGACACGTTGCGGTGCAGTCCCGCGGTCACGAACCGCGGCAGGCGCTCCGAGCGCCAGCGCACGGTGGCCACGATCCCGAGAACTGTCGACCCGGTCAGCAGCAGGAGCGAGACGACACCAGCGGAACGGGCGAGGTACCAGATCGGGCTGCCGCCGGTGGCAGCGAGCAGCGACGTCACGTCGCCTCCGGCGATGCCGGCCAGCCGCCGACGGCCACGACCTCGCCGTCGTCCGCGACCAGGCGGGCCGGCAGACCCAGTCCGGTCAGCCACTCCACTGCGGTCACACCTCGCACGATGGCGGCAGTGCTGGCGATGTTGGCGTCTACGCAGCTCCCGGCGGTCACGCTCACCGTACGCCACGGGCCGTCGGCCGGCTCGCCCGTCCGGGGGTCGACGATGTGATGGACCGCCCGCCCGCCACGGCTCCAGCGCCGCACCGTCGTCGAGGAGGTCGCCAATCCCCCGTCGATGACCGTCACGGTCTGCCCGCGCCCACCGAACTGCGCGTGGTGGTCGTCGGTCACCCGGACGACCCAGCCCTCGGGTGGAGGGGGGCCACTCACGGCGAGATCCCCGCCCACGCTGACCAGCACGCCGCAGCCGGCGGCGGCGTGGGCAGCGGCAGCGGCGCGATCGACGGTCAGCGCCTTGGCGGTGGCGCCGAGGTCGAGCTCGACGCCGGTCGGCACCGTGGCCCACCCCTCGGCCCGGTCGAGCTCGATGGCCCGCCAGCCCGGCGCCGGAGTCGTCTTCACGGCCAAGGGGGCGCCGTCGCGGGGGACCTCGGCGAAGTCGCGGTCGTAGCCGTTGAGGCGAAGGGCGCGGCCGACCGTCGGGTCCACGTCGCCCTCGGTCAGCTCGGCAGCTCGGAGGGACACGGCCAACGCCGTGACCATCAGCGGTCCGACCGGCACGCGCCGGCCACCCGCCGCATTGAGCCGGGCGAGCTCGGAGTCGGGCCGAAACCGGCTGGCGGCGACGTCCATCGCGGCCAGCTCGCCCTCCACGGCCCGGCGCGCGGCGGCGATGGCGCCTGGTTCGGTCACGAGCACGCTGACCGTCGTGCCGAGAGCGGGGAAGGAGATCGAGGCGAGCGAGCCGGTCACGTCCCGCCCGAGACGACGTGATGGGATCGCCTCGTCGGGGACGGCGCCTGGGCCGGGGGCTGCAGCCCGTTGAGATCGCTGCTCCCGTCGGGCGGTGTCACGGTCGTCGTCGTACTCGGGTCGCCGGACCCGCCCTGGCTCGGGACGGTGGAAGCGGGACCGGAGCTCGCTCTCCCCGGCAGGGCGTCCGCGGCCACTGCCGCGATGACCCCGGTGGCTGCGACCGCGCCCGCCGCCACCCACGCCGTGATCCGGTAGAGGCGCCGCAGGCCCTCCTCGCGGGACCGGGGGCTGGGAGCGTTCATCGCGACCAGTTTGGCCGGTCAGTCTGGGAGCCAGCTCAGAATGCCGCACGAATTGGACCAGGACCACGGGCTGAGCGTGTCCGCTGCTCCTGGGAGCCAGCTGGGGGCCAGCCGCACGGCGCCCAACAGTTGCCTGGCCGGTTGGCCCTCAGTTGGAGGAGACGTCCACGCCATCTGGGCCGTGTCGAGGCAGCTCGACCTGGAAGGAGGCTCCCCCGCCGTCGCGCGACGCGACGCGGACCCGTCCACCGTGGGCGTCGGTGATGGCGGCGACGATCGACAGACCGAGTCCCACGCCGCCGTTGTCACGAGAGCGGGACGTGTCAGCCCGGTAGAAGCGTTCGAACACCCGCTCGGCCGCGGCCGGGTCGATGCCGGGCCCCTCGTCGGCGACCTCGAGCACGGCGTTGCCGTTCTCCGAGCCGACGCTGACGCGGGCCGGGCAGCCCGGCGGGGTGTGGGTCCGGACGTTGGCCAGCAGGTTGTCGACGACCTGACGGAGCCGCCGCCGGTCGCCCACCACCGTCACGGGCGCGTCGACGGCGAGGCTGAGCGGCCGGTCGGGCTCCACCGCGTGCGCAGCGTCCACCGCCTGGCCGACCACGGTCGCCAGATCGACCGGCTCCCGCTCCAGGGGGCGGCCCTGATCGAGGCGGGCCATCGATCCGTTGCATCGACTTGGCGAGGTCTTCCGGTCGCCGGTCGGCTCCCCGCCGGAACAGCTCGGCGTAGCCGCGGATCGACGTGAGCGGCGTCCGCAGCTCATGGGAGGCGTCGGCGACGAACCGTCTGAGGCGGTCCTCAGAGGCCTTGCGCTCGGTGAAGGCCGCTTCGATGCGCGCCAGCATGGCGTTGAGGGCGATCCCGAGGCGGCCGATCTCGGTGTGGGGCTCGGTGCCCGGGATGCGGCGGTCCAGCTCGCCCTTGGCGATGGCTCCCGCCGTCTCGGCGATGTCGTCCAGCGGCCGGAAGCTGATCCGCACGAGCCACAGCCCGAGCAGCACGGCGAGGGCGACGACCGCGCCGGTGACGGCGAGCTCGATCCAGCGCAACCGGGCCAGCGTCGAGCTCACGTCCGAGAGCGGCAGGGCGACGACCGTGGTTCCCGACAGCTCCGGCAGCGAGGTCACGCGCACGCGGAATCTCGGCCCTCCAGCCTGGGCAGACGGGGCGTCGAACGTGGCCGAGCCGGGCGTGAGCGGGCCGTTGCCCGGGCCCGGTACCGGGAGTGGATCGGGCAGCCGGGGTGTGTACGGCTGACCGTCGTTCAGCGGCTGAGGGTTGCCCCTCACCACGAGCGCCCCCTGCCCGTCGCGGACCTGGAAGAACACGCCGGCAAGGGCGCCGCGGTCGAGCCGGCCGGTGACCAACATGCCGCGGATGAGCCCGTTGTCGAGCGATGTCAGCTGCTGGTCCACCCGACCGAGGAGGAACGACTGCAGGGCGCGGTAGCTCGCCACGTCGGACACCACGAGGCCCACCACGACGAGGAGGACCAGCGCCCCGAGCAGCCGCTGACGCAGCGAGAGCCTCCGTGGCTTGTCCCCAAGACCGGGTGGTTGCCGCCACCTCATGCTCAGGCCTGGGGAAGTCGGAGGCTGTAGCCCACCTGCCGGCTGGTGTGGATGAGCGGAGGGCCCAGCGGGTCAAGCTTCTTGCGCAGGTAGCTGATGTAGGTCTCGAGGACGTTGGGATCGCCTTCGAAGTCGTACTGCCACACGTGCTCGAGGATCTGCACCTTGGAGAGGACCCTGCGGGGATTGAGCATGAAGTAGCGCAGGAGGTTGAACTCGGTCGCGGTCAGGTGCACGAGCACCCCGCCCCGCCAGACCTCACGGGTGTCCTCGTCGAGAACGAGGTCGGCGAACTGGAGCTGGGCGCCGGAGTCGGCCTCGCCCTGGGTGCGGCGCAGGATGGCCCGAGCCCGGGCCACGAGCTCCTCGAGGCTGAAGGGCTTGGTGACGTAGTCGTCCCCGCCGACGGTCAACCCGGCGACCTTGTCCTCGGTGGCGTCCCGTGCGGTCAGGAAGAGGACGGGCACGCGGACGCCGTCGGTCCGCAGGCGCCGCGTCACCTCCAGGCCGTCGAGGTCCGGCAGCATCACGTCGAGGACGATGAGGTCCGGGCGAAAGGACGTGGCGGCGGCGAGGGCCGCCCTCCCCATGCTCGCCTCCTCGACCTCGAAGCCTTCGTAGCGCAACGACGTGCCGACGAGATCCCGGATGTACTGCTCGTCGTCGACCACGAGGACCCGGGTGGCAGGCTCCGACCCTCGGCTGGCGCCTTCCTTCCAGCTCATCACCAACCGATGATGGCAGGCCCACCTGGGAGTTGGCTGTGAACGACAGGCGGGGTGGCCGGATTCACAGAGCATTCCCAGCCCGGGGAGGCAGGTAGGCTCCGCCCGGCGTGATTCGGGTCGAGTTCACCAAGCAGGTCCGCCGGGCACGGACCTACATCGCCCTCGGCGTGCTCGCTCTCATCCCGATCATCATGACGGTCGCCCTCAAGCTCAACCCACCGAGCCCGTCGAGCAACGAGCGGGGCTATTTCGCGGTGGCCACGCACTCGGGGATCAACGTGCCGCTGGCCGCGCTGACGGCCACGAGCGCCTTCCTGCTCGTGATCGTGGTCTCCCTGTTCGCCGGTGAGACGATCTCGGGAGAGGCGACGTGGGGCACGCTGCGCTACCTCCTGGTCCGTCCGGTCTCGCGGCCCCGTCTGCTCGCGACCAAGCTGCTCGTGGCCGCGACCCTGTCGATCGTGGCCACGGTCGTCATCTCGGTCGTCGCCCTGGTGGCAGGCGTGATCGCGTTCGGTTGGAACCCCGTGCTGACCCCGTCGTTCCAGATCGTGTCCCAGGGCTCGGCCGTCGCCAAGCTGGCCCTCGGCACCGCCTACGTGGCCTGGAGCATGGGGGCCTTCGTCAGCTTCGCGTTCCTCCTGTCGACCTTGACCGACTCGGCCTTCGCCGCGGTGGCCGGAGGCGTCGGGCTCGGCATCGTCAGCCAGATCCTCAACAACATCTCGGCGCTCGACTTCATGAGCTTCGTGTTCCCGACGCATTACATCGACGCGTGGCACGGGCTCTTCTTCCAACCGACCCGGACGGGCGACATGGTCAACGGGGTGCTGCTCGAGCTGCCCTACCTGGCCGTCTTCCTGGGCCTGGCCTGGTGGAACTTCCTGCGCAAGGACGTCTTGAGCTGAACCGGCCGGAGCCGGGGTGAGAATCCTCAGAGAACTCTGAGGCTGCTCCCAGTTCCAGATGAGCTTGAGCCGTCAATATGGGCGCCATGTCCTCCTCACTGACGGTACCGGCCAGGCCCGACGACCCGATGACAGCCGACCAACCCGCTTCGAGGGTGCTCGTACTGGGCGGAGACGGCTACCTGGGGTGGCCGACGGCGCTGCACCTGTCGCGCCGGGGCCACCAGGTCGGCGTCGTCGACAGTCTCTGCCGCCGCCAGTACGACGTCGAGATGGGCGTGGAGAGCCTGGTGCCGATCGCCACCATGGAGCGGCGGGTCCAGGCCTGGACCGAGGTCACCGGGCTCGCCATCGCGGCCTACGTCGGCGACATGACGGACCCGGACTTCGTGGCGACGACGCTGGCGGACTTCCGGCCCGATGCGGTGGTGCATTTCGCCGAGCAGCGCAGCGCTCCGTACTCGATGATCGACCGGGCCCACGCCGTCTACACCCAGGTCAACAACGTCGTGGGGACCCTCAACCTCCTCTACGCCATCGCCGAGGTCGATCCGGACATCCACCTGGTCAAGCTGGGAACCATGGGCGAGTACGGCACGCCCAACATCGACATCGAGGAAGGGTTCATCGAGATCACGCACCGGGGACGGTCCGATGTCCTGCCCTTTCCAAAGCAGCCCGGCTCCTTCTACCACCTGTCCAAGGTGCACGACAGCCACAACATCGCCTTCGCCGCCCGGACGTGGGGCCTGCGGGCGACCGATCTCAACCAGGGGATCGTCTACGGCCAGGAGACACCCGAGACGACGCTGCACCCCGACCTCTCCACCCGGTTCGACTACGACGCCGTCTTCGGCACCGTGCTCAACCGGTTCGTGGTACAGGCCAGCGCCGGCTACCCCCTCACTGTCTACGGCAAGGGCGGGCAGACCAGAGGGATGCTCGACATCCGGGACACCCTCGCCTGCGTGGAGCTCGCCCTGTCGAACCCGGCCGCGGCCGGCGAGTACCGGGTGTTCAACCAGTTCACCGAGTCCTGGTCGGTCATGGACCTGGCACAGATGGTCGTCCGGGCCACGGGAGATCGGATCCGGATCGAAGCCGTCCCCGACCCGCGGGTGGAGGACGAGGACCACTACTACCGGGCCGCGCACACCAAGCTGCTCGACCTCGGCCTGATGCCCCACCTCCTCTCGGAGAGCCTCGTCCGGTCGCTGCTCGCCGTGGCCGAGCGGCACGCGGCGCGCATCGTCCCGGCGGCGATCCCTCCGACGGTCGACTGGCGTCGCACGGGGAGCCGGGTGGGCGCCGCCTAGGGTCCGGCCTCGCCGTGCTCCGCGCACCGCCCGACCACCCTGGCCGGGGTGACGAGCACCGTGAGCCGGCGGCCACAGGACGGGCAGAACCGGGGCGGGTCCAGCGGCCGGCGGCACCCCTGACAGCGCTCCGTGGGCTGGCCGCAGCCGCTGCAGTACACCGTCTCGGACGGCTCAGATGACCGGGCTCAGGGCGCCGATGGGCATCCGCAGGTCGGCGAGCATCCGGAGATCCTCCTCCGGGGCGCGACCGAGGGTCGTGAGGTAGTTGCCGACGATGAGGGCGTTGATCCCGGCGGTCATGCCCATAGCCTGGAGCTGGCCGAGGGTCACCTCTCGCCCCCCCGCGTAGCGGAGGATCACCCCCGGCAACGCCAGGCGGAACAGGGCGATCCAGCGCAGGGCCTCCATCGCCCCCACCATGGGCCGGTCCGAGAGCGGCGTGCCCGGACGGGGATTGAGGAAGTTGACGGGCACCTCGGCCGGGTCCAGCTCGCGCAGCTGGCCCAGCATCTCGAGCCGCTGCTCGTCGCTCTCGCCCATACCGAGGAGGACTCCGCAGCACAGCTCCATGCCGTGGCGGCGGACCAACCGACAGGTCTCCGCCCGCTCCTCCCAGGTGTGCGTCGTCACGATCCTGCCGAAGTGCGACCGCGCCGTCTCGATGTTGTGGTTGTAACGGTGCACCCCGGCGGCGGCCAAGCGAGCGGCCTGGTCGTCGGTGAGGATCCCCGCGCTCACGGCCACGTTGAGCCCGGTGCGGGCGCCGACGAGCGGCACCAGATCGATGATGCGCCGCAGCGTCCGCTCGTCGGGTCCGCGCACGGCGAGCACGATGCAGAACTCCGACGCTCCGAGTCGCGCCGTCTCTTCGGCCGCGGCCAACACCTCGTCCGTCTCGAGGAACGGCGTGGCCTTGACGGGCGAGTCGAAGCGTGATGACTGGCTACAGAAGGCGCAGTCCTCCGGGCACCCGCCGGTCTTGGTCGACAGGATGCCCTCGACCTCGACGGTCGGGCCTCGCCAGCCCAGCCGCACCTCGTGTGCCAGGGCGGCGAGAGAGGGGATGGCCTCGTCGGGGACCGAGGCCAGAGCGCGGAGCTCGTCGGCGTCGAGCAGCCGCTTCTCGTCCAGCAGGGCGGTGCCGGCGGCGGACAATACTGACCGGGCGGGGGTCACGGGGCCGAGAGGCTAGTGCCTCCGGGTCACGACAGGGCCACGAGGTCGGCGAGCTCGCCCCGCCAGGCGTCCTCGACACCGTCGGGCAGGAGGAGCACCCGCTCCGGCCGCAAGGACTCGACGGCCTCCTCGTCGTGGGTGACCAACACGACGGCGCCTTCGTAGCGGGCGAGCGCGACGAGCACCTCGGCGCGGCTGGCGGGATCGAGGTTGTTGGTCGGCTCGTCCAGCAACAGCACGTTGGCCCCCGAGACCACGAGGGTCGCCAGCGCCAGCCTCGTCTTCTCTCCGCCCGAGAGGGTCCCGACCTGCTGGTCCCGGGTCACGACAGGGCCACGAGGTCGGCGAGCTCGCCCCGCCAGGCGTCCTCGACACCGTCGGGCAGGAGGAGCACCCGCTCCGGCCGCAAGGACTCGACGGCCTCCTCGTCGTGGGTGACCAACACGACGGCGCCTTCGTAGCGGGCGAGGGCGACGAGCACCTCGGCGCGGCTGGCGGGATCGAGGTTGTTGGTCGGCTCGTCCAGCAACAGCACGTTGGCCCCCGAGACCACGAGGGTCGCCAGCGCCAGCCTCGTCTTCTCTCCGCCCGAGAGGGTCCCGACCGGCTGGTCGACGGCGTCACCCGAGAAAAGGAAGGACCCGAGGACGCCGCGTGCCTCGGCGAGCTCGAGGTTGGCAGCGGCCGCCCGTAGGTTGGCGAGCACGCTGGCGGCCGGGTCGAGCCGCTCGTGCTCCTGGGCGTAGTAGCCCAGGCGCAGCCCGTGGCCGTGCGTCACCGTGCCCGTGTCCGGCATCTCCAGACCGACCAGGACGCGCAGCAGGGTCGTCTTACCGGCCCCGTTCAGCCCGAGGACCACGAGCCGGGAGCCCCGGTCGACGGCGAGGTCGACGTCGGTGAAGACCTCGAGGGATCCGAAGGATTTGGAGAGACCGGTGGCGGCGAGGGGCGTACGACCACACGGCGCCGGGCTCGGGAAGCGCAGCCTGGCCACGCGGTCGGTCCGGCGGACCTCGCCGACCCCCGCCATCAGCTGGTCGGCCCGCCGGACCATGCCCTTGGCCGCCCTGGCCTTGGTGGCCTTGGCCCGCATGCGGGCCGCCTGGTCCCGCAGGGCGGCGGCCCGCTTCTCGGCGTTGGCCCGCTCGCGCCGGCGGCGGCGCTCGTCGAGCTCGCGCTGGTCGAGGTAGGCCTTCCAGCCGAGGTTGTAGACCTCGAGGACGGCCCGGTTGGCGTCGAGGTGGAAGACGCGGTTGACGGTCGACGCCAGCAGGTCGGCGTCGTGACTGATCACGACCAGCCCGCCGGTGTGGGTGCGGAGGTAGTCCCGCAGCCAGGCGATCGAGTCAGCGTCGAGATGGTTGGTGGGCTCGTCCAGCAGCAGCATCTCCGCTCCGCCGAACAGGACTCTGGCCAGCTCGATCCGGCGCCGCTGCCCTCCCGACAGCGTGCGCAGTGGCTGGTCGAGCGCCCGCTCCGGCAGGGCCAGGCCGGAGGCCATCGACGCCGCCTCGGCTTCGGCGCCGTAGCCGCCGAGGACCTGGAACCGATCCTCCAGCGCGCCGTAACGGCGGAGCACCCTGGTCACCTCGACGGGATCGGGCCCGGCCATGGCGGCGCGGGCTCGCTCCATCTCGTCGGTGAGGCGATCGAGGCCTCGCGCCGACAGGATGCGCTGGCGTGCGGGCAGGTCGAGATCGCCGGTACGAGGATCCTGGGGCAGGTAGCCGATCGCCCCCGAGCGGATCACCCCGCCGGCCGCCGGCGCGATCTCGCCGGCGAGCGCCCGCACGAGGGTCGTCTTCCCCGACCCGTTGCGTCCGACCAGTCCGATCCGGTCGCCAGCGCCGACGTGAAAGGAGGTCGGCTCCAGGAGCAGGCGCGGCCCGACGCGCAGCTCCATGTCGGTGACGGTGAACATCGTGAGGCTCCTCGGACGATCGGGCGGCGGACGGGCGTCGGCTGCGGTTCGACCTATTCGAGTGAGGAGCGCACGGGGCCAGGATATCGCCACCGAGGCTCGAATCCTCCAGGGAGATGGGGACCTCGGTCTGGCGGCGGCCGCCAAGCCTGTTGCAGGCCGTGGTCGCCGTGGTCGCCGTTGTCGCCGTTGTCGCCACCGGCGGCGTCGCCCTGCCGGGTGCCGCCCGGGCAGCGTCGACCCCCATTCGGGCAGGGCGGGCCTAGCCGCTGCAGGTTCGCCCGACGCGAGCCGCGAGGACCGTTCTCGTCGCGTCGATGTAGCGGAAGCGTGGCGCCAACGCTGCAGGGTCGTCGACGCGGGCCGGCGACAAGCGTTCTTGCAGCGTTTGGGACCGCGGAGGCATCAGCACTATCGTGCCGTCACGGTCGCTGGGTCCGGCGCTCTTCACCCGGCCGAAAGACGAACCCCGCGAGACGCTGCTCGCGGAGGCCAAGGAGGTCGGCATGGAAGGGATGTTCCCTTCGCACAGCGACACCACCGTCAGTGTCGTGGTGCTCGGGTGCCCGGAGGTGTGCTGGCGGTGCGGTGTGATCACCACCAACGTCGTCGGGGTGGCACCGGCCGGAGCGACCGATCCGTACGACCTGCTGCCGTTCACGGACGACCCAGTCAAGGAGCTCGTTGCCGCCCTGCTCGACGAGGCAGCGCGCCATCAGGCGGGCGTCGGTCGCATCCGCTCCAGATGGAGCAAGACGACGGGGTCTGCCTACGTCAGCAACGGATGCCGCCGCTGTGACGCCCTCCAGGGTGATCACTACATCATGGAGTCGATCGCCGGCATCGACGAGAGGACCATGAGGGAGCTGGTGGCGGTGGCCGAGGCCGAGATGTCCGCCGCCGGCTGGACGGAGCTTCTCGAGGCCTGCCTGGGCGTCTGACCCGAACGCCCCCGCCTACTCGACCACCCGGGCCGAGTGAGCCTACGGTGGCGCAGCGACGGCGGTCGGCCCTGCGGGCCGACCCGGAACGACCGTGGAGATCGAACGTGGACTCGTTTGCCGGAAAGTTGGCCATCGTCACCGGAGGCGGCTCCGGTATGGGACGGGAGCTCGTCCTCCAGCTGGCGGCCGAGGGCTGCTCGGTCGCCACCTGCGACATCGACGCCGCCGGGGTGAGCGAGACGGCCGGGCGGGCCCAGGCCGGGAGCCGGATCACGACGCACGTGTGTGACGTGTCCGCCGAAGACGAGGTCCTGCGCTTTCGCGACGAGGTGGTGAGCCAGCACGCAACCGCGCACGTCAACCTGGTGTTCAACAACGCCGGGATCGGCGGCGGTGGCAGCTTCATCGCCGACGAGCGTAAGGATTGGGAGCGGACGTTCGGCATCGACTGGTGGGGTGTGTACTACTGCACCCGTGCCTTCCTACCGCTGCTGATCGCGAGCGACGACGGCTACCTCGTCAATACGAGCAGCGCCAACGGCTTCTGGGCGTCGCTCGGTCCGGGCGTGCCACACACGGCGTACAGCACAGCCAAGTTCGCCGTCAAAGGCTTCTCCGAGGCGCTGATCGAGGATCTCCGGGTGCACGCCCCGCACGTGAAGGTGGCGGTCGTCATGCCCGGTCACGTCGGCACCGACATCGTCGCCAACTCCCGCCGGGTCCTGGGCACCCACGAGGTGGACGACATCCCCGCCGTGGACCTCGAGCGGATGCGAGCTCAGCTGACCATGCGGGGACTGCAAGCCGACGAGATGTCACCCGACCAACTGCGCGAGGTCGTCAAGCTGGTGGAGCAGGGCTTTCGCGACGCGGCACCGCTGACAGCCGCGCAAGCGGCGACCATCATCCTCGACGGTGTCCGCGCTGGACGCTGGCGCATCCTCGTTGGTGACGACGCCAGAGCGCTCGACGAGCGCGTGCGGGCCGATCCGGAGACGGCGTACGACCACGGCGGCGCTGACCTCGGAACGATCCTGCTCGGCGCCACCCAGCCGACCCCGACCCCAACGGTCGAGGAGGCGGCCACGTAGGTCGGCCGTGTCTCCGGTCATGGGCGCCGGCGCAGCCGGTGGGCACGGACCGGAGCCGTCGGGTGGCAGCAGAGATCGGCGCAACGCCGCCGGGGACGCGAGCCTGAGGCGTCAGGCGGACTTACCCGACTCGATCCAGCGCTGGAACACCTGGACCTTCTCGTCCTCCCAGGCGCCATCGCACGGCATCGACCCGTCCCGCAGACGCCCGAGAATGTCGTCAGCCCGCGGCGCCACGTCGTCGTAGGACCAGAGATCGAAGGCGAACTTCATCGACTGCCGGTCGCGCTGACGGAACAGGGGCTTGATGTGGGTGGCGAAGCTCACCGTCTGGTCGGCGGCGGGCAGGACCACCGGTTGGTCGGCGCCCTCGGCCGGGGCAGCGACAGCCGAGACCCTGCTGCCCGGAGGGCCTGCGGTGCCCCAGCTCCAGTGGGGCATGGGCATGTGCTCGGGCGGCTCGGCACCGGCCTGGGAGTTCTCGAGGGCGATGCGTGACCCCCACTCGATGTAGGCGGTGAAGGCGGAACGGAACTCGGGATCGCTCGGCAGCCCCGCGTCGTCCGCGGCGCGCAGGATGAGCATGACCCACCGGGCCCGCCGCTCCTCGCTCAGCTCTTTCCCGATGTGCTGGTGCACCATCCGCGAGTAGCCGCCGTACTCGTCGCTGTAGACAGGTGGCCCGCCGAACACCTCGCCCAACCAGGCGGCGACCCGCTGTGGGTGGTCGGCCGACATGTTGGCGAACAGCGGGGCCAGCAGCGGGTCCTCGGGCACGTACCTCTCGTAGAACAACCTGGTCATCCGGGTCAGCGCAGGCAGGCCGCCACACCACTCGAACATCGTCGGCTCGTCGTCGGGATCGGGCACGGGGTCGTGGAAATCCACGTACCAGTGCATGCCGCTGCAGAAGGGCTTGTTCTGTGAGTGCCCGCAGCGACACAGGGCGTAGTGCTCGTACGACGCTCCGGCGTTGCGGGCAACGTCGGCGCCCCCCTCGCCGACCAGGGCGATGCCGCCGGTGATGCGGTAGGGGCCGTCCTTGGAGACCTCGATGGCCGGCTGGCGACGATTGTCCCAGTCGACCTGATCGCGGACCTCCTCGCCGTCGATGGCATAGCTGAGCGCTCCCGACGGGCAATCTCGGACGGCTCGGATGATCTCGTCCATCCGTCCTCCGCTCGGCGCCACGAACGGCTCCTCGTCCGTCCGGAACACCGTGGACAGGCGGTCGCTACAGAATCCCGAGTGTTGGCACGTGCCGCGGTTGTCGAGGATCGTCACCTGCTGACCCACGTAGGTGTCCTCGCGATCCGGGACCCGCTTCGGGTCCTTGGCTCCGATGAAGCCGATCGTGGCGTGCGTCCCGTCACAGAAGGGCTTCATGGCCGAGCCACCGCACCGGCAGAGGGCCATCGTCGGCCGAGCCGGGATGGCGTCTCCCAGCCAGCCACGAAGGTTCTCGGCGTTGACCACCAGGTACGGGCCGTCCGGCGCGGGCTGGATGCCGGGCGTCAGGCTGGTCTGCAGACGCCGCAGTTCTTCCGTCCGAGCGTCACGCTCGTCCGGGTCGACGTCGCAGGCGAGATCCTGCAGCGCGGCCGTCGCCTCGAGCAGGCCGGACCGGGCCGACGAGCTCGCGCTGACACGGGTGCACACCCGAGTCGCTTGCTGAGCCAGGTGCCACACTTCCTCGTCGACTGGTCCCTTCGTCACGGGTCCGTCGTCGACGGTGCCCGACCCCTCCGCCGTGATCGGCGCCAGGGCACCGGCGAGCGGGCGCAGCACGCTGTCGACCAGCCGCGCTGCCACGGCCCTCGCCCGCCCACGCGTGCCATCGGTCGAGCCGGTCATGACCGCCCTCGTCAGCTGGTGGGCGCGGTCGAACAGCTCGGCCAGGTCGCGCCCGTCGTCGCCGATCGAGGCACCCGCTACGACCCGCGCCAGTCCAGCGGCGCGGGCACGCAGCGACTCCAGCTCGTCCCCACCAGCCGGCTGCCCATCGGCCGGCTGCCCATCGGCCGACGGCGTCCCATCCCGAACGGGCCGGGGCTGTGCGCCCCAGTCCGCAAAGTGCGCCTTCAGCGACTGGGCGATGTCGGTCAGGGCGGAGCCGACGGTGGACAGGGCGTCGGCCACCTGCGCACCGGCGTCGGACGCGATCTCTTCGGAGAGGTGAGCGGCCTCGTCGAGGCGCTCGGCCAACAGCGCCCACGCCGCGCTGCGGTGGGGCATCAGGTAATCGCTCTCGTAGAAGAGCTCGAAGCTCGGACCGGCCGTCCGCCCGTCGTAGCCCGGCCCCGCTGGGAGGGTCGTGATGAGATCACCGAGCGGCTTGATGACCTGGAACATCAGCGCCACCGTCGCGTCGGCCAGCGTGGCCAGCTGTGGGTCGGTCTCCTCGGTGTGGGCGAAGTACCGCTCGAAGATCTGGAGCAGGATCTCGTAGCCCACGTTGAAAAGGTCGGTGCACCTGGCCGTCAGGGCATCAGTGATGAGGGGCACCTCCACGTGGCGCTCCGGCTGGCGGACGCACGCTGCAAGCACCGGGCGTACCGGGTCGAAGTCCGGGTTCGCCTGGGTCATCTGCTGGTACTCGTCGAGGATGTCGACGAACTGCCCGAAGTGGGCAGTCCGCCATTCGCCCCGCGGACCCTCGCCCTGCTCGAGGATCGTGTCGACGGCCTGCTGCGCCGAGGTGAGGTCGGTCACCGGCACCAGCTCGGGCCAGCGGAAGCTCGCCGTGGTGGCCTGGGCCTTCGGCGGCCCCACGAACAGCCACTCCTCGCCGTACTTGTCCGCCAGGTGGGCGAGACCCTGTTCGATCGACCGATAGAGATGACCGACGGTGGCAAAGTCCTGCAGCCTCGGGACGATGTCGCCCTTCTCGAGGACCGGCTCGGCCCGGCCCATGGCCGCAAGGCCCTCGGCATCCTCGAGCTCCATACCCTCGGGGCGCTCGAGGAACATGAAGTGCTGGAGGGCCTCCGTGCCAAAGGGGAGCAACGCCAGCTGCACGCCGGCTGGATAGTGGGCGGCGGGCTGGGGCAGATTGGGCCGGGCCAGGTGCGGCGCCGCCCCGACGGCGGACAAGAGGTTGTGGACCAGCGCCAGGTGCAGCATCTCCTGAGTGGCCACGTGGGAGACGGCGCCCCGCCAGCGCCGTACGGCCTGGACCTCCGCCTCGCTCAGCCCCTCGTTGGCGTTCTGCTTGAGGGAGAAGGAGGGGAGATCAGCGCCTCCCGGTGCTCGATCACGAAAGGAGCCTCGGGCTCCGCCTTGCCTCCGCGGGCGGCGATCAGCTGCGCCAGCCTGCCCTGCCCCGCCGTCGTCGCAGCAGTCCTCGCCGCTCGATCACGGCTGCTCATGGCGCCCCTTCTTCCACTCGATCCGCACCGACAGTCGACACTAGGCCGATACGAGCTGTCGCGGTCACGCCCGTCGGACCAGCCTGGCGCTCTCCGCCCTGGCAGGCAGTGTCATCGAGCTGTGGCCCCGGGAGATGGCCCCGGGCTCTACGACACGGTGGTGGGCGCGGCAAAGTCCGCCGGTTTCGACCCCGTTCTCGACGAGCACGCCGGCGGCTCCACCGTATGGGGCAACATCGCCCGTGGTCGCGGCGTCGGACTCGTGAACGAGTCGCTCGTCGAGCAGCTCCCCCGCGGTATCAGGCTCATCAAGGTGTCAGCCCCTCGGCCCACGCTCGCCATCAGCGCGGTGTGGCGGCGGGACGGCGACGTCCCTGCGATCGACCGTCTCCTGGAGACCGCTCGCGCCCTCGGCGCCAACAGC
>VAWP01000165.1:0-7664 GCA_005888295.1 Actinomycetota bacterium
GAACCGGGCCGACTTGTCCGCCGAGTTCACGTCGAGGGTGCCGCCCAGCACCTTGGGCTGGCTGGCGACGATGCCCACCGGCTCACCGCCGATGCGGGCCAACCCGGTGATGACGTTGCGGGCCCACCCCGGCTTCATGGGGAAGAACGCCCCGTCGTCGACGATGGCGCGAACCACCCGCTCCATGTCGTAGGCCCGGCGCGGCGCGGTGGGCACGATGTCGTAGAGCTCCTCGCAGCGCCGGTCGACGGGATCGGAGACCTCGTGCACCGGCGGGGGCTGCCGGTTGTGCGACGGGAAGAACGACAGGTACGAGCGCACCGCGGCCAGGCACTCGGCGTCGTCGGCCACCTCGAGGTCGGCCACGCCGCTGATGGTGGTGTGCACGGTCGAGCCGCCCATCTCCTCCTCGGAGACGTCCTCGCCCGTCGCCGCCTTGACCAGATGGCGTCCGCCGAGCGCCATCGAGGAGACCCCTTTGACCATGGGCACGAAGTCCGCCAGCGCCGGGATGTACGCCGTCCCCGCCGCGCAGTGCCCGAGCATGGCGGCCACCATCGGTACGACACCGCTGAGCGTTACCTGCTCGCGGAACAGCGCCCCGGCGGCGGCGAACGTCGACCCGCTGGTCGCCTGGATGCGGGCCCCCGCCGAGTCGAGCAGCCACACGACCGGAATGCGCTGACGCAGGGCGAGCTCGCGCAGGCGCGCCGTCTTCGACTCGCCCACCGCGCCCATCGAGCCGGCCAGCACGGTGAAGTCGTAGGCGCACACGGCCACCCGGCGACCCTCGATCTCACCGATACCGGCGACCATGCCGTCGGCAGCCAGGTAGCCCTTGCTCGACTGGAGCTCCGGGTCCATCGAGTCGGCGAGGAGGCCATACTCGACGAAAGTTCCCGGGTCCAGCAGGATCTCGAGGCGCTCACGAACGGGCAGCTTGCCGAGCGACCGCTGGCGAGCCAGCTGCTCGTCGCCACCCATGGCCAGCGCCCGCTCGCGCCGCCCCGCCAGGTCCTCGACCAGCGGTTTCCAGTCGTGCAGCTCGGGAGGCGGTGGCTTTCGCTCGGTCATTCCGTCGCTAGCTCCCCGTCCACCGAGGGGGTCGTTTCTCGGCGAAGGCGGCGATGCCCTCGCGGGCGTCGTCGGTCATGGTCGTGATCGTCAGCATGGGGTGCAGGTAACGGAGGGCCTCGTCGGCGGCGAGGTCCCAGGTGGCGTAGAACGAGTCGCGGCCGAGCTTCACCACCGATGGCGGCTTGGCCGCCAGCGCCGCGGCCAGCTCGTCCACCGCCCCGTCCAGGCCCTCGACCGGGACCACCGAGGTCACGAACCCCAGCCGGTCCGCCTCCTCCGCGTTCACGCGGCGGCCGGTCAGCATGAGCTCGAGGGCCTTCTTGGGGGGCATGGACCGGACGAGGGGCACGGTGATCATGTACGGCCACAGGCCCACGTCGACCTCGGGGGTGCCGAAGCAGGCGTCGTCGGCCGCCACCACGAAGTCGCACGCCAGCGCCAACCCGAAGCCTCCGGCCAGGGCGTAGCCCCGCACCCGGGCGATGGTGGGCTTGCCCAGCTGCCACAGGTCGTCGAACAGCCGGGCCAGCTCGCCCCGTCCCTCGTGCTGGGCGAGGAAACCACCGTCGCCGTCGGCCATCCCGCCCAGGTCGGCGCCGGCGCAGAACGCCTTGTCGCCCGCGCCGGTGAGCACCACCACCCGCACCTCGGAGTCGTCCCTGGCCCGCGCCAGCGCGGCCCGGAGGCCGGACATGACGCCCCACGAGATGGCATTGCGGCGCTCCGGGCGGTTGATCGTCAGGCGCGCCACCCCGTTCGCCTGCTCGTAGAGGAGCTCGTCGGCCACGGCCAGGACGGTAGCGTGACTGCGAGCAACCGTGCCCACTGTCGCCATCGTGTCGTTCCGGCTTGGAGGCCCCGACGGGGTGGCCGTGGAGGCGGCGAAGTGGGCCTGGGCGCTGGGCGACCTCGGATTCTCGGTGTGCACCGTTGCCGGCGACGGACCGGTGGACCGGCTCCTGCCGGGCCTGGCCATGGACGCGCCCGAGCCGCCCACGGCCAGGGAGGTCGCCGACGCCCTGGCCCCCGCTGACCTGGTCGTGGTGGAGAACCTGTGCTCGCTGCCGCTCAATCCGGCTGCATCGGCGGTGGTGGCCAAGGCACTGGAGGGCCGCCCGGCGCTGCTCCGTCATCACGACCTGGCCTGGCAGCGAGCCCGCTTCGCCGACCTCGGTCCTCCCCCGACCGACCCCTGCTGGCGGCACGTGACGATCAACGACCTCAGCCGCCGCCAGCTGGCCGAGCGGGGCATCGGCGCGGTGACGATCCGCAACGCCTTCGACACCGGGGCGGCGCCTGGCGACCGCGCCGCCACCCGGCGGTCCCTGGGCCTCGACGACCGGACGCGGCTGCTGCTCCAGCCGACCCGGGCCATCGCCCGCAAGAACGTGCCCGCCGGCCTCGCCCTGGCCGAGTCGGTGGCCGCCGTGTACTGGCTCCTCGGTCCGGCCGAGGAGGGCTACGGACGCGAGCTGGAGCGTCTCCTGGCCGCGGCCACGGTCCCGGTCATCCACGGCCCCGGGCCAGGAGGGCCCGCCACCGACGTGGCCGGGCCCTACGCGGCGTGCGACGCGGTCGTCTTCCCCTCGACCTGGGAGGGGTTCGGCAACCCCACCGTCGAGTCGGCCATCCATCGCCGGGCGCTGGCGATCGGCAACTATCCGGTGGCGGCGGAGCTTGCCGGCCTCGGCTTTCGCTGGCTCCCCGCCGACGACCCGGCGGCCCTCGCCGGCTGGCTCGACCGCCCCGATCCCACGGTGCTCGACCACAACGCCGACGTCGCCAGGCGCCACTTCTCGCTGGACCGCCTGCCCGGGAAGCTCGGCCGTCTCATCGAGTCGGCCGGCTGGGGCCGGCGGTAGCTCGGGTTTCGCCGAGCCCGGTCGGTGTGGAACGATGCAGCAGAACCTGTTTCAGCATGACCGGGAGGCACGATGGGCAAGGCTGCAGTCCTGATCGGCATCGACCAGCCGCTGGAGATCCGCGACGACGTCGACGTCGACGCACCCCACGCCGGCGAGGTGAAGGTGCGGATGGCCGCCTCGGGTGTCTGTCACTCGGACCTGTCCATGCAGAACGGCACGATCATGGCCGGGATGCCCCCGATCGTCCTCGGCCACGAGGGCGCGGGGGTCATCGAGGAGGTCGGCCCTGGCGTCACGAAGCTGGCCCCGGGAGACCACGTGGTCATCTCGTGGGTGCCGCAGTGCGGTGAGTGCTACTTCTGCACCCGCGGTCAGCCGCAGCTGTGCGAGCAGGGCGGCATCGCCATGGCCACCGGGGGGCTGCTCGACGGCACTCCCCGACTGAAGTCACAGGGTGCTCCACTCCCGCAGATGGCGGCGTCGGGCACCTTCTCGGAAATCACCGTGGTGCCCGAGATCGGCGCCGTGAAGATCCCCGCTGACTTCGACCTCAAGCTGGCTGCTCTCATCGGCTGTGGCGTCCTCACCGGGGCGGGCGCGGCCATGAACACGGCGCAGATCCACCAGGGCGACACCGTCGCCGTCGTGGGCTGCGGGGGCGTCGGCCTCAACGTCATCCAGGGCGCCCGCATCGCGGGGGCGACCGAGATCATCGCCGTGGACATGAACGAGACGAAGCTCGCGTTGGCCAAGGAGTTCGGGGCCACTGCGACCGTCAACGCCAGCCAGGGCGACCCGGTGAGCCAGGTGATGGAGATGACCGGGCAGCGGGGCGCCGACGTGGCCTTCGAGGTCATCGGCCTCCAGCAGACGATCGACCAGACGATCACCATGACCCGGCGGGGCGGACAGGCCATCCTCGTTGGCGTGCCCAAGATGGACGCCATGATCAATATCCCCGCCTTCTTCGGCGTCGTCTTTTCCGAGAAGACGATCAAGGGGTGCTGGTACGGGTCGTCCGACGTGCAGCGGGACGTTCCCAAGCTGATCGACCTCTACCAGAAGGGTCAGCTCAAGCTGGACGAGCTCGTCTCGCGGACCATCACCCTCGAGCAGGTGAACGAGGCCTTCGACGCCATGAAGACGGGCGAGGTGGCCCGCTCGGTCATCAAGTACTGAGCCTGCATTCCGTTCGAGCTAGGAGGGCGGAGGGAGGTTGGCTCCGAGGGTGTTGACCCACGCGGTGCTTGTACAGGTCGTCGTGGTGCACGGACCCGAGGTCACGCCGAAGCCTGAATCCGCCTGGGTAGCCTGGCCATTGTTTGGCCCTCCGTCGTAGGTCCAGTTGGCGTCGATGCCGGGCTCGACGGAGGTCCCTTCGATCCACTCGTTCCAGGTCTCGGTCAGCTTCCAGGTGACATTTGCACTTGCCATCGCCTTGGCCGCGTTGGCGAAGGCGACGGGATCCCTGGCCAGAACGGGCGGGTCCTGCTCACGCCAGAAGCCCGGGCTGATCATGTAGTAGTACCGCCCGTACTGATCGGTGCGGCTCGTGGGCCCGTACTCATGCCAGCCGTCCATGACCCTGGGGTTGACGCCTCCGTAGACCACCGGGTCGATCTTCATGTTGACGTAGAACCCAGTGTCGGATCGGGCCTGCTTCCACCGGGTGACGTCGCTGGTCCACCAATCGGCGCAATTGCAGTCCTTGGCGTTGTACACGAACACGACCGGCTTGCCGCCGATCGTCAGGTAGCCGGGCTGGTTGGCATAGTGGCTCTTGATGTAGTTCAGGTCGCTATCGATCTGCTGCACGCTCGGGTCGCCGTAGCCCTCCTGCTCGTAGTACACGGCCCACCGCAGGTTCGGGTACGGGTTGGTGGGGTCGGCGGACGTCGCCGGGTTCATGTACCGCATGATGGTGTTGAAGTTCGTATCGCTCGGATCTCCCTGGCCCCACCAGGAGGAGATGGCAACGGCCTGGTGGGCTGCCTTCATCTGACCAACCTGCCAGTTGAAGACGTTGACATCGCTCGAGTTGTACAGCTGGGTCGAGGGGGTGTAGGCGCTCGTGTTGTTCACCGCCGGCAGGTAATGGGACAACCAGTTCGCGGGGGGCGTATGGCCGATATTGGGGGATACCGAGCCCTGCCAGTGTTGCCAAAAGCTGCCGTCGGACGAACCGTTCGAGTACCAGGGATAGAAGAAGGTGGCGTTGTACGGCGCCCTCGGCTCGAAGACGCCGCCGGATGATCCCTTCCCTGCCGAGCCGGGTGGAGCGGCGACCGCCGGGGTGCTCGGTGTGAGGGCGGCGAGGAAGGCGAGCGGCACAGCTGGGGTTGCGCCGGCCAGGAGCAGCGCAGCTGACCTTCGACGCCATCCCCGGACTGACTCTTTCTTGCTACTCCGACGTCGGACCGCAGCACTCCACTGAGCTGTCATCGCCCATTTACCCCCCGAACGGGGCCGACGTTGCCACGCCGCAGCACCATGGCGACGGTGTAACCACCTAGATGTCAACGACCCACGCTGAATTTTTCCCTCAACAATGGTAACGACCCCTTCTCGGGGTGTACACCCCAACTCAGCACTTGGTCGGCGACACCACGACCTGACCCGCGCCGTTGGTCACGGGGGACCCAGGTGCCTTGGCGGCACCCCCGCCAGCGGCGACGCCGCACGTCCCGGCGTAGGCCGACGGCAACGGATAGAGCTGCTTCGGCCCGGCCGGTGACGCCTGCGGATCGGGGTCCTCGTACACGGTCACGCCGGGCTCGACGTAGACGTTGTGGGCCTCCTGCTGGCGGTACCAGTCCATGCTGTGGCCGCCCTCGGTGATGCAGGCCTGCTCGCTCTTGGGGTCGCCGCTGTTGCAGTCATAGGGGTCCCAGGTCTTGCCCTGGTAGTTGTAGGCGTCGCGGCTCTGCCCGCTGGGGCCGGCACCGCCGCCCTGGTAGATGCTGCGCCGGGCGGTGTAGACACCGATGCAGGTCCCGTCGGCGCAGCTACCGCCGCCGGCGTCGGCCACCGGGACCGGGTTCTCGGCGATCGGCGCCGGCGATCCTCCGTGGGCGAGCACCATGAGGTCCGCCAGCCAGGTGGTCGTCTGGGCCGGGTGCCAGTTGACCTCGATGTCACCACCGTCGGAGGGACCGTTGACGGACTTCTGCGTGCCGTACTGGCCGTCGACACCGTCGTGCTCCCCCGTATCGAGGTTGTCGTCGGCGCCGAGGTAGACCTGGCCCCCGGTCAGCAGGCTGGCGGCCGACCCGTCGGGCGTGCCCGTGTGCACCGCTGGGGTGACAGACGGCCCGTTGGCCGTCTCCACACTGGTACCCACCGAGGGTCCGGAAGCCGGCTGCCCCGGGGTCTGGCCGTTGGGCGTCACGGACGCGTCGGCCGAGTGCGGGTTCTCGTTCTGGGCCTCCTGACCGATGCCGAACTGTGCATAACGACGGCCGGAGCCGTCCGCCACGTTGACCTTGAAGTTGTGGCAGCCGGGTTGGGCCGTCTGGGTCGTGCTGGCGTCGGCGTTGGGCGCGCAGTCCTGCTGGCTCGGGCTGTAGCCCCCGGTGCTGACGGCCGCGGCCATGCCGGCTCCCGCTATCACCAGCGCCACTGCGCCCACTCCTGCGATCCCCACCCTTATCCCTCGCATTGCGCCTCCCAGCAGCCCGCTAGCAGATCTTCTACCTGGTCGTTTTCGACCTCGCCGGGCCCATACCTGCCGCCAGCAGGCGAATGTAACGTATTTCTGACGTTGGCGTCAGGGAACGCTGCTCGCGGTCGAGCTACCCGCGCGGTGGGAACACCCGCCGGTAGCGCCGACGCCGGGCCTGGACCATCAGCAGCGTGATGCCGGCTTGCGCCGCGGGAATGGGGCGAAGGGGCTCAGGAGGTCGCCGCGATTCTGATGGCGGCTTCCCCTGCGGACCAGCCATGGCTTGCATGATTCGCCGCCGGCGCGGAGGTTCCTGCCTGGCCGGCTCTGGCCGGTGTCACCAATTACCGTTGGGACGATGACGGCTCCCGACCGCGCCGACCCTGGGCGCGGCCCCCGCCTGCCCGCGGCCGAGCGTCGGCGCCAGCTTCTCGACGTGGCACTCGAGGCCTTCGCCGCCAACGGGTTCCACGTCACGTCGATGGACGACATCGCCGAGGCCGCCGGTGTCACGAAGCCCGTGCTGTACCAGCATTTCCGGTCGAAGCGGGCTCTCTATCTCGAGCTCCTCGACGACGTGGGCGCCCGGCTCATGGAGGCCATCACCAAGGCCACCGCCACGGCCACGGGGCCGCGCCAACAGGTCGAGGCCGGTTTCGCCGCCTATTTCCGTTTCGTCGCAGTACACGAGAACGCCTTCCGGCTGCTGTTCGGGAGCCTGGCCCGGCGCGACGAGGAGTTCAGCGCGGCCGTGCGCCGCGTCGAGGACTCGATCGCCGAAGCTGTCGCCGACCGAATCGACGCCGACGTCGACACGTCTCACCGACGCTTGCTCGCCTACGCCGTGGTCGGGATGGCAGAGGGCGCGAGCAGCCACGTGGTGGCGCGGCGTTCGCTGGGTGTGCTCGACGACGGCGCCGGCGGCCGGGGGATCGAGATCGATCCTGACGAGCTCGCCCGGCGCATCGCGGAGCTGGCCTGGGCGGGGCTACGGGGTGTCGGGAGCTCGTAGCTCTGCGCCGAGCACGCGGGCGCTGTTGACGATGGCAACGTGCGAGAAG
>VAWP01000165.1:7759-11022 GCA_005888295.1 Actinomycetota bacterium
ACCGTGTAGCGGATCCTCGTCCCGTACACCCGCCAGTAGCTGCCCTTGTTGGACTCGACACCGGGGGTGATCCACTGAGCTCGAGATGACGGCACGTCTATTCCGACGAGCTGAGCCTGGGACGCGTTCGGACCGAGGCTCAGATGCAGCGAATGGATGTCGCGGTCGTAGGCCGCCACCAATCGGTTGTGCCAGTCACTCTCCGGGTTGGAGATGGCCTTGACCTGGACGTACGCCGTCAATGGGAAGAAGAACGGCATCGCCTTCTGGGGGTCGTCGGTCTGGACGGCCGACCACAGATCGTTGACGCCCGTGTCGAACACGGGGCCGCTGGCTGACGGCTTGTCGGGTGTCTGGGGCAGCAGTCCGGGATCGGTCGTGGTCGTGGAGGCGGTCGTGGACGTGGTGGTCGTCGGCGGAACAGTCGTGGCGCCATGCACGGCGGCCGGGCTCGTCGTGCTGCACGCCGCCAGCGCCGCTGCGGCGACCAGAGTGACGGCCGTGCCGACCAGGCCGAGCCGTCCTCGCTGCCCTCCGTTGCCGATGGCCACGGCCGACAACGGTAGTGGGCTACAGCAGGTGGTGGCTCAGGTCGCCGAAGAGGTCGCAGATGATGTGGCGCTCGGTGAAGCACCAGGAGCCATGAGAGCGCTCGAAGCGGTCGTGGTACCGCCCGGCGATGACGGGCTGGAGGTCGAGGCCGGGCGCGGCCTGGAGGACGGTGAAGTACGAGCGTGCCCGCGCCGTGTCGCTCTCGTCGTCCACGTCGATGATGAGATTGGTGGTCACGTGCTTGGTCCTGGGCGTGCCCGTGTCCTCGTGGATGCGGGTCGTCTGCCGGTACATCGCCAGGATCTCGTCTCGCCCGGATCGGACGGTGTCGGTACCCTCGGCCGTGATCCTCCCGGCTGCGAACAGATCGGCGACGCCCTCGTAGTCTCCGGCGTCGATGCGCTCGGCGTAGGCGAAGATCAGGTTGGTGATGGCCCGCTCGGCGTCCATACGCTGAGCGTAGGCCTCCCGCTCAGCGGTACCACCAGAGTCCGGCCTTCTTCGCGGGGCGAGGCCGGACGTCTTCGGGGAGGAACAGGGTCGGAAGGACGCTCCCGTCCGACAGCCGACGAACCTTGAAGCCGCCATCGACGATCTCGGCCAGCTCGAAGCCCCGGCTCCAGGACCCCGTGAAGCGGTTCCGCACCTCGACGTGCCGGCCGGGGGTCAGCCACTCGTGGTCCGAGGAGGCGGCGGACATGCCCGGATCACTCATCGCCTGCACCCCCCTGTGGTCGAGACCCCGTGCTCGGAGCCCCTCCGCCACGTCCACCCCGGCCAGGTAAGCGGCGGCCGGCCGGAGCTGGTCAACGCCCACCACCTCCTGCGTGATGTCATCCGCCACGCTTCCAGCCCCCCAGCTCGGTTGTGGTGGCGAGCACGGTAGTGCAGGAGGAGCCGAGGGTCAACGCCTCAGGCGTTCAGCTCGACCCGGGGGAGTCAGTCCTCCGATCCGATCTCGTTACCCACGATCTCGGCCAGGGTCGGCGGTGCGGTCCGGGCTGGCGTCGTCGACCCGTTGCGGCGTTGGTCTTGTCCAGGTCGGGCGGCCTGAAGCCCAGAACTGCCAGCCGCCATGGGGCCGTCGGGATCGCGGTTAAAATTAAGGCGAGTGTCCGCAGCATCCGCAGCAGGGGGTGGGGACGTCACCGGATGAGCGGTCTGCGAGAGTCCAGCTCCGATCCTGATGTGAGTGCTCCGCCGGATGCGGCAGACTCACCGCCCAGCTCGGCGCGCCGCCTCCGACGTGCAGCTCGCCGGGAGCGGCTGCGTGATCCTGCGGCCAGGCGCCGGCGCCGATATCGGCGCATCTTGATCGCGGTGCCCCTCCTCGGGGTGCTGGCGTGGGCGATCGTTTCCTATACGACCTGGATGGTACGACCCACGAGCACCTCCTGGAGCGTGAACAGCGTCGAGTGGGTCAGACACAGGGTCCCCTTCGGAAACTGGGCGGCGGACCACATCGAGTCGGCCTATTACAACCACAACGCACCAAAGAAGGGTGGGCCGCAGCGGAAGAGCCTGCCAGCCGTCGGGGCGAACCGACCGGGGACCGCGCCCGCCGCTCCATGGCCGCCGCCGATCAGCCCGGTCTTCCCGAGCCCGCTTCCTGGCGAAGGGGTCTGGAACCCGACCGGGGCGCCGCCGGTCAATGGTGGCCCACCGATGCTGGTGACGACGTACCGCCCTGAGCTCGACTACCCCCAGCTCGTCGCCTACGTCACCTGGTTCGATCACACGCGCACCCAGCTCGGGTACTACCCGGGCCGCTATGAGCCGCCGAACGCGGCGGTGCGCGGGCCGATGATGGTTCCCGACAGCCAGCGCTCGCGACTGCTCGCGACCTTCAACGGCGGATTCACCTACACGGACGGCGACAACGGCTCGACGGACAATGGCCGCATGAACGAGCCGCTCAAGGACGGCAACGGCACACTCGTTGGCTATGTCGACGGTCGCGTCGACATCGTGAAGTGGAACGGCGGCCCCACCACGGGGCCGGACGTGGCGTGGTCCCGCCAGAGCCTGGTTCCGATCGTCTGGGACGGACAGCTGAATCCCTTCTTGAACGACAACCCGGACAGCCCACAGTGGGGATACACGCTCGGCGGCCGCACCCGCGTCTGGCGCACCGGCGTCGGCATCGATGCTCGCGGCAATCTGATGTACGTAGCCGCCGACAGCCAGACGGTGATCACCCTCGCCAAGATCCTCCAGCACGCCGGCGCGGTGCGGGCGATGGAGTTCGACATCAATCCTGAATGGCACACGCTCATCACCTACACCCACAACCCCGGTCTCGTCCCGACGATGGTGGGACCCAATCCGAACCAGTCCGTCAACCGCTACCTCGTCCCCGACGACCGTGACTTCTTTGCCGTCTACCTACCCCAGCCCGGTCCGGTGACCGTCCCCTTCGGGTAGGCCGCAGCGTCCCCTGTCATCCGGGGGGCTTGGAGCCCGTGCCCAGGAGCAGGAGTCCCGCCACCCGCTCGACCGGGCCACGCTCGAGCTGGGCGAGCGTGTCCGCCAGCCGCCAACCGAGCGCTGCCGCGAAGGGAGCGAGCGCGAGGTATGGATGCACGCGTACGTCCTCGAGCCCGACGTCCTGGAGCAGCCGTCGGAGCCGGGAGGGCGTGAACCTGTCTATGTGCTGCGGGGCGTAATCCAACTCGCCAAGGTGGTCGACGAGCACCTCCACGAGCGGCCAC
>VAWP01000166.1 GCA_005888295.1 Actinomycetota bacterium
TGGCATCCCAGGTCGGCGCGGGCGCGGCGGCGAACCGGGCCCGACGCGTGTTCGCCTCGGCGGCGCGTCGGGAAGAGCTCGACGCCGAGCTCGAGCTCCGCACGGCAGAGCAGGTGGCGACGACGCTCGGGAACATGAAGGGCGCCTTGATGAAGCTGGGCCAGCTGGCCAGCTTTCTCGACACCGCCATGCCGGACGCCGCGCGCGACGCTCTGGCGCAGCTGCAACAGGACGCCCCACCGATGAGCGGCGAGCTGGCGAGGGGGGTCGTCGAGGCGGACCTCGGCGCGCCGCTCGGCCAGCTGTTCGGCGAGTGGGACCCCGTGCCGATCGCCGCCGCCTCCATCGGCCAGGTGCACCGGGCCATCACGAGGGACCAGCGGGCGGTGGCGGTCAAGGTCCAGTACCCCGGCATCGACGATGCCATCCGGGCCGACCTCGACAACCTGGACCTGGCGTCGCTCGGGCTGCCGTTGCTGTTCTCGGGGCTCGACGTGCGGGCCGTCGGCGACGAGCTGAGAGCCCGGTTGACCGAGGAGCTCGACTACCAGCTGGAGGCGGCCAACCAGCGCGCCTTCGCCGACTGGTACCGGGGGCACCCCTTCATCCACGTCCCTGAGGTCGTCGCCGAGCTGTGCGGCCGACGGGTGCTGACCACCGAGCTCGCCGACGGCGTTCGCTTCGTCGACATGGAGCGGTGGGAGCAGTCGGAACGCGACCTGGCAGCCGAAGCCATCTTCCGGTTCGTGTTTCGCAGTCTATACCGCATGCGGGCGTTCAACGGTGACCCGCACCCCGGCAACTATCTGTTCGCTCCCGGTGGGCAGGTGACGTTTCTCGACTTCGGCCTGGTCAAGAGGTTCACGCCCGAGGACACAGCGGCCCTGTTCGCGATCGTCCGCAGCGCCGTCATCGAGCCCGACGCCGCCGCCCTACGGGTGGCCATCGAGCGGGCCGGGTTCATCGCGCCCGGAGCGCCGGTGCCCGACGAGCGTCTGGCCGAGTTCTCCGAGGTGTTCTGGGGTCCGATCCGTAACGACGAGGTCACGACCATCACCGCGGACTACGCCAGCCAGGTCTCCCGGCGCTACCTCACGGGCCGGGCCACCGACGGCGACGTCATCAAGTGGGCGGGCCTGCCACCCGCGTTCGTCATCCTCCAGCGCATCAACTTCGGGCTGCTCGCCATCCTGGGGCGGCTCGAGGCGACTGCGAACTGGCGTCGGGTCGCCACCGAGCTGTGGCCCACCGACGGTCCCCCGTCGACTCCCCTCGGTGAGGAGGAGGCTGCGTGGTGGAGGGTCACCCACGGGTGACGGCCGTCACAGGCCGAGCTCGTCGACCTCGGCCTGACCGAGCCGGAGTGAGGCGGCGGCGACGTTCTCCTCCAGGTGGGCGACGGAGGCGGTGCCGGGGATCGGCAGCATGAACGGCGATCGAGCCAGCAGCCACGCCAGGGCCGTCTGGTGCGGGGTGGCCCCGTGGGCGGATGCGATACGGGACAGGGCGCGCCCACCGGGAGCCCCCTGGGCGATCGGGGCCCACGGGATGAAGGCCAGCCGCTCGGTCTCGCACACGTCGAGCACGGCCCCGGAGCCACGGTTGCCCAGGTTGAACAGGTTCTGCACGGACACGATCGGCGTGACCGCCATGGCCCGATGGAGCTCCGCCTCGTCGACGTTGGACAGGCCGATGTGGCGGATCTTGCCCTCGTCCTTCAGCTGGGCCAGCGTGCCCACCGACTCCTCGAGGGGAACGCGCGGATCGGGCCGGTGGAGCTGGTAGAGCGGTATCTGGTCGAGACGGAGGCGCTGGAGGCTGCCCTCGCACGCGGCCCGGAGGTGCTCGGGGCGTCCGTCGGGATCCCACCGGCCGGGACCGGGTCGCACGAGACCACCCTTGGTCGCGATGACGAGGTTCTCGGGGTAGGGGTGCAGCGCCTCGGCGATGAGGCGCTCGCTGACCTCGGGGCCGTACGAGTCGGCGGTGTCGATGAAGTCGATGCCCAGCTCGATCGCCCGGCGGAGCACGGCCCGGCACTCCTCCGGGTCCGCCGGTTCACGCCAGATCCCCCGCCCGGTCAGGCGCATGGCGCCGAAGCCCATGCGCTGGACAGTGAGGTCCCCGCCGATGTCGATCGTGCCGGCCGCGGTGGCGGTTGTCGTCTCTGGCATGGGCTCCCTTTCGACGTGACGGACGTGCACCCGAGGTGCACCTCAGATCCTCGTCGCCTCCCCGCTCGCGGGCAACTGGTTGCCGTCCTGGGAGACCCCCTCGCTGCCATCTCGTCCGGGCTGTGCCTGGCCGTCGAGCGTCAGCACCAGCTGCTCGAGCTGGCGCAGGTCGTCGGTGAGCTCGAGCAGCCACGACCTCAGCTCGAAGAGGTGAACACCGGACATGACCTCCGCCGGTTGCGACGAGCCCTCCATGGCCTGGGCGCAGCCGGTTGCCTGAGGTCCGAGCTGGTGCGTGAGCGCGTCCGGGGAGTCGAGCCCGCGCACCAACGCGCCAGAGCGGAGCGCGTGGGCGACATCGCCGTACCCGTCCGACACCCGCGTGGTGCAGTGCTCCAGGGCGCTGATGAAGCCGGAGCACGGACAGGGGGTGTCCTCTGGGGCCTGCATGCTGGCGATGACGTCGGCGCTGTACCAGAGCCGGTGTCCGGCGATGAGGATCGCGGACCACACCTCGGGATCGGCGCCACCCTTGCGCTCGCCCAGATACTGCGCGAAGACGTCTTCGGTGCGCACGGCTACCCCCAGCACCCGCTTGCGGAGCTCGTCGGCCTCCAGCGGCTCGGCCACGCCGGGCAGCAGTGCGCGCGACGTCCTGCTCGCGTAGGCGCGCCCGCACTCCAGGAGATCTGCGAGCGCTCCCTTGAGCTGACCTGACGCCCCCCTCGGCCAGATCAGCAGCCCGATGGCGACCCCGACGCCCGCCCCCGCGGCCACGTCCTCCAGGCGGAGGAGCCCGATCTTCCACCCGAGGGGCTGGAGGATGTTGAAGAGCACGACGATCAACACGGTGAAGCACGCCTGTCCGACGATGAAGTTGACGACCGTGGCCGTGTAGAAGGCGAGGAAGATGACGATGGGAAGCACGGCCGCATACGCCAGCAGGTGGCCACCGAAGGCGGCCGCCAGCCCCGCCGCGGCCCCGAAGCCCAGCACGGTGCCGGCCAGCGCCTCCACTGCAGTGGCGCGGGTCGTGCTGGCTGTCGTTCGCAGGATGGTCAGCGTGGCGAAGACGACCCAGAACCCGTGCTGCAGGTCCAAAGCGCCCACCGCGATGCGCGCCAGGGTGAGCCCGACTGCCAGCCGGAGGCTGTTGCGAAGGTGGACCGAACCGAGGCTCAGGTTGTTTCGAGCCCGGCGCGCCCACTTGTGCCAGGCTCGGCTGTCGCCCGGGGTGACCGGACGCAGGGTGGCCGGTCCGGGCATCTCGGTGCTGATGATGGCGTCGACGCCGTCGGCGATACGGGTGTGAACGGCCGCCATGAGCACCCCGGTGGCCAGCTCCCTGGTCTCGAGGGTGCGGTCGACCCTGCTGGCGAACAGCGCATGGTCGGCGTCATGAGCCAGCAGATCGCCCAACGCCTCCTCGGCCACGGCGATGAAGTCCTCCTTGGCCGACAGGACCGGACCGAGCTCCGGAGGGTCGCCCTGGTCGAGCAGGCTCCGTGCGCAGGCGTCGAGGGTGCGCGCCATGGTCGCGACCAGCGCGTCGAGCAGCCGGTTGATGACGTCCTCCATGCGCTCGATCCCGTGCAGGAGGGCCATCTGTGACCTCTGGACGGACGTGGGGCCGGCAGCGCCCTGGGGGCCCATCGTCGCCTGGTAGGTACGGACGTCGCGGGCGCGCTGGCGCGGGGCCGCCCGGCGCCGTTCCAGCTCCTCTGGCTCGACTGCGGCATCGAACGACAGGGCGGACAGCAGCTCGCTGACAGCTGTGAGGGCGGTCGCGAGTCGCTCTCGGAGGCTGTTGCGCGTGTACAGCGGCCACAGACCGACGCCAGCGATCGTGGCCAGCCCGCCAGCCAGAGCCACCCCTTCCAGACGGGCCGGGATGGCGCTGGCCGGAGCGGGGATGCCCGACGCGACGACGTAGAACAGGATCACGGCCATCGATCCGGCGGCGAAGTACCCGCTGTAGATGCCGCTGAACGACACGACGAGGACGACGAGGAACATTGCCACCGACGCCGTCCACGTGACCTGCGAGACCCAGGTCCCGATGGGCACGAGGACGAGCCCGGCCGCGGCCGCAGCCAGGTTGGCCCGCGTCCGGCCCCAGGGCGAACCACCGAAGTCGGCGATTCCGGTGAGGGCCACGGCGGTGAAGGTGGCCATGACCGTGAGCTGCGAGTCGTGCAGGACGTACTTGCCCACCATGAAGCAGAAGGTGGCGACCACCGTCACGCGGGCGGCCTTGCGCAGGGACTGGAGATTGGGATCGTGCACGCTGCCCTCCCGCCGGCCCGCGGCCACGATATCGCCGGCGGACACTCCGCCGCCGTTGTTCAGGCAGCGACGGGCGGCGGGAGGAGGCCGCGACGGTTCTCCGCCCGCGAACCGACGTCGGCCAGGGCGGCGAGGAGGGCGGGAACGAACCGCTCCGGTCGCAGGCTGCAGACACCGTGGTCGCCGTCGACGGCGAAGAGCGAGCAGGCCGGGATGGCCTGGGCCAGGCGGAGCTGACGGCCGGGAGGCACCAGATGGTCGGCGGTGGTCATGACGACCGCCACCGGCGCCTCGATGACGCCGAGCCAGGAGTCGGATCGATAGCCGACGAGCGCCCGGGCGGCCTGGAGGATGGCCGTCAGGTCGTGGCGTCCGATCACGTCGAGCGCCGCCCGGCGCCAACCAGGCCCGGTCCAGCTGCGGACGCCGCCGGCGAGGGCGCGCATCGTTCGCAGGGCTGGGCGAGGCACCCTGCCGGCCGGGCGGGCGAAGGCCGCCAGCGCGGAGAGCGCAAGCTGCTCCAACGACGTCACGGCAAAATGGGAAGCGGTGGCGCACAGCACCATCCCGGCCACCAGCTCGGGGTGCCGACGCCACAGGAGCGTCGCCACTGGTCCACCCATCGAGTAGCCGACCGCGATGACCGGGCCCGTGCCGAGGATCTCGATGAGGGCGGCGGCGTCGTCGGCACACGCCTCGAGTGAGAACGAGCCCCGGACGCCGCGACCGTGGCCCCGCTGGTCCAGAGCCACGACGTTGACGTGCTCGGAGAGGCCGGCGTAGCAGGCGCCCCAGTTGAGGTCGGCCGTCGCCGTCCAGCCGTGGAGCAGGAGGGCGGTCGGCGCGCCCTGGGGGCCCTGGAGCTGGCGTACCCGGCATTGGCCCCGACCGGGGAGCTCGATGTCCCGTACCACTGACGCCGACATGGGGTCGAGAGATTCACCGGGTCCCGGTCTTTCCCTCCCGTTGTCCGGCCCGGGGTGACGGTACGGGCGAGCGGCCTGGGCAGGACGTTTCCCTGGCTACCCCGAACGGGTGGTCAGCTGACCGGCAGCAACCGGGCCCTGTCCAGCGCCCGCAGCGAGACGCTCACCGTCGTCTCGTCCAGGGTCTCGCCCGATGAGCTCTGGATGGGGACCGCCACCAAGGCCCGCCGCTGGCCGGGCGGGCCGTAGACCCGCTTGACCACTCCCATCACGCCGTCGACCCCCCAGGGGACGACCACTCGATGACCCTGCTCTGGTTCGCCGAACACCCTGAGGCACCTCCCCACCGTGACCCCAACAGAGTGCTGGTGGTGCGCCCTACCCTGACCGGGAGCAGCCGAAACGACGGATTCACGCTGCTTACTCTGGCGCCACCAGCTCGAGCTGGATGTTGTCGGGGTCCCGGAAGACGAGCACGGCGCCGAACGGATCCTCGGCGACGGGCGAGTGCTCGACCCCGTTGTCGTTCAGACGCTCGCGCCATTGCTTCAACTCGGCCCTGCTGGCGACCCCGAAGCTGATGTGGTCCAGCCCAGTGCGCGTCTCCTGGAAGGGCTCCCGGCGGTTGGCAGGGTGCTGGTACAGCGTCAGGATGAGCTCATCGGAGGCCGAGTGGAGGGTGACGAACGAGACGCCGGCCACCTCGACCTGGCGTAGCACGGTCAACCCGAGGACCCGCTCGTACCAGGGCGTGCTCCGAGCGAGGTCGGTGACGGTCAGGGCGAAGTGGTGGACCCCTGTCAGGTCGCTCGTGTCCTCGGTGGTCATCCTCAGGCAACTCCTACAGTCTTCTCAGGGTCATCCAAGCCGCCTCGAAGCAGGCCAGCGTCGCGCTCCGGAGGCGATGGGTCACGGTCTGCGATGATACGGCCGTGGCCGATGAGCGAGCACTGGGGGGTGTGGGGACGAAGCTTCTGTTCGAGGACGACCGGGTCCGGGTATGGGAGCTGCGGTTGGCCCCGGGCGAGGAGAGCGAGGTGCACCGGCACGATTTCGATCACCTGCTCGTGCAGATAGGGGGCGACCGGGTCGCGGTCGTGCCCGAGCCCGACACCGAGGGCCCCTACCGGGACTACCTCGAAGCCGACGTCGTGCCGGGCATGGTGGCGCAGGTGAGGCGGGGAGGGGTCGAGACGGCCCGCAACGTCGGAGCCGAGTGGTACCTCGAGGTGATCGTGGAGTTGAAGGACGGTCGCGGAGGTGGCTGACCTCTTCCCCAGGGACTCGGTGGTCCGGCGGGTGAACGCCGAGCCGGCGCTGTTCCTCGCCGCCGGGCGGGCGTTGCTCCTGCAGCTCGCCCATCCGGCCGTGGCCCAGGGCGTGGCCGACCACAGCGACTTCCAGTCCAACCCGTTCCGCCGCCTGCAGGGCACCCTGGAGGCGACCTACGCCGTGGTCTTCGGCTCCGAAGAGCTCGCTGCCGCCGTGGGCCGGCGCATCCAGCGCATCCACGACTTCGTGACGGGGACGAGCTACCGGGCCAACGATCCCGCCAACCTGCTGTGGGTGCACGCCACCCTCACCGACTCGGCGCTGCGGGCCTACACGGACATGGTCGAGGAGCTGTCTCCCGCTGACGCCGCCACCTACTACCGGGAGATGATGCTCGTCGCCGAGGTCTTCGGTCTGCCCGTGGGAGACCAGCCGGCGAGCCTGGACGAGTTCCGCGCCTACGTGGACGAGATGGTGGCGACGCTCGAGGTCTCCGACGAAGGCCGGCGTCTCGGCGGCGACGTCCTGTACCCGTCGCTTCCGGTGGGTGTGCGGGTGGCGCTGGCACCGGCGCTCGCCCTCCATCGCCTCGTCGCGGTCGGCACGACGCCGGAGCCGCTGCGCGAGCAGTTCGGGTTCGCGTGGGACCGGAGCCGCGAGCAGCAGCTCGTTCGTGTGCAGTCGACGGCATCGCGCGCGTTCGCGCTCGCGCCCCGCGCCCTCCGCACGACACCGGGCTGGCTCAACGGCCGCCTCCTGCTCTGGCAGGCCGGCCGGCGGGTCGGCGCCGGTCTCGGCGCGGGCGCCTCGGCCGCCTAGCGGTCAGAGCTCATGTACCCCGGGGAGCACGCCAGGCGACATCCCGATCGGGCGGCGTTCGTCATGGCGACGACGGGGGAGACCGTCACCTTCGGTGAGCTGGAAGCCCGGGCCAACCGGCTGGCGCATCTGTTCAGGGACCGTGGTCTCCGGCGTGGAGATCACGTGGCCATCTTCATGGAGAACAACGCCCGGTACCTCGAGACCGAGGCCGCCGCCGAACGGACCGGGCTGTACTACACATGCGTCAACTCCTACCTCACGGCCGACGAGGTCGCCTACATCGTCAACGACTGTCAAGCCCGCATCCTCATCACCTCGGAAGCCAAGCGGGACGTCGCGTCGGCGGCGGCGCCCCTGTGCCACGACGTCGAGCTGTTCCTGATGGTGGGTGGCCGAGGTGACGACGGGCCCTTCCAGCCCTACGAGGAGGCGGTGGCCCCCTACCCAGCCGCTCCTGTCGGCGACGAGCAGCTCGGGCTGGCCCTGTTGTACTCGTCGGGGACCACCGGTCGGCCCAAGGGCATCCTCCGTCCCATGCCCGACGCGCACCCGGGCGACCCGCTGGCGCTGCTCGCGTTCCTGCAAGGGCTGTGGCGGATGCGGGAAGGGATGGTGTACCTCTCGCCGGCTCCCCTCTACCACTCGGCGCCGCAGGCCAGCGTGTCGCTGTCGCTGCGGCTGGGTGCGACATCGATCATCATGGAGCGCTTCGACGCCGAGCAGTTCCTCCGCCTCGTCGAGCAGCACCGGGTCACCCACTCCCAGGTGGTACCGACCATGTTCAGCCGGATGCTCAAGCTGCCCGACGAGGTCCGGCTGGCGTACGACGTGTCGTCGCTGGAGACCATCATCCACGCCGCCGCGCCGTGTCCGGTTCCCGTGAAGGAGCAGATGATCGAGTGGTGGGGCCCCATCATCGTCGAGTACTACGCGGCGACCGAGGGCAACGGCTGCACCTTCTGCGACTCTGGCGAGTGGCTCGCGCACCGGGGCACGGTCGGGCGTCCCGTGCTCGGCGAGCCAGTGATCCTCGACGACGACGGCAAGGAGTGTGCGGTCGGAACGGCGGGGACCGTGTGGTTCCGGGGAGCCACGAACTTCGAGTACTGGAGAGACCCGGAGAAGACGGCCGAGTCACGCGACCCGACGGGGACCATGAGCACGGTCGGCGACGTCGGCTACCTGGATGACGCCGGGTACCTGTACCTGACCGACCGGCGGACGTACATGATCATCTCGGGAGGCGTGAACATCTACCCGCAGGAAGCCGAGAACGTCCTCCTCACCCATCCGAAGGTGCTCGACGCAGCCGTGATCGGTGTGCCGAACGAGGACCTCGGCGAGGAGGTGAAGGCCGTCGTCGAGCCGGCCGAGGGGACCGAGCCGGGGCCGGACCTGGAACGGGAGCTGATCCTCTTCTGCCGCGCCCACCTGGCGAGCTACAAGTGTCCACGCTCGGTCGACTTCGATCCCGGCCTGCCCCGGCTGCCGACCGGCAAGCTCTACAAGCGCGTCCTGCGCGATCGGTACTGGGCCGAGCACGGGTCGAGGATCGTCTGAGCACGTCGGGCCGCGCCGGCACCGTCCTTCTGTTCCGCATCTTGTCGAAAGTGGAGAGGCGGCTGCAGGCGCAGCGCCCACTTTCGACCAGATGTGGAACTAGGACAATGCACAAGAGGAACGACAGACTCACCGTGACGCGCCCGGCGTCACCCGCTGGCGCCGAGGCTCCCCAGTGAACCGCCTCCGTCGACGACCAGGACGTGGCCGGTGATCCACGACGAGAGCTCGCTGGCCAGGAACACGGCTGCGTCGGCGATGTCCTCGGGCCGGCCCAGACGCTTCAGCGGCCACGGCCAGGAGCTCTCGTCGCCGCCGGACTGCCACAGGGCGCGGGCGAAATCGGTCTTGACCAGGCCTGGGGCGATGGCGTTCACCCGCACCTGCGGCCCGAGCTCGGTGGCGAGGTGCTTGGTCAGGTGAATGAGCCCCGCCTTGGTGACGTCGTAGATGCCGATGGGGCCGCCGTGGGTCATCCCACCGACGGACGCGATGTTCACGACCGTGCCGCCCGTCGCCTGGAGGGCCTGCTGCCATGCCTCCTGCGTCCATACCAACGGCGCCCGCAGGTTCACCTCCATCGTCTTGTCGTACCGAGGGAGGTCGATGTCGACGGCGCGACCCAGGTAGGGATTGGTGGCGGCGTTGTTGACGAGGATGTCCAGACCCTCGAAGCGCTCGATGGTGGCCGCGACACAGGCGCGGGCCTGCTCCGGGTCACCTGCGTGGGCGGCGAACACCGCCGTCTCGCCATCGATGCTCGCCGCCGTCTTCTCGAGGGCCTCCTGCTTGCGGGAGGAGAGCATGACGCGCGCCCCGTTCTCCGCGAGGGCGCGGGCGATGGCGGCCCCGATGCCTTTCGACGCCCCGGTGACCAGGGCGATCTTGCCGTCGAGTCTCACACTGCTGGCCAATTGTCTTCACCTCGTCGTTCCGTACTGCGTCAGGAGGCCTTCTCGTGACCGCCGATGAATGGATCAGGATCTTCGCCGACGAACTGGGCGTCCCGCCGCCGGAGGAGGCCGTTGTCGAGCAGCTTCTCGCGCTGGCGGCCGTCGCCGCCCATCAGTCCGAGCGCACCGCCGCTCCGATCGCGTGCTACCTGGTCGGGCAGGCCGGCGTGGATCCTGCCCGCGCCGGGGCGGTGGCGGCCGGCGTGCACGAGGAGGGCGGGGCTCAGTCGTAGTACCGATAGACGACCTCGGCCACGCACGCCGGCTTCTCCTGGCCCTGGACCTCGATCGTCAGGCCGATGCTGGCCTGCACGCCGCCGGCGACGTCCTCCACCTTCTCGAGGGACGCGCCGAGGCGGTACGTGGCGCCGACGGGAAGCGGGCTCGGGAAGCGCACCTTGTTGCACCCGTAGTTCAAGCCCATGGACATGCCCTCGATCTGGACGATCTGGCCGCTGAGGAGGGCGGGGGCTAGGGACAGGGTCAGGTAGCCGTGGGCGATCGGGCCGCCGAACGGCCCCGACTTGGCCTTCTCGACGTCGACGTGGATCCACTGGTGGTCGCCGGTCGCGTCGGCGAACAGGTTGACCTGCTCCTGGCTCAGCTCCTGCCAGTCGCTGTAGCCGAGGTGCTCGCCGGCCTTGGCCCTGAGCTCGTCCAGTCCCTTGACGGTGGTTGGCATGGGCAAACCATAGGACCGGCCCCCCAGCCGCGCTAGTGCCCGCGGAGCCGGGTGGTTGTACGCTGGAAACGTGATCCCGGGCTCGCACTCTGGGCCTTGATCAGCACGGTCATCGTCGGCCTGATCATCGGTGGTCTTGGTCGTCTCCTCGTGCCGGGTCACCAACCGATCGGCTTGTTGACGACCTTTCTGCTGGGTCTGGTCGGGTCGATCGTCGGTGGCTTCCTCGGGAACCACGTGATCCACACGGGCGGCTTCGTGACGGTGCTGCTCGAGATCGGGGTTGCCGCCGTGCTGGTGGCGACCGTCTCCAGCATCGACAGCCGGCGGGCCGTTGGCGGAGGCCGGGGCCCCCGGGGGTCGCTGTACTGAGTTGTACCGAGTAAGGCGACGAGTCCGCGCAGCCGGCCGGGCTACGACGGCGCCGACAGACCCGACGGCTCCTTGCCTTCGGCGGGTGACGTCCCGGCCTGGTCGGCGGGCAGCCGGATGGTGAAGGTCGCGCCACCGCCCGCGGTGTCGGACACGCCGACGGTTCCTCCATGGGCGGCGACGATGGCCGCCACGATCGAGAGCCCGAGGCCGGTGCCGCCGTACTGGCGGGACCGTGACACCTCGGCCCGGTAGAAGCGCTCGAACGCCTTCTCCGCCTGGTCGGCGCTGAGCCCGGGTCCGTCGTCGGCCACGCTGACGACTGCCTCGGGCCCCTCTCTGGCCACGCGCACCGCGGTTCTCGTGCCGGGCGGGGTGTGAGCGCGGACGTTGGCCAGCAGGTTGTCGATGACCTGGCGCAGGCGGGCGGAGTCCCCGGTGACCTCGACGGGCTGGCTGGCGACGAGCTGAGCCGGCCACGACGAGTCGACCGTTCGCGCCGCGTCGACCGCCTCGGCGGCGACGCGCACCAGCTCGACCGGCCGGCGCTCGAGGGGTCGCCCCTCGTCGAGGCGGGCCAGCAGCAGGAGGTCCTCGACCAGCAGCCCCATGCGCGCCGTCTCGGACCGAACTCCGGCCATGACCCGTGCGAGGTCTTCGGGTTGGGCGCGTGCGCCGCGCTCGAAGAGCTCGGCGTAGGCCGACACGGCAGCAAGCGGGGTGCGGAGCTCGTGCGAGGCGTCGGCCACGAAGCGTCGGAGGCGCTCCTCGGAGCGCCGCAGCTCGGCCTCGGTCCGGTCGCGCTGCTTGAAGGCGTCCTGGATGCGCTCGAGCATGGCGTTGATGGCGCGGGACAGCCTGCCCACCTCGGTCGTGGGCCGGGCCTCGGGCACCCGGCGGGTGAGGTCTCCCTCCGCGATCGCATCCGCCGTGCGCTCCACCTGCTCCAGGGGGCGGAGGCCCACCCTGACCACCCACCAGCCGAGGACAGCGGCTGCGGCAAGTGCGCCGCCGGTGACAGCCAGCTCGATGAGCAGGAGGCGGTGCAGGGAGCCGGACGTGTCGCTGAGCGGTGCGGCCAGGATGAGCTGGTTGCCTCCCACCAGGGCCGAGGCCCGAACCCGAAACTGCGGCCCGCCCCCGGTCGCCGGTCCCACCGTCAGGTAGGTGGCGGGCTCGCCTGGTCCGGGTCCCGTCTGCGCCTGGCCCACGTTGATGTGGGACGGGAGCGAGGGAGCCACCTGCTGGCCGCCCCGCTCGAACGCCGGCACCGCGCCCAGGTTCTCGCCACCGGGGCCCCGGACCTCGACGAACATCCCCGGCGCCAGACGGGCCACGGTGCCGACGTCGAGGGCCTGGCCGCTGTTGAGCGCCTGCTCGAGCGGGGGGTGGGCCGTCTCGAGCGACTGGTCCACCTGATTGAAGAGGAACGACCGGAACGACGAATAGGTGGCCACGTCGGCCGCGATCAGCGCTACCAGGGCGACCGCGCCGACGGCGATGAGCAGGCGCGCCCGGAGTGACACCTACGACCCTGGCTCTCGCAGCGAGTACCCGACCAGGCGGATGGTCTGGATGAGCGGAGGACCGAGCTTGTCCAGCTTCTTGCGCAGGTAGCTCACGTACGTCTCCACCACGCTCGGGTCGCCGCCGAAGTCGTAGTGCCACACGTGGTCCAGGATCTGCGACTTGGACAGCACCCGGCGGGGGTTCAGCAGGAAGAAGCGGAGGAGCGAGAACTCGGTGGCCGTGAGGCGCAGGGGGGTGCCGTCCCGCCAGACCTCGTGGGTGTCGTCGTCCATCTCCAGGTCGGCGAACCGGAGCCTGCCGTCACCCTCCGACTCGCCCTGCGTCCGGCGCAGGATCGCCCGGGTGCGGGCCACCACCTCGGCCAGCGAGAACGGCTTGGTCACGTAGTCGTCGCCGCCGATGGTCAGCCCGGCGATCTTGTGCTCGAGGGAGTCCCGGGCGGTGAGGAACAGCACCGGCACCCGCAGTCCGTCCTGGCGGAGCCGGCGGGTCACCTCCAGGCCGTCGAGGTCCGGGAGCATGACGTCCAGCACGATGAGGTCGGGCGGCTGCTCCTGGGCCGAGGCCAGCGCCGCCCGTCCGGTGGAGGCGCGGGCCACGTCGAAGCCCTCGTAGCGCAGCGACGTCGCCACCGCGTCGACGATCGACTCCTCGTCGTCGACGACCAGGATCCGCTGCGCCGGTCCGTCACCCATCACGCTCACCTCGTCCGTCCTGCCGGAGTCGGCCTCCCGGGCCGACCGTCCTGCCGGAGTCGGCCTCCCGGGCCGACCGTCCTGCCGGGGCCGGCCTCCCGGGCCGACCGTCCTGCCGGAGTCGGCCTCCCGGCCGACCCCTGGCTACCACAAGGTTCCTTCGGTGATCAGGGAGCCCGCTGTGGTCCGCCTGGGTGCCAGCTGGGAATCGGACCGGGGCCGTCGAGCGGGCGACTTCCCAGCGGGGTCTCAGCCGGCGCCCGGGGCGGCCCCATCTGGCCGGCCCACACTGCCGGGGACGAGCGGTCACGGAGGTGCACGATGCGAGAGCAGGCGATCAGGGCTCGGGCCCTCGGGTTGCGGCGGGTGTCACGACTGACCCGCTGGGCGCTGGCGGGCGGGCTGGCCCTGACGGGGGCGCTGTCGGCGACGGCGGCGGCGGCCTACGCGGGCCACTCGAGCCAGTCGAGCAACCCGTCCTCCACGTCGAGCGACAACAGCAGCTCGAACAACAGCAGCACGAGCTCGTCGAGCAGCGGCCAGCTCCAGTCGCCGTCGACCAACCCGAGCTCGTCGAGCTCCTCCAGTGGATCGAGCCACGCCACCTCGGGCGGGTCGTGATGGCCGCCATGGGTCGGTTCGAATACCGCGCGCTCGGCACCGGGGTGGTGGTGCTCACGACCGACCCGAGCCGACTGGCGGCCGCTCGTGCCGCAGTGGAGCAGGAGGTCGCGGCGATCGACGACGCGTGCAGCCGATTTCGGGACGACTCGGAGCTGGCCGAGGTCAACCGGGCCGGCGGCCGTCCCGTGCACGTCGGCCCGTTGCTGCTCGAGGCCGTCGAGACCGCCCTACGGGCGGCCCGCCTCACGGACGGCGACGTGGATCCCACGGTGGGTGAGGCCCTGCGCGTTCTCGGCTACGACCGGGACTTCGCCGCCCTGCCGCCGACCGGTCGACCTCTTGTCCGCGTCGCCGCCGTACCGGGTTGGCGGGAGGTCTGGCTGGACCGGCGCCGTCACCTGATCAGGATCCCGCCGGGCGTGAGCCTGGACCTGGGCGCCACGGCCAAGGGCCTGGCTGCCGACCGGGCCGCGAACGCAGCCGCCAGCGCGGCCGGGTGCGGAGTCCTGGTCAGCCTCGGCGGGGACATCGCCGTCGCCGGCGATCCCCCCGACGACGGGTGGTCGGTGCGCGTGGCCGACTGGCACGCCGCCGGCCCGGAGGCAGAAGGTGAGACCGTCCTGGTGGCCTCCGGTGGCGTGGCCACGTCGAGCACGACCGTACGACGGTGGGCGCGAGGCGGCGAGGAGCTGCACCACGTCGTCGATCCGGCGACGGGCCGCTCGGCCGAGGTCGTCTGGCGCACGGTGTCGGTCGCCGCCGCCACCTGTGTCGATGCCAACGTGGCCGCCACGGCGGCCATCGTCCGCGGGGAGCGCAGCCCGGCGTGGCTGGACTCGCGGCACCTTCCCGCCCGCCTCGTGCGGCCCGACGGCACCGTCGTCAGGGTCGGGGGCTGGCCCACCCGGGAGGTGGCAGCGTGAGCGGCAAGGCGCTCTGGTACCTCACCCGCGGCAGTGGGGCGGTGAGCCTGGTGCTGCTGACCGTCGCCCTGGTGCTCGGCATCCTCATGTCCGCCCGTTGGGTCAGGGATCGCTGGCCCCGTTTCGTCGTCGAGGGGCTGCACCGCAACGTCGCGCTTCTCGCGCCGGTGTTCGTCGGCATCCACATCGCCAGCGCGGTGGTCGACGGCTACGTGCCGATCCGGTGGGTCGACGCCGTCGTGCCCTTCGGCGCGGCCTACAGCCCGTTCTGGCTGGGTCTCGGGGCCCTCGCGCTCGACGTCTTCGCCGCCGTCGCCATCACCAGCTTGCTGCGAGCGCGGCTCGGGTACCGAGCCTGGCGCACCGTGCACTGGCTGGCTTACGCCTGCTGGGTGCTCGCCATCGCCCACGGGGTCGGGACCGGCAGCGACCGGAGCCAGCCCTGGATGCTGTCCCTCGAGCTGGCGGCGGTCGGGTCGGTGCTCGGCGCGCTGGCATGGCGCATCGGTTGGGCCGCCAAGCTTCGCCCAACGTAGGGTGACCGGCTGTGAACGACACCGTGGGTTACGACCTCGACGGGCACGTGGCGACGATCACCTACAACCGCCCGCAGGCGCTGAACGCCATCAACGCCGAGATGCGGCGGGGACTGAACGACGCCTTCGCCGCCTTTCGTGACGACGACGGCGCGTGGGTGGCGATCGTAACGGGACAGGGTCGTGCGTTCTGTGCCGGCGCAGACATGCGAGACGGGGGCGCGGCAGCGGGGGAGTTCGCAGGGACGTTCTGGGAGAAGCCGACGCTCAACTCGTTCGAGAGCGGCTGGGAGATATTCAAGCCCGTCATCGCCGCGGTGAACGGCCACTGCCTGGGCTACGGGCTCACCCTGGTGACGTGGTGCGACTTCGTGATCGCCAGCGAGCGGGCGGAGTTCGGCTTCCCCGAGGTGGGCCTGGGCGTGCCCACCATCGTGGGCGCCATCCGGCTTCCCCAGAGGATCAACTGGCAGCACGCCATGGAGCTGCTGCTCACGGGCGAGCGGGTCGACGCCCATCGGGCGAAGGAGATGGGCCTGGCCGGCTGGGTCGTCCCTCACGACCAGCTGATGGCCGAGGCTCGGAGCCTGGCCGACCGTCTGGTACGGGCTGCGCCCCTCGCGGCGCGGGCGACCAAGGAGGTGGCCGTGCGGTCGCAGCACCTCTCCTCCCTCGAGGCGGTCCGCTTCGGCGAGACGATGCGCAAGGTGGTGGCGACGACGGCCGACGCGACCGAAGGGCTCGAGGCGGCGCGGGAAGGTCGCCCGCCGCGATGGACGGGACGCTGAGCGGCGTAGGCCCCGACTGTCACTGGGCGACACAGCCGATCTAGCCTCGGCGGTCGTGCAGTGGTGGATGGGCACGCACCGTGCCGCCGCGAACAACGGGACCAGCCGATGACGCGCCGTCGGCTCCGCCGCCGCGTACCGTGGAGCATGCTGGCGGTGATGCTTGCGGGGGCGCTCGTCGCCTCCGCATGTGCGAGGGCTTCCTCGGCGTCGCCGTCAGCGCCCTCGCCGTCGTTCGGCATCGTCCAGAACCGACCGGTGCCCGACGTGCCGCTGGTCGACCAAGCCGGCCGGCCCACCAGCCTTGCCGCCTTTCACGGCAAGGTCGTCGTCCTGGCCAACTTCCTCTCGTTGTGCCAGGACGAGTGCCCGATGGTCACGGGCGCGTTCATCGCCATGCAACGCGACGTGCAGGCGGCCGGCCTCGGAGACCGCGTGGCCTTCCTCGAGGTGAGCGTCGACCCAGGCAGGGACACCCCGGCCCGGCTGGCGGCGTACTCGCAGCAGTTCGGGGCGAACTGGCCGCTGCTCACCGGCGCGCCGGCAGACCTGAACCGGCTGTGGAGCTTCTTCGGCATCGCCCACCAACAGGTCCCGGAGGACCAGCCTCCCAAGCTCGACTGGT
>VAWP01000167.1 GCA_005888295.1 Actinomycetota bacterium
TCGCCGAGCCGCTGGTGGCGTGGCTCGCCGAGCGAAGGCCGGCCCGGGAGGCCCGGGAGGCCCAGGAGGCCGGCCTGGGGGGATCGCCGGCCCGGGCCGGTCACCGGCCCCCAAAGGTGGACCGCTCCTACCGCTACCGCCTCGAGGGCGACGACGCCCGTCGCCTCGAGGTGGTCCGGCTGTGACCGGCCCCGAAGCCGAGGCGCTCGACATCCTCCACCTCGACATGGACGCGTTCTACGCGGCCGTCGAGACGCTCGCGGATCCGACGCTGGCCGGCCGCCCGGTGATCGTGGGCGGGTCCGGCTCCCGGGGGGTGGTCGCCTCCTGCTCGTACGAGGCCCGGGCGTACGGGGTGCGGTCGGCCATGCCGTCGGTCCAGGCCAGCCGCTTGTGTCCGACGGCCGTGTTCCTGAGCGCGCGGTTCGACGCCTACGCCGCCGTCAGCCGGCAGCTGCACGAGGTGTTGCGGTCGTTCACGCCGCTGGTGGAGGGCATCGGGCTCGACGAGGCGTTCCTCGACGTGCGCGGCGCCCACCGTCTGTTCGGCACGGGGCCCGAGATCGGTCGCGCCGTGCGGGAACGGGTCCACGGCGAGCTCGGCCTGTGGTCGTCGGTCGGCGTGGCCCGGTCGAAGCTGCTGGCCAAGCTGGCGTCGCGGGCGGCCAAGCCGACCGCCACCCCCACAGGCCCGCGACCGGGCGTCGGTGTCGTCGCCGTCGAGCCAGCGGCCGAGCTCGGCTTCCTCCATCCGCTGCCGGTCTCCGCCCTGTGGGGAGTCGGGCCGGTGACGGCGGCCCGGCTCACCCGGCTCGGCGTGTCAACGGTGGGTGATCTGGCTGCGGTGCCGGTGGAGACGCTTGTCGTCACCCTGGGTCAGGCGGTCGGACGCCAGCTGCACGAGCTGGCCTCGGGCCGAGACACCCGGCCCGTCGAACCGGATCGTGACGTGAAGTCGATCGGGCACGAGGAGACCTACGCCCACGATGACCACGACGTGACCAGCCTTCGCCGCCAGGTCGTCCGCATGGCAGACGCCGTGGGAGCGCGACTGCGTGGATCCGCCAAGCAGGGCCGGACCGTGACGCTCAAGGTGCGCTTCGGCGACATGTCGACCATCACCCGTTCCCACACCGTGGCCGACCCGGTCGACCAGGGTCCTGTCATCGCCGGCGTGGCGGCCGAGCTGCTCGGCGGGGTGGACGTCCGCCCCGGTGTCCGCCTGCTCGGCGTCAGCGTCTCCGGCCTGACGGGCGCGTCGGACCGAGAAGCCCGGCAGCTGAGCTTCGGCGACCTCGATGGGCCCTCGGACCGTCGTGGCGGTGCCGCCTCGGAGGCCCTCGACGCCGTCCGGGCCAGGTTCGGGACCGAGGCGGTCGGGCCTGCCTCGCTCGCGGGCCCTGAGGGGATCGACGTCAAACGGCAGGGCGACACCCAATGGGGTCCCCGGTCCGCCGAGCCCGGGTCCGGCTAGCTCGCTCCCCGGCCCTGCGTAGAGGGGTGGCAGGCGGGCGCTCCGGGGTCCACCGATACTCGTTCGCGTTGTTGAAGCGCGGCCACTGCGCGAAGATTGAAGAAGGACAGGACATCGACGTCGAGGGGTGGCAAGGGGGCGGTCGTGCCGCTTTCCGAGGAAGAACAGCGGATACTCCACGAGATCGAGCGCAACTTCTATGAGCACGATCCGGATTTCGCTGCTCGGGTGCGACGGGAGACCGTCTACCGTCACGCGGGACGCAACTGCAAGTGGTCCGCTCTCGCCTTCCTCGGTGGCCTGGCCATCCTCGTCGTGTGGTTCTCGACGTCGCTCCTGCTCGGGCTCCTGGGCTTCTTCATCATGTTGTTCTCGGCCATCTACTTCGAGCGCAACCTGCGGAACATGGGCCGAGCGGGTTGGCAGCAGGTGACCAAGTCGGTCCGGGCCCACGGCCTGTCGGAGACGCTGGGAGACACCCAGCGTCGTCTCCGCGAGCGGTTCAAGCGCGGCGACTGACCCGCGGGCTCCGGTCGGGACCGCGCCGTTCGGGACCGCGCCGTTCGGGATCACGACCGTTCCAACCACCGTCGTGGCGGCTGGCGCGGAACAGCTGACGCGGATCGAGCCGCCATCGTAGGCGCTGCCAGCGCGTCGCCCTGTTCCATACGGCGCCCTCGATCACGGCGGCGGCGACGACCGACCTCGAGACGACCTCGGTGCCGAGCGGTCCGGCGGCGTAGCTGGCGACGCTGGCGTCCTGGGCCAGCGTGGACAGGGCGGGGGGCACCTCCGATGGTGCGACGCGGGATCCGGCGGCGCGCCGGGCGTGCTCCTGCAGGGTCTCCGACGGCTGGCGGCCGACGCCCATGAGCGCGAGCGAGTCGGCGGCCTCGGCCCACGCAACCATCACCCGGTCGGGGCCGCGGGCGGCGGCGCGACGGCGTTGGCGACGCCGGCGGGCGAGCAGTGGGATGCCCACGACCCAGGCCAGGGCGAGGAGCACCACGACCCCTAGGGCGGCGACGCCGGTGAGGGGAAAGTGGCCGGCGTGGCGGACGGTGGGACCGGCGTGCACCACGTTGGGCTGCGGCTTCGGCGTGGGCAACGGGGCCGGCGTGGTGGGGGCGGGACTGGCGGAGGTGCCGGTCGTGCTCTGCGGCGGGGTGTCGGTCGGGCCGGCCTGGGCGGCGGCCACGCCGGTGTAGGCCTCCGCCCCGGGCTCGCCCCGTCCGGGTGTCGGCTCGAAGCTGACCCACCCGTACCGGCCGAGAAGGACCTCGGGCCACGCGTGGGCGTTGAGGGCCCGGACGTGGTAGAAGGCGTCGCCTGCGACCTGCCCCGGAGTGAAGCCGACTGCGACCCGTGTGGGGAGCCCGATGGACCGGGCCATGACGGCGTAGGTGCCGGCGAACTGCTCGCAGTAGCCCTGGCGCGCCGACAGGAAGCGCAGCATGGCGTTGTCATCGTGGCCGGGTGGGACGTTCAGGTTGTACCGGAAGTTGTCGCGGAACCAGTTCTGCAGCGCCAGGGACTTGCCGTAATCGGTGGTCTGGCCCCGCACGATCTGGGCCGCGGTCTGGCGGATGGACTCGGGGATCCCTCCCGGCAGAGCCAGGTAGTGGGCGACGTCGGTTCCAGCCGGGACGGTGCCGTCCTGCGTCAACTCGGCTCCGTCGAGGTGCGGGACGTCGGAGGTGACCTGGTAGGTCAGCCCGTCGGGCGTGGCCGACGGCGTGATGATGCTGCCGGACTCCGGGTTGTAGCTGGCGTTCGGGATGCCGACCAGGCGGCTCGGGCGATAGGCGGCCGGTGCCCACACGCTGGCGAGGTTCGAGATGCTGAAGGCCTGCTTCACGCCGGGCGCAACGCCCGCTGGTGCAGCCGCGCTCGCCGAGGGCAGCTCGACGCCGGCCGTCCGGTACGACTGGTTGGCCGACCAGATGGCGCCGTCGAAGGTGTCGAGGGACGTGAGCCGCCAGTAGGTCCGTGTGGTCGACGCGACCGTGAACAGCTCGACGTCGGTGGGCTTCACCAGCTGTGAGCGAATGTCGACGAGCGGGCTGATCGTGGTGCGCTGACTGGGCCCGGGTTGGGTGAGGTGGCGGAGGTCCACGGCGGCAGCCGAACGGGCTCCCGGCAGGTTGGGGCCCACCACCAGTGCGGCCGCGACGGCGATGACGCCAAGGGTGGCGCCCCCGCGCAGCAGTGGCGTGAGCCCCCGGCGTGCCCGGCTCGTCAACCAGGGCATGGTGGACGCTCGCCTGCTGCTCTCGGAGACGAGCACGAAGCCGATCAGAGCTGCGAGGTAGATGGCCACCGCCAGCGTGCGCCCCCGCGACGTGCCCAGCGCTGCGGTGTAGATGAACAGGGCGAGTGACGGCACGGTGGCCTCGAGGGTCGAGCGATGACGAAATGCCGCCCAGTCGCCCAGCACCGCCACGATTCCCACGATCAACGCCGAGCCCAGCAGGAAGCCGGTCGTAACCGGTGCCGGCGTCGTCAGCTCCTGGAGCTGCTGTCGGGCTTGGCTCAGCTGGGACGCCATCTGGTTGAAGGTGGTTCCCGAGGGGAGCCCGAGCACCGTGGTGTGGGGGAGCGCGACCCACGTGGTGACCAGCAGGACGCCCGCGGCGGAGAGCAGGAGGGCGGCCGCGCTGCGAACGCCGAGTCGTCGCCACAGCCAGGCCAGCGCGTGGGCGCCCACGGCTGCACCCACCACCGGACCCAGGTAGGAGGTGCTGTTGAAGAGCCGGCCCATGCCGGCCGCGGTGACCACGGTCAACACCGTCAGCGCTGCGGTGGCGGGAAGCGTCGCCATCGCCGCCGAGCGGGTCGTCTCCGCCTTCGACGCCGTCGAGGGCGATGCGGTCACCACTGCCCTCCGGCGGTGGTGAGCAGGCGACGGTCACGTCCGAGCGCCTCGGTCCAGGCGGTGGCGAAGGGCCGGGTGGGGGTCACCCTGACAGGGATCACCGAACCAGGCGTGGGCCGGCGGGCGACCCCAGGTGCCACCGTCGTCGCGCGCGCGGCCTCCTCGATCAGGACGGCCATCACCGTGGGAAAGCTGCTGCGGAGCCTGGCGATCCGCTCGAGATCGGTCTCGCTGGCGCGCGCCGTCGTGACCACCACGAGCACCCCGCCTCCCGCGGCACGGCTGAGGACCCCCAGCTCGTTCACCAGGCTGCCCGACGACGTCATGCGCACTTCGGCCAGCCGTTCGAGCACGGCCTCGACGTGCGCCCGACCGGCGGCGAACCCGGTGTCCGTGCCGTCGGTGGCCAGCAGCCTCACGAGCGCGTGTCCAGGCGAGACCGAGCTCACGATACTGGCGGCGGCCGAGACCGCGACCTCGAGCGAGTCGGGCGTGTACACCGACTTGCGCAGATCGAGCAGCACGCTGGCCCGGCCCTGCCACGGCATCTCCTCTTGGCGGATCATCAGGTCGTCGAGGCGCGCCGTGGACGGCCAGTGGACGCGGCGGAGATCGTCACCGACCTGATAGGCGCGCAGGGCGTAGAAGTCCTCCCCCGTGCGGCTGAGGAACGAGCGGTGGTCTGCTCCGGCGCGCGGATCGTCACCCTGGGTGTGCGGAGGAGCGGGGACCTTGTCGATCCTGGGGTAGACGACAAGGCGGGTCGCCGGCGCGCCCGTCAACCACAGTGACGCCAGGCGGAACGGGTCGCTCAGCTGCAGCGCCAACGGGCCGAGCCCGAAGACGCCTCGTTGCTCGGTGGGGACCCGGTAGGCGGCCCGGCCCGAGTCGCTCGAACCGAGCGGGGGTACGAGGAACCGCGCCACCCGCTTCCCTCCGTCGAACGGATCCGATGCCACGAGAGTCGGCGAGCGCCGCCAGGCCACGTTGCGCACCGCCAGCTGCACCAGGCTGGTCCCGCCGGCGTGAACTCGGGCAGGGTGGAGCGTGCGGGCGACTTCGAGCTGACAGCGCAGGGCGCGGACGTAGACGACGGCGCCGATCGTCAGCGCGATGCCCGCCGCGCCGAGCACGTAGAGCTCGACCATGCCCACCAGTCGCCCGGCGAGCATCGACACGATCGAGCCGACTCCGAGCAGCCAGCCTCGTCGGGTCGGCACTCGTCGAGCCCCGCGTCCTACGCCTGGGCCGTCCGGCCGGTGGGGACTGGCACCGACGCCAGGATCTCCTCGAGCGCGTCCTCGGGGCCGAGGCCGCCCACGTGGGCGTCAGGCGAAAGCGCCAGTCGATGGCTGAGCACCGGTCGAGCGAGCGACTTCACGTCGTCCGGGGTGACGTAGTCCCTGCCCTGGGCGGCCGCCCACGCCCGGGCGGCGCGCTGGAGGGCCAGGGCCGCTCGCGGCGACATCCCGAGGGCGAGGCTCGGGTGGGTCCGCGTGGCCGCGGCGAGGTCGACGATGTAGCCCTTCAGCGCGGGCGCCACGAAGACCGCACGGGCCTGGGAGACCATGTCGGCCACGTCGTGCGCGTCGGCCACCGGATGGAGGTGGCCGATGACGCTGTCCGATCCGTGGGCCTCGAGCATGGTGATCTCTGCCCGGCGACCCGGATAGCCCATGTGGGCCCGCATGAGAAAGCGGTCCACCTGGCTCTCGGGCAGGGGATAGGTGCCCTCGTGCTCGATGGGGTTCTGGGTGGCCATCACCATGAACGGCGCCGGCAGACGGTAGGTCTTGGCATCCACCGTGACCTGGTGCTCTTCCATGGCCTCGAGCAGCGCGGACTGGGTCTTGGGAGAAGCCCGGTTGATCTCGTCGCCCAGCACGATGTTGGCGAACACCCCGCCCGGCCGGAAGTCGAAGGCTGGATCCGCTGCCACTGCAGATCGAGCGAGGTGGCGAGCGCCTTGGCCAGGCTGGTCTTGCCCACGCCCGGCACGTCCTCGATGAGGAGATGTCCCTCGGCGACGAGGCACACCAGGGCCAGCCGGACAGCCTCGTCCTTGCCCTGGATGACGCGTTCGACGTTGTCGACGATGCCCTCGAAGCACCCGATGAAGTCGAAGGCCCGGCGCGCAGCTGTCCGCTCGGTCACCATGCCCTAGCTGCCCCTGCGTGGCGTCATCGGACGACGAGCCTACTAATGGCGGAGACCCCCTCGTCGCCGGGATCGACGGTTAGCGTGGGCCGGTGGAGCTGTGCCTGGCCGTCGACGTGGGCGGTACCAAGCTGGCGGCCGGGCTCATCGGCGCCGACGCTCGGGTCCTGGCCCAGGAGGTCGTGCCCACGCCGACGGTCGAGGACCCGGAGGATCTCTTCGCCGCCGCCGCGACTCTCGTCGACGGCGTCGCCCGGTCCGGCGGGTGCGGACGCCCGGTCGTCTGCGGCGTCGGCTGTGGAGGCCCGATGGGCCTGGGCGGCGAGGAGGTGTCGCCGCTCAACATCCCCGCCTGGCGGCGGTTCCCGTTGCGGCGCCGCCTGGCGGAGACCAGCGGGCTGCCGACGTTCGTCGACAACGACGCCAAGGCGCTGGCCCTCGGCGAAGGGTGGGCAGGTGCCGCCGTCGGGCGGGCCAACTTTCTGGCCATGGTCGTGTCGACCGGCGTGGGCGGCGGGATCGTGCTGGACGGCCGACTGCTCGATGGCGCTTCGGGCAACGCGGGTCACGTCGGCCACGTGATCGTGGCACCCGGTGGGCGTCTCTGTGCCTGCGGGGCACGCGGTTGCCTCGAGGCCGAGGCCTCGGGCACGGCGATCGCGGCCATCACCGGTCGCCCCGCCCGACTGGCGGGCCCCGATGTGGCGACCCGCACCGGCACCCTCGTCGGACGGGCGGTGGCGTCGGTGGTCAACCTCCTCGACCTCGAGCTGGTGGTCGTGGCCGGCTCGGTCTCGCTCGGGTTCGGCCAACCGTTCTTCGCTGCGGCCCAAGACGAGCTCGACGCCCTGGCCCGGCTCGACTTCGCGGTCGGGACGCGGATCGTCCCCGCCGGCCTCGGGTCGGCGGGGCCGCTGGTGGGAGCGGGCGCCGTCGGGTGGCGGGGCCTGGGCCGGTTGCCCGCCCTGGGTGCCGGCCTGGTCCCACCGTGACGCCGGGTCCTTCGCCACGCCGGCGGGGTTCGGGGGCCCGGCGCGCCGTGCTGGCGATCCTCGCCCGCCCCCGGCTGTGGCGGACTGCGCTCGTCCAGGTGGCCCTCCTGGCTCGCCCGGGCTGGTGGAGACGTTGGCCGCCGGTCCCACGGCCCGACGAGGGCTACCTCCGGTTCCGGCTCGAGACGGCCTACGGCGACCCCGAGGCCGAGATGGCGGCCGGCGACGTCGTCGAGTACTTGGCCTGGTGCCGCGAAGCGAGGCTGGCGGCGCGCTAGCCTCTCGCAGCGATGCCCTTGCCACCACCACCATGGGCCCCTGCCCGGAACACCGGCGACGGTACCCGAGGCCGGGGCGCGGTGGCCTAGTCGGCGAGGCCTGGTGGCGGCGAGGGTGTGGCGGTGACGCGGGCACTGGTGCTCAACGCCACCTTCGAGCCCCTCTCCATCGTCCCGTCGCGCCGGGCCCTGATGCTGCTGCTCGACGACAAGGCCGAGCTGATCCACTCCACCGAGCGCCACTTCCGGGCGGCGAGAGTCGCCTTCCCCGAGCCCTCGGTGGTGCGCCTGGCTCGCTACGTGCGGGTGCCGTACCAGAGCCGGGTGGCGCTCAACCGCAGGGCGGTCTTCGCCCGGGACGGTCATCGCTGCCAGTACTGCGGCTCGACGGCGGAGAACATCGACCACGTCGTGCCCCGCAGCCGGGGCGGGACCCACACCTGGGACAACGTGGTCGCCGCCTGCCGGCGCTGCAACACCCGCAAGGAGGACCGGCTCGTCCACGAGGTCGGTCTCACCCTCCGCCGGGCGCCCTCGCAGCCACGGGAGCGCGTGTGGTTCCTCGTGGCGACCGGAGGCCTGCGCCCCGACTGGGAGCCATACCTCGGGTCGGCGTCGCTGTCGGCGTCGGCGTAGCGCCGACCGCCGTCCCTGCCTCGGCGTGGCCCGGTCCCCGTGGAGGGTCGTCGAGCTGGCCGGCAGCGCAGACGAGCTGCACCACCGTGACACCGTCGAGACCCAGCGCACCGTCACGCTCTGTCGCGTGCGCGGCGCTGCCCTCGTCCTCGGCAGCACGCAGCCCGATGGCGATGTCGACCGCGCCCGCGTGACCTCGCGGGGCCTCGACCTCACGCGGCGTCGCAGCGGAGGAGGCGCCGTGCTCGTCGAGCCCGAAACCCTGGCTTGGATCGAGGTCTACGTGCCGCGCCAGGATCCGCTGTGGGAGCCCGACGTCGGACGGTCGTTCTGGTGGCTGGGCCAGGCGTGGGCCGACGCCATCACCGCTCTGGGTGTGCCCGGGCCCGACGTGCACCGGAGCCCGCCGGTCGCGACCGCGTGGTCGTCGTGGGTGTGCTTCGCCGGTGTCGGACCGGGAGAGGTGACGGTGGGGCATCGCAAGGTCGTCGGGATGGCGCAGCGTCGGACGCGCGCCGGCGCGCTGTTCCAATGCGCCGCCCTGGTGAGCTGGGACGCGCGCCGCCTGGTCGACGTCCTGGCCCTCACCGAGCGCCAGCGCGACGAAGCGGCCGCGAGCCTCGGTGCGGTCGCTGCCGGTCTCGGTCCCGCCGTGCGCGTCGACGACATCGAGCAGAGCCTCGTCTCGCATCTGCCGTAGTGGCACGAGCTCGACACGTACGCATCACGGTTGACGATCCGGCGCACCACTTCGCGCCACCGCGCCCGCCCGTCAGGCGTCTTGGGCAGGTGCCGCGAGCTGGCGCAGGACGCCCGCGGTGTCGTGGTAGGTGACGCGCTCGGCGATGCGGTCGCCCGTCACCGTCGTCAGGTGGACCATCGGCAGGTGGACCCGGCGGCCCGTGGGCGCCAGGCCGGCGAAGTCCCCGCAGTGGGTGGCTTCCATCACCTCCTCGGTGACCACGACGTTCCCGTCGACCAACCACCGCGCCACCCGCATGGTGAGGTCGGGGAAGGCGCTCAGGGTCACCTCGAGCATCCGCTCGAGACCGTCCAGGTCGAGGCGACGGCCCGCCGCCGTCACGACCCAGGCGTCGGAGCGGAACAGCTCCCGGCTGGCGACGGGGTCGTGGTCGTTGATGGTGGCGACGAGGGCTCCGACCACGTCCACGGCACCTCTGCGGCCCTGCATCCACCAATCCTCGCGCCTGGCGCGTCAGGGTGGATTCGCCCTGAGCGCCGGTGCGGAGGCCGGCACGACGACGTGGCGTCAGGGGGCTCGTCGTGTTGACGAGGGGAGGGAGGGGGCGTACGGTGGCGGGTAGTGGAGTAAAGGGGAGGGTCCTCGAGGGTTTGGGGAGTGTCGTGGGAGCGATCACCAATGGCCAGGTTCTTCGGCAGGTTCGAGCACGGCCTCGACGCCAAGGGGCGGGTGATCCTTCCAGCCAAGTTTCGGGTCCATTTCGAGCACGGCGGCTACCTGAGCCAGTACCACGACGGCTGCCTCGCCCTGTGGACCCCGGAGGAGTTCGAGAAGCAGATGGTCGGCATGCAACAGAGCGCCAGCGAGAGCCCCGGTCAGCGCAACCTCGCCCGGGTGTGGGCATCCGGCTCGCACGAGGTGGAGATCGACCGGCAGGGTCGGATGGCCATCCCGGCCCACCTTCGGGACTTCGCCGGCCTCGACGGCGACGTGCTGGTGCACGGCGCCATCGACCGGGTGGAGCTCTGGAACCCGGGCGCGTGGGACCAGCGGGTGAAGCCGATGGAACGGCGTCTCACGGAGGGAGAGGGCGAGGCAGTCTCCGGGTGATGCCGGTAGCGCCCGGCCAGAGCCCACGACAGTTGGAAACGGCCGGCCCGGGAGGCCGGCACATGGAAACGGCCGGCCCGGGAGGCCGGCACATGGAAACGGCCGGCCCGGAGGGCCGGCACATCGAAACCGAAACGGAGATCACCGCAAACGTCCCAGCAACCGACAGCTGTTCCTGGCCCATCCGCAGCCCCTCGATCGGCGAGGTGGAAGACCCCTACTCCGCCCACTTCCATCCTGGTCGATTGGGGAGACAACCCGACGGCGTCCTGCCGGTCGAGGGGCTGCAGATGAGCCGGGGGTTCGAGCACCGGCCGGCCATGGTCGGCGAGGTGGTGGCGTTGCTCGCCCAGGTTCCGTCCGGCGTCATCGTCGACGCCACGGTCGGTGGGGGTGGCCACGCTCGGGCCGTCCTGGACGCCCACCCCCACCTCACCGTGCTGGGCATCGATCGCGATCCCGCCGCCGTGGCCGCGGCGTCGGATGCCCTCGCCGCCTACGGCGATCGAGCGGTGGTGCGCAGGGCGCGGTTCGATCGTCTGCGCGAGGTGGTCGACGATGTCGGACGGGCGCCGGTCTCGGGCGTGCTCTTCGACCTCGGTGTGAGCTCGGCGCAGGTGGATGCCGCGGCGCGGGGGTTCTCCTATCGTCACGACGCTCCACTGGACATGCGCATGGACCCGAGCGAACGTCGTACCGCGGCCGATGTGGTCAACGGCATGTCAGAGGCGGAGCTGGGGCGGCTACTCGCCGCCAACGGAGAGGGGCGGTTCGCCCGTCGCATCGCCGCTGCCATCGTGGCGGCCCGGCCGCTGGCGACGACCGGCCAGCTGGCCGACGTGGCCAGAGATGCCATCCCCGCGCCGGCGCGGCGTCGTGGCGGCCACCCCGCCAGGCGGGTCTTTCAGGCGGTGCGCATCGAGGTCAACCGTGAGCTGGTGGTCCTCGACCGCGGGCTCGATCTGGCGATCGATCTCCTCGTACCGGGCGGCCGGTGCGTCGTGCTCTCCTACCACTCAGGAGAGGACCGCATGGTCAAGCAGCGCTTCGCCGACGCGGTGACGGGCGGGTGCACGTGCCCGCCCGGCCTTCCCTGCGTGTGCGGTGCGCGCCCGCGCGGCCGGTTGGTCGGGCGTGGCGCCCGGCGGCCGTCGGCCGCCGAGGTGGAGGCCAACCCCCGGGCGGCGAGCGCCCGGCTTCGGGCTCTCGAGCGTCTCGACGACAGCGGACCAGACTCGTGACGGCCACCCAGGAACCCCGGCTCCTGCCCACGTCCGCCCGAGTGGAGGCGGTGCCCGACACCTGGGATGCCAGCCCGCAGGTGGAGGTGGCGCCGACACGCACGCCGCTGCGGGTGCTCCCGAGCGACCACCTCGAGCGGCGGGCCCGCCGTCGCCGCGCCCGGCTCACGCTGACCGTCGCCGCCTCCCTCGTGGCGGTGTCGCTGCTCGGTGTGGTCGCCGTCAACGTGATGATCGCCCAGGACCAGCTGCGCCTCGACCGGTTGGACGCACAGAGGAACGCCGCCCTGGCCCATCGCGGCCAGCTGCAGCTGCAGCTGGCCCAGCTCCAGTCGCCGGCGCGGATCGTCGCCCAGGCCGAGCAGCGCCTCGGCATGGTCGTGCCGTCCAAGCTCACCTACGTCGCCGGCAACGGAGCGCCTGTCCAGACGACCGCCGGCGGTGCCGTACCGGCGCCGCTGCCACCTGCCGCGGCACCACCTGCCGCGGCACCACCTGCCGCGGCACCACCTCCGGCTGCCGGCTCGGCGCCGCCGACCACAGCACCGGCGGCCCGGGCGACGCCGGCCCCGCCTGCGTCTCCCAACCACGCGACGGTCTCGGGCTCCTCCCAGCGGTGAGCCCGGGCCGGACGACGCGGGACACCCGTCCCACGGAGAGGCCGGCTCCCAGGGACCGTACCGGCAGAGCAACCCGGAACGGGCATCCCGAAGGCTCGGTCCGCTCGAACGGCCACCCCCGGACGGCGCCCGCGGCGAGCGGACGAGCCGGCCCGGAGGCACGGTCGATCCGCGCCGCCCGCCCGGCGAGACGGCCGCCCCTCCAGACCCGCCGCCTCGTCGTGATGTTCCTCGTGATGGCAACCGTCGTCGTGGCGGTGGTGGCCCGTCTGATGTACGTCCAGGGTGTCTCGGCCGGCCGGTACGCGGCTGTCGGGCAGGCTCAGCTCCTCCACACCGTGACCGTGCCCGCCCTTCGGGGCTCGGTCGTCGATCGCAACGGCGAGCCGCTCGCCATGTCGGTGCTCCAGACGACCATCGTCGCCGATCCGCACCAGGTCTCGGACCCGAAAGGGGAGGCGGCCGCGCTGGCACCCGTGCTCGGCACCGACACCGCCACGCTCGAGCAGAAGCTGAGCCAGAACGCGGGCTTCGTCTACCTGGCTCGGGCCGTCGGTGACGACGTGGCGTCACAGGTCAAGGCGCTGCACCTGCCCGGGCTCACGTTCCTCCCAGAGCCCAAGCGTTTCCTTCCTCAGGGCAACCTGGCCGGCTCGGTCATCGGCCAGGTGGGGACCGACGGGCACGGGCTGGGCGGGGTCGAGTACCAGAAGGACGGGCAGCTGGCGGGCCACGCCGGCAGCACCGTGGTGGAGCGCGACCCCAACGGGAGACAGCTGCCCGGGGGCCGCGTCGTGCAGTCGGCGCAACCGGGCCAGGGCGTGGTCCTGACCATCGACCGC
>VAWP01000168.1 GCA_005888295.1 Actinomycetota bacterium
AGGACGTCGACGTGGACTTCGATGGCGACCGGTCTGGCACACGAACCGGCGACGGAGACAGATCAACGGCGCGAAGAGGTGCTTAAGGTGCCGGTCGCCGCGAGGACAACCACCTGTCAGCAGAGCGAGCCCTAGGAGGAGACATGGGAGAGCACGGACTCCAGATGGGAACACAACCTGGCCGGCCCGGCGGCGCAACGAACCACGAGCCGTCGGTGGCCGAGCTGGTGAAGCAGCTGTCGGAGCAGGCCTCGGCCCTCGCCCGCAAGGAGGTCGCGCTGGCCAAGCTCGAGATGACTGAGAAGGCCAAGCGCACCGGGATCGGCGCGGGCATGTTCGGGGCTGCAGGCATGATCGGTGTGGCTTCCTTCGGCGCCCTCACGGCCTGCTTCATCCTGGCCCTCAATCTGGCCGTGGGCGGCTGGGCGGCAGCGCTGATCGTGGCTGGCGCCTACGCGCTGATCGCCGGCGGGCTGGTCCTGACTGGGAAGTCCAACCTGCAGAAGGGCACACCGCCTGCACCCCAGCAAGCGGTCGAGAGCACCAAGGAGGACGTGGCATGGGTGAAGGATCGGGCCAAGTCGGCCAGGGCCTAGGCGGCCAACGCGGGAGCGATCAGGTCCGGGAGGAGATCGAAGAGACCCGCCAGGATCTTGGCGACACCGTCGCCTCGCTGGCAGAGAGGGCCGACGTCAAGGGTCAGGCCAAGGACAAGGCCGCCCAGGCGAAGAGCAGAGTGCAGGACAAGGTGGGCGCGGCCAGGCAGACGGCCTCCGCTAAGGGCGGAGAACTGACCGGGAAGGCGAAGCAGGCCTCTCCCGATTCCGCCAGCGAAGGGGCCCAGCGGGCAGCTAGCATGGCCAAAGAGAACCCTGTCATTGTCGCGGCCGGGGCCGCCTTTGTGACTGGCACTCTTTTCGGGCGGCTGCTGGGGCGCCGAAAGTATCGCAACAAGGCGCGAGCCAAGGGCTGAGGGGTCGGTTCGATGAGAAAGCTGCTCTTCCTGCCCTTCAGCCTCATCGGGGGGATCGTCGCCGGGCTGGTGAGCAAGAAGCTCTTCGAGCGTCTCTGGGGTGCGGTCGACCACCAGAGCCCACCCCAGCCCGAGCACCGCGGGGCCACATGGCCAAAGCTGGTTGGCGCCCTGGCTCTTGAAGGCGCCGTCTTCAAGGCCATGAGTGGCGCCTTCGACCACCTGATGAGGCGTCTCTTCGGACGGCTGACCGGGTCATGGCCGGGAGAAGACTCCCCGCAACCGGCCTCGAGATGATCCGAGATGATCGGACACTTGCCAGGCCCCGAGGGTCTCCGTCGCATCTGAGCCTTGGCGACGAGGTCTCTGATGTGGTCGACCACGCTGGCCCACGGTCCTGTGACCAACTGGGCGGTGACATTGCCAGGGACCATGGGGTGCGGGTGCGTCGGGACGAGGGATTTTGCCTTCTCCACCGCTGAGCCGACGCGATCCTCGTTTTGTACAGGCCTGGCGGCGGGGGATTAGGTCGACTGGGGCGACCACGGGCACGTAAGGAGTGCCAGTGCACGAGAGCCGGGCTGGCGTGCTCTTCGATCTCGACGGGACGCTGGTGGACACGAACTACCTCCACACGCTGGCGTGGTCGCGTGCATTGCACGACGTCGGGATGTGGGCACCAATGAACGCCATCCATCGCCTTGTCGGGATGGGTGGTGACCAACTCGTGCCCCGTTTGCTGGGACACGATGTCCCAGGCGCCAGCGATGCCCGTTCTCGACGGTACAACGAGCTTCTCGGTGAGGTGCGAGCCTTTCCGGGTGCGGCCGAGCTTCTTCGCAATCTGCATAACGCTGGCGTCGCCGTCGTGCTTGCGACCTCCTCACCTCCCGATGAGCTCGACGCGAAACAGGATGTGGACAAGTCCAAACCGGCACCAGATCTCTTCCACGCGGCGATGCGGGCAGGCATGATCGAGCCGGCCCGCGCCCTTGCCGTGGGAGACAGCGTGTGGGACCTCCAAGCGGCTCGCGCGGCGGGGCTCGGCTGCGTTGGCGTCGAGACGGGTGGATTCAGTCAGCACGAGCTCGCCGAGGCCGGAGCGCTGCACGTCTATCAGGATGTCCGAGAGATCGGACGTCAGCTTCTCACCGGCCCGCTGGCCACGCTCTTGTCGGGCTAAGAGCGAGTAGTGGACGCCACCTGTCGCTCGTTGGGACTGGTGCTCACGGCGCTCAAGTATTCGCGCCAGGACGCGTTCTTTGCCCCGGTCGAGCAGATCACCCTTGCCGAGGCGACCGCTCGTACGTGCACGGAGCTCGTGTCGCCTGATCCTCCCGAGTACGGGTGCCTTCCCCGGGCGAAACGGTGCTTGCCGAACACGTCTCGTGCCTCAACAAGCCTCTCGAGGCTCGCCGATTACACGCCAGCCTCCCAGACTGCTTAGGACCCAGAAGAGCCGGACCGACCACGGGTGTTCAGCATCGCGGATACGCGTTGGTGGCTCACCCCGAACCGACGAGCAATCTCCCCTTTGTCGGACCGCCTCACTCGTCCTCTGTTCTGCAGGTCACTTCGGTGCCGTCTGGTCATCGTCGGCAAAGGAGGACTCGACACGCTGCTCGGGACGGCGTTCACCGACAGCGGCGATGCGGTCGAGCACCTCCTTGTCGGCGTCGGTCAGGGGAGGCTGCACGATGGTGCGTGGCCATAATCGATTCTTCAGCACTACATTGGCTTCCGCGGCGTAGAGACTTACCTCAGAGCCGATGTAGATCCAAGTCAATGTTCCGAGCACGACGGCGAAGGTGCCGTAGACTTGGCCGGCATGACGAAGGTTGTGGCCCACGAGGTACACGCCGATGGCCTGCAGAGCTGTCCAACCGGTGCCACCGAGAACCGCTCCCGGTAGCAGGTCGTGGGTAGTGACCGCGGCAGGAGTGAGAACGCGAAAGGCAAGCCAGAAGAGGCCGATGTTGGCCGTCAACACCAGGGTGCGTACACCTACCTGGAACAGCGGATTCCGGAGCAGTCCCACGTGGGCGCCGACGCTGGACAGACTCCCGAGACCGGTGCTGATCAGCACATCGCCCGTCAAAACGAGCAGGAACATCAGACTTCGACTCAGCCTGGTGAGTAGGGCGGGCCGATCGACACCAGGCACGTTCCAGATCTGGGCCATCGCCCTCTGAGCAGCCTGGCTGAGACCAAGCGATCCATACAGCGCGAACCCAAGCCCGATGAACAGACCAACGAGACTGCCAGAGTGGACAGCGTGCACGTTGGCCTTGAGCTGGTCGCCAAGGATTGGGAAGTGGCCGAGCGCCGAGTTCTCGAGTGAGTGCGTGAATGATGAGTTCGCGCCCAGAATTCCAACGACGGTGACGAAGACCAATAGCAGCGGGAAAAGACTGACGAACCCGTAATAGGTCATCAGGGCAGTCAACGTGGATCCTTCGTCGTCGCCGAACTTCTTGATCACCGCGAAGACCAGCGCGGTGGGCCAATGATGCTGCTGGAAGCGGTCAACTACTTCGACGGGGTTTTGCATGAGGAGGTCCCCCCTCAGCTTGGCGACTCATCGGAACCTGTCGGGTCCACTTGTGTGTGAGGTCCGCGACTGGGGGGCCGGCTGGATCATCTCCCCAGTTGTCAACCAAGGGCGGGAGTGGCCTATGGATGGTGAACCAGGTCCGGCACCTCGGGCAGGTTCGATCCCTTGCATCCGGCGCTCGCCGGCGCCGTGGTGCGGCTGCACGTCCGGCATACTTCGTCGCGTCTGCAGCCACGACGCGCCGGTGTCTGGCACGATTGCAGGCCCGACAGTTCCTTCTTGCTCAACACGGCAGAGCATCCGCGATGCCATGGCCGCTTGTCCTCAAGTCGAATGTCTCCGACGGCGTGAAGGGCAACCGCCTGCATGGCCTCCCTCCTTCAAGTAGGTCGGTTATCTGCTAAGTCGCTCTCGCGCCTTGCGCAGCGAGTCTCGGGTCCGATCGACTATCGCCGCTGCCGGCCCCGCCAGCAGGTTGGCTGTGGCAGTTCCCGGCACGTGGGGATGGGGATGCGTCGGGGCGGCCTTCTTCGCCGCGTCGACCAAGGTGGCCATTGGCGCCAGCTTGCCGGGGTCGAGCTGTCGAAGGAGCGGGAAGACGTCGTTCTCCTCGCGCTCGGCGTGGCTCAGCACGGCGCGCCGACAATCCTCGAATACCGAGGAGAACTCGCGACCGTCGAAGTCGAGCGCCTCCAGCTTGGCCATCAGTCGGTTGGCCGCCTCCTCCTCGCCGATGCGGACATCGGCAAGCGCTGCGCCCTCGGCGAGATCGGTTCTCACCACTGGCCACACGACCTCTTCCTCAGCCGTCTCATGCACCGAAAGGTCGTGGACGATGTGGCGAAACACGTCGCTTCTCTCTTCCGCGGTACGGGCGGTCTCGAATGCCGTGAACAGGGAACGCACCTCGACATGATCCTGGAGCAACTGGTCGACGACGTCTATCGCTTGATCCTGAGTCATCCTCGTCCTCCAAAACCCTCACCGGTCATCGCATCAATTGGGTATTCATCTTCGGCCTGCAACGGCAGAGCGCTGTCGCCGCCTGACCCTCAGTCGCCGCCTAACGCCAAGAAGTGCTAGATGCACCTTGTGCGGGAACAAGCGCACTTTTCGTATGCCCGGCGGTCAGGCGCTCCACCGCTGATACCGGATGTTTACCCTGGGTCGCTAATCCGAACCATCAGCCAAGTCATCGCAATAGCGCCCCAGCATCCTCGCTCGGAGTGTGGAGTAATGGTGGGCAGGAACTGACCGTAAAAGGTCCCAAAACGCCCAGCACCAGACTCCGGCTACGGTCCTTGCTCTCCTCCGGACTCGACAGCCTCCTCAGGATGCTCGGCCATGTCGTGCAGGCGATCGTGAAGGCGTGTCGCCGTCTTGGTTAGGGTGCTCCGCTCGTCGGCCGGAGGCTTACTCGGGTGGGGGTGGGTCGGCCCTCGCCTCCCGGCCTTGCCGGCCTGTTGTCCAAGCTCGGTCAGCCGATCCATGTCGAGTCGCCCCTCGACGAACGGAAGGAGGTCGGAGGCTTCATACGCGTCGTAGTCATGTACGACGCCTCGGAGCTGCTTGATCAGGTCTATGACACGATCCGCCTGGTGCTGATGCACATCTCGTGGCCCGACCCCCTTGGTGAGCTCGTCCAACCGAGCCAGCAGATCGAGCTGCCTGCCGCGGGCTTCGTCGAGCCGATGAAGATGAGCCGCCCCTCCCGCGAGCTCACGAAGGAGCGGCCTGAGCACTTCTTCCCTAACGGAGACGAGGTTGCTGAGCTCCTTGATTAGCAGCTGGGCGTAGCCGCCCCGCTTGGCCCATGAGTCGGTCGCGAAGTAGCCCTCGAGGAGCTGCTCGGTCCGGAGCCGACTCGCGGCGAGGAAGGAGACCAGGTCTATAGTCAGACCGTCATTTTCCGACATCTGTTTACGTAATACCCGCCCTGCCATCGGAACAATCGAAGGCCCCGCGGTCGCGACAGCTCCAATGACTCGCGATAGCCCTACAAGCAAGTGACCGTGGGGCCGATGCTCACCGGCGGTGCGTGCATGTCGATTCCGCCAGAGCAGGAGCGGGTAGGTCTTTGGACGCCCAACGGGTAGATCCGAGGCATGAGATCTACAGATGACGGGGCAGACGCCGTCGTGATCGGAGCAGGTCCGAACGGGCTCGTAGCGGCCAACATGTTGGCTGATGCTGGTTGGGACGTCGTTGTCCTCGAGGCCAGCGTCACGCCCGGCGGTGGGGTGAGCAGCTCGAATTTCCTGGGCGAGGGCTTCGTCGCTGACGTCTGCAGCGCCTTCTATCCCTTGGCGGCAGCGTCTCCGGTTATCTCCTCTCTGAACCTCGAGGAGTACGGCCTGGAGTGGACGCACAGCGCCGCCGTGTTAGCTCATCCCGTCCCCGACGGGCGCGTCGCTGTGCTCAACCGACAAGTGGAGGCGACCATCGAGGGCCTGGATCGCTTCGCCCCAGACGACGGTGCGGCATGGCGGCGACTCTACGAGCTGTTCGAACAGGTCCTCGACCCTCTTCGCGCTGCCTTGTTCACCCCATTTCCACCACTTCGGGCAGCGGCCAAGCTAGCTGGCGCGCTCGGCGCGGGCGGGCTTCTTCGCTTTGCCCGCCTCGCGACCCTGCCGGTCCGACGCCTGGCTCAGGAAGAGTTTCGTGGCCAGGCAGGACCGTTGCTTTTGGCCGGCTGTGCCATGCACGCAGATCTGTCACCGGAGTCGGCCGGGAGCTCGGCCTTCGGGTGGTTGCTGGCGATGGTCGGCCAGCACTACGGGTTCCCCGTACCGAAGGGAGGCGCCGGCGAGCTCACCGGGGCGCTCACTCGCCGCCTCGAAGCTCGGGGCGGTCGGGTCGTCTGCAACGCTCCGGTCACTGCCGTACAGGTGCAGAGGCGACGAGCGACGGCGGTGACGGTGGTTGGACAAGGAGTGATCAGGGCTCGACGGGCCGTCCTGGCTGATGTGGCCGCCACCCAGCTGTAGGCCCGATTCCAATGGGACTACTCGACCTTCAAGGTCGACTGGGCCCTCAATCGCCGCGTTCCATGGTCAGCCCAGGAGGTCGCCGACGCGGGCACGGTGCACCTGTCGGACAGCCTGGACGAGATGACCCAGTACTGCGCGGACATTGCGACGGGCCGGGTGCCAGCGCGCCCCTTCGTGCTGGTCGGCCAAATGGCTACGGCAGATCCCTCCCGTGCGCCGGCTGGAGGCGAGGTGGTCTGGGCCTACACCCATGTTCCACGCGAGGTAACGGGCGATTCTGGGCCCGATGGAGTGACCGGGAAATGGGACGCCACCGAACTGGAGGCGTTTGCAGCTCGGATCGAGTCGAGAATCGAGGCCTATGCGCCCGGTTTCTCCCGAGCGGTGCGGTCGCGGCACGTCATGGGACCTCACCAGCTGGAAGCCCACGACGGGAACCTTGTTGGCGGGGCCATCAACGGTGGCACCAGCTCGATCCATCAACAGCTGGTGTTCCGACCCACACCCGGCCTCGGCCGGCCAGAGACTCCTGTCGCCGGGCTGTACCTCGCGTCCGCCTCCGCTCACCCGGGAGGAGCGGTACACGGGGCTTGCGGTGCCAACGCAGCCCGCGCCGCCCTGAGGGCGGCCGGACCGGTGGGGCGGCTGCAGACTGCCGGACTCGTCGCCGGCCAGCGCCGGATCATGAGCTGACCCGTTGTCGGTTCTCTACCGCACGAGCCAGCTTGCGCAGCATCTGGCGGTTTCTGATCGTGAGCCCAAACTCCACTAGCGGGTTCTCGAGGAGTGGACCTGGCCCCCGTAGAGGGTGCTCATCAATGATGACAACGCTCTCGTCTCCCCACGGCAGGATCTCGATGGAGATTCGCACGGAGCCGTACGGCAGGGCGCGTGCCTCCAGCTCGAGCCGGCTGCCTGGCACACATAACCGTGACGTCGTGAAGTCGGTGATGGACAGGCGGCCCAAACCAGCGGTGAAGCGGAGTGACGACCCGACTCGGGGCCAGTTCTCATCGACGGAGTGAATCTCCTTTGTACCGACCACCCACTCCGCATAGGAAGAGCCGTCGGCCAGGACGGACCAGACTGCGTCAGGCTCGTATGGGATCAGTGCGTTGCGAACCGCCATGAGGCCTCATTTCTCCCTGACATCTAAGCTACCGAGGCGCCGTGCCGGCCACGACGGCGCAAGGCGGTGTTCACCGCTGTAGTTGCCTGTAGGGCACCAATTCGTCAGTCCACTCACGCCGCTCTCGTAGTACTCGTGGATTCGCCGCCACCTGCAAGACCTCTTGACCCCCAGGCAACGACGAGACTCGCTGCCGCCGGGACAGTTTGACCACTGTCATGAACGTCGCTCCCGTCGGAGCCACACGTCGAATTGTTGTCCGCTAGCAAGGCGCTTATGCCGCACCGTAGATGAACCAAACGATGTGGTCGTCTCCTCACCAAGAGCTCCGAAGGCCAACGAGACGGGGACCGCTCGAGACAGACCGTTCGTGCGAAGCCAGCGTTTGAGCTGCTAGCCAGTGGGTATTTGCGCGATCATGACGGCGGATGGCGCATCGGTCGCCTACGACCGGTTCGTTCCCGGGAATGGAGACCACCGGGGGCAAGGTCGTCATAAGTACGATCCCGGGGCGTACGGGCGTGGCATCGCCGAAGATTACGACCGGCTTTACCGGTCAATTGTCGACACCGAAGCGGCAGTCGATCGACTGATCGCTCTTGCCGGCGGTGGGCCTGTCCTCGAAATGGGCATAGGCACGGGGCGCTTGGCACTGCCAATGCACCGGCGAGGCTTGGAGGTCGCGGGTATCGAGGGATCAACCGAGATGGTTGAGGTGCTTCGGCGCAAGCCGGGGGGCGAGCAGGTCAAAGTAGTCGTTGGTGACTTCGCTGACACCCGTGTGCCCGGAGACTTCTCGCTGGTTGTGCTGGCGCTCCACACCATCTTCGGACTCCCCACGCCCGAACGACAGATCTGCTGCTTCGCCAACGCCGCCAGGCACCTGGGTCGAGGCGGGCGATTCGTCGTGGAGGCGCGAGTCGTGCACGCCAGCGACTTCGTGGATGGCCAGGCTGTGCAGTCGCGGTTCTCAGGGGAGGATCACGTCGAGCTCCAGGTCCAGCGGTTCGATCCTGTGTCGCAGCGAATGCGGGTATCCAACATCCATCTGGCGGATGGACGGCCCGTGCGGATGAACTCCTTTTCGAACCAGTACACGACACCTCGGGAGCTGGACCTGATGGCGCGCATGGCTGGACTCCTACTTGCCGCACGGTGGAGCGACTGGGAGGGCGGCGCGTTTACCGGGAGCTCCCGCCGCCATGTGTCAGTCTACGAAGCCATGCCTGATCCGTGAGAGGGGCCCAAGCTCTCGACCTCGCCGCCGCCTCGCTGGTCCGCGCCGGCTGTCCGGCAGCATTTCATGACGCTCGGCTGCTCTTACGAGACGTGCTGGATGAATATCCCGCTGCCGTCGCGACAGCTGCCTTGCCTCCCAACGCGGTGGACAAGTTGATGAACGCCGTAGCGGCGCGCGCCGACCGACGCCCATTGGCGTATGTTCGAGGCCGTGCATCGTTCCGCGGCTTGGACATGACGGTCGACGACCGCGTCTTCGTTCCGCGCCCGGAGACCGAGCTGCTTGTCGAGAGCGCGCTGGACATTCCGCTTGGAGCACGAGTCCTCGAGCCCTGTACAGGCTCTGGGGCTGTCGCCGTCGCCCTGGCCGTCGAACGTCCCGATCTCGACATCACTGCCAGCGATGTGAGTGGCGACGCACTCGCCATCGCCCAAGAGAATGCCGTTCGCCACCAGGCGCGGGTGAGGTTCTTCTGCGCCGACGGGATCGCGGCGGTGCCCGGTGACGAGTTCGACGCTGTGGTTTGCAACCCGCCCTACGTGGCCGAGACCGACCGGGGAACCGGGGCGCTGCCGCCGGAGCTCGAGCGACACGAGCCAGGACAGGCATTCTGGGCCGGAACCCACGGTCTCGACCTCTACCCGCGCCGCGTTGGCCAATGGGCGGACTCGGTACGTTGTGCCGCCTTCGAGGTGGGCGACGGCCAGGACCCCGCCGTCGAGCGACTCTTGGCGGGAAGGGGACTGGCGGTACGGACCCGTTGTCGGACGGCCGCCGGGGCTGTTCGCGTGGTGGTCGCAGTGCGATGACCGAAGCCCGCCGCACCGATGAGGCGACCGTCGTCCCCTACCGGGACGGCCCGCTGATCATTCGGGGGGCTTTCCGTGTCCTCGACCAGGAGGGCGAGCCGATCGGAACGCCTCGGGCGACCGTGGCCCTGTGTCGTTGCGGACGGTCCCGCGCCCGACCGTTCTGCGATGGAAGTCACCGCCTCACCGGCTTTCGGGCCAGCGATCGCGCCGAGGGTCCGGACAGTCGAGAGTGCCGTGAAGACGACGGTAACTCGTGCCGGTGACAGCTGGGCTATCGCCGTTCTGCTGCGCAGGCTTGCCAGCGCCGGCTGGTCCGCTTTCGGCCTTCGTGCTCGATGCCGTCAAGCGTCCTCCCGGCGTCCTGGGCAACCCGCCAGAGCCCGCCGGGGATGACCTGAGCGACGATGATTTCCAGCAGGCCCTGTACCTGTGTTACGAGGTCGGATACGCGGGGTTCGCCGGTGTAAGTACCGATTGGGCTAACGAACCAAGCCTGGTCGCTCTGCGCCGCCGACTGAGCGAGCGCTTCCTCGCAGGCCTGACAACGGGCCTTGACCCCTTGCCTGAGGGTCGCGACATACCCGCCCGCTTGGAGGCCATGATCTCCGCCGACGACAGTCCATCGGCGGCCGACTATCTGCTCCACCATGGCACTCAGGACCAGATCCGGGAGCTGCTCGTGCACCGCAGCGCCTACCTTCTGAAGGAGGCCGATCCGCACACGCGAGTCGTGGCCTGGCTGCGGGGACGACCAAAGGCCGCTCTGGTCGAGATACTCGCCGACGAGTACGGCGGCGGCCGGGTCGAACGCATGCATGCCGAGCTGTACGCCCGCTCGCTACGGGCGTTGGGAATGGACTGCCGCGAGAATGCGTACCTTGCCGAGCTGCCCGGCGTCACTCTCGCCACCGCCAACCTCACCTCGGCACTTTGCGATCGACCTTGCTGGCGCGGGGCACTCCTTGGTCATCTCGCCGTCACCGAGATGACTTCCTCAGGGGCGAACCGCCGATACGGCGCCACCCTGCGGCGCATGGGACTCGGCCATCCTGACGTAACCGACTACTTCGACGAGCACGTGGCGGCTGACGCCGTCCACGACGTCGTCGCGGCACACGACATGGCTGGCTCGTTCGCTCGATCGGAGCCCGATCTCGCCGAGTCGGTGTTGCGGGGCGCCCAGCTGCTGCTCCGTGTCGAGGGTGCCTTCGCACGTCACGTTATTGCCAGCTGGGCGAACGGCCATAGCTCCTTGCGCGCTCGGAGTAGCCCTGCCGCTGATACGTCCCGGACGGACAGTTGACTCGCCAGGGCGAGTCTCGCTGTCTCAGGCAGAGCGCGACGTCGATCTCAGCCATGCCGAGGATCCCACGAGTCGACGGTGATGGGATCGGGAGGAAACCAACATGAGCATGCTGCCTGAGCTCGCGGGGCGACTCGAGGATCTGGACTTCCTGGACAGCTTCGCCAAGCCACTCGCCAAGCTGACGTCCCGGGCTGTGCGGCCCCGGCCGGTTCGCAATTTCCTCAGCGGCACCTACCTAGGTCATCCGCTGCATCCGCCGCTCACGGACCTCCCCATCGGGGCATGGGCCATGTCAGGCCTGATGGACACCCTTGGAGGCGGTGAAGGGGCCGCGAGTGCGTCGGATCTGTTGATTGCGGCTGGGATCATCACCGCCGTGCCGACGGCGCTGGCGGGGCTGAACGACTGGTCGGACACCTACGGTGGCGCGACCAGGGTTGGACTCGTTCACGCCGCAGCCAATACGACCGCCTTGATCCTTTACACATCGTCATTGGCCGCTCGCCGGGCAGGCCGGCGGCGCCTCGGTCGAGCGCTGGGCAAGACGGGGCTGGCGGCCGTGCTGCTCGGCGGCTATCTGGGGGGCCATCTGACCTTCGCCAAAGGGGTCAACGTCAATCACACAGCCTTCGAGCACGGGCCGAGAAACTGGACCCCGGTGCTGAACGATGTGGAGTTGGTCGAGGGTGCCCAACGCCGAGTGTTCGCTGGAGACGTCCCCGTGGTGGTGTGCCGAGAGGCCGGGCAGATCTATGCCTTGGCTGCGACCTGTACCCATGCTGGCGGTCCGCTGGACGAAGGAAAGGTCAGCGACGGGTGCATCGTCTGTCCGTGGCATGGCAGCACTTTTCGGCTGAGCGACGGTCGGATCGGGAGGGGTCCTGCAAGCGCGGCCCAGCCGTCGTATGCGACCAGGGTCCGAGATGGCCAGATCGAGGTTCGAGCATCTCGGTAGCGGCTGCAGACTTCGATGGTTCCATTGACAATCGGCGCAGGCTGTCGCTCAGCCGTCGAGCTGGGAAGCCATCAGTGCTTCATCCTCGGCCAGAACATGAAGATGAGGAGGGTCAGGCCGGCGGCGATCGTCCAGGATCTGCCACCACACCCCGCCCGTGTGCCAGACAGGTCCATCAGCGGTCCCTCGGCACCCGGAGCATCTCCCACGGCTCTCGGATTACGGCTGGTCGAGGCGCCGGCCTGGCAGGCGCGGATCGGCGACCGGGTTGGCGGCCTCGGCCCAGGCCGCTCGCTTCATCGCCCCCCGGACGTACCGGACGACGGCACCGTAGAGCTGGCGCAGACCCACGGCCGCGAGACTAGACCGACCGCCGGGCAGGGCGCCCCTGTCGGTAGGCGCCCTTGTGCTCCCGAAGGAGGGGGACCGATCCAGCAGCCGGATTCCCGGTCGGGGCAGGGACGGAGACCGGCGCCCCTGCGCTCGCTCCGGCACACGAGCCGGACCCGACCCTGCCCGGCGGACTGTCCCCGATCGTCGCGTCGTCACCCGCCAGCGACCTGCCCCGTACCGCGGGGTGGGTGGGACGTTCTCGCCTTGTGCGGACGTCGCGCGGAGGGCGGTAGCAATTGATCGTCGGTGATGCGACAGCGCGGCACATCGGGGGTGCGCATGAGCACACGCTCAGCGCGTTGCATGAAGAACGACAGCGCAGAACGGCAAGCGGTAACCGTCGCTCGCGCGGTACGGCTCAGCTGCCGATTTGAACGCGGCTCGAATGGCGTCCCGCTCATCCAGTGACAGCGTGGCGAGCAGCGTCGCGACCGGACCGGAGATCGAGCTCTGAAAGTCCCAGTAGTCATCGAGGCTGTCGGCTTGCATCGCCCCGCTGACTTCTTCGACGCCTATGTCGGCGAAACCGGCGTCGGTAGCGAGCTGCTTGTTGCGTTCCGGCTCAGCCAGCGAGAAGAGCCCGCCCGGTCCGAACGGATCCCCGCCGGGGGTATGACCGTGCTGGAGAACGGCGCCTACGAGGACGGTGATCCACGGGTTGCGATCGATCGCTCCCCACACGGCGTAGGCGAGTCGTCCACCGGGGCGTAGGACTCTGAGGGACTCCTGGAGGGCTCGGCGCGGGTCGGCGACAAGCATCAGCCCGAAGCGCGACAGCACACCGTCGACGCTCGTGTCGGGGAGGTCGATCGCCTGGGCGTCGATCATCCGGCACTCGACGTTGGCAAGCCGGCGCTCGGTGGCGACGCGCTGAGCCGCTTGCACCATGCCCTCGGAGAAATCAGTGCAAATGATGCGGCCGTCTGTCCCACGGCGGTCGGCCACCAGGAAACCAGTTTCGCCGGTTCCTGCAGCAAGTTCGAGGATCGTGTCGCCCGGCCGGGGATCGACGAGATCGACCAGACGGTCAGAGATCGCCCTCGTCGCGCCGAAGATCCGGGCTCGGTGTCGGGCCTGCCTGGTGAGTTCGTCGGTCTCGCCTGACACTGCCCCAATACTAACGGGGGCCGCGGGGTTGGCCCTGGTACTCGCGCACGGGTCGCCACGGACCAAGCTCCTCTACCGCTTCCGGCCGCTGAGCCGCCGCGAAGAGGCGGCCCCGATGAGCGTGGGCCGAACCATGTGTGGGCTCCAATCTGGGGGCTTCGGGGCGCTTGGTCTCGGTCGGCCCGACGATCGCAGGACCGTCCCTAAAGATCATCCCTGAGCACCCCAATCAGCCGAGGACAACCCGTCCGGGAACGCCGGTAACGAGGCGGCGTTACCTGCCGAGTTGCTCTGCTAGTGCGAGTGCTCGACGCGCTGTGCGGGTGTTGTGGAGGAGTGCCAGGCCTCGTTCTCGGAACTTGAAGTCGGCGTCGATCTCCTCCGATCCGCCATAGCGAAACTGGCGCTCCGCTGAGGCGGAGCCGAGCATGAACGGGGTGAGCCAGTCGTACTTGACGGCGGACGCACACATGCCGAGCTCGACCAGTCGAGGATCACCATTCCATCCGGCCGCGCCGAGACCTTCGGTGTAGGCGGCGAACACGGCAGATTCCAGGTCGGGCAGCTTCTCGGCGGCGACGAAGTGGTCGAAGGACGCGTCGGGAACGAGGTTGCCTATGTCCTCGCCGATGGCGCCGTCGCCCACAAAGGACCAGTCCAGCAGGACAACGGTCCCCTCAGGGCGCATTATGAGGTTCTTGGTCCAGAAGTCCAAATGGCACACCGTGCGAGGCAGCGCCTCGGCGATCCCGTACAACCGTTCACGCCAGGTGTGCAGCCAGAGG
>VAWP01000169.1 GCA_005888295.1 Actinomycetota bacterium
TAACGGCAGACACTGGCTACGGCTTGGCCGAGCCCGTCTTCAGCTCGGATCAGTTTGGCAAGCTTCAGGTACTGCGGTGGTGTTGCCGGCCGCTTCGTCGATGGCAGCCGCCAGGCGTTCCGGGTTGAGCTCGGCAACCGGGATCGGATCGGGCCCCGCCCCGAGACGGTGGACAACCTTCGCCCAGCTGGGTTGGTGTCCGACTCGAGCGTGGAGCTTGGCCCGTCAACTCGATCGACCATGGTGTGCACGCCGACGATGCGGCACGAGAATGTCGTGGGGGGAGCACAGCTCCGTCGGCCGCTACTCGTGTCGTAGCCATGGCTACGGCAGCTGGCCCAGATAGAAACGGGTCTCCTGATCGTCTGTGCACTCGGAGGAGATGCCATAGGGCTGGTGCTGAGGATCGGTCGCCGTCCCACCGGCTGCTCGTACCCGGCCGACGGCGTCGTCGATGTGGTCGACGCGGTACATCGGTACGACGGTGGCAGGACGTCGGCCTCCCGCCATGCCCATCAAGGGCACGACGCCGTCGATGCTCCAGCCGTCCTCGACCCGGGCGGGGCTGAAGCGCCAACCGAGCACGTCCCCATAGAAGGAGCGGGCCTTGGCCGAGTCCGGCACCTCCATGGTCACGTAGGAGAGGTCGCCCTCGTGCCGGCCGTTCTCGGGACCGCGCTCGGCATCGCCGCGCCATTCGTACAGGGAGAAGGTCATCCCCTGGTCGTCCTCGCACATGGCGACGGTCCCGTAGGGTTCCTCGGTCGGCTCGTCTGCCCGACCGCCGGCGGCGCGCACCCGCTCGATGGCGGCTCGGATGTCGTTCACGCCGTAGCACAGGTGGAGCGTGGGTCGCTCCTGAGCTCCCCACATGCCGTGCTGGGGGGTCGAGCCTTCGACCTGGCGGCCCTGCTCGGTGCTGCCTGGGCCATACGACCAGCCCAGGACGGTGGAGAAGAAGGTCGCCGCCCTGCTCAGGTCGGGGACCCACAGTGACACGTAGGCGAGGTCGCCCTGGCGGGCGCGCTCGGTGGCGGCAGCCTCGTGGATGAGATCTGACATGGATGCTCCTTTCGGTACCGACAGCGCCCGCTCCACGCGGGCGCGAAGCCGTGCGGCGAACATGGGGTCGGGTTGGGACGGGGTCACCGGAGTGCGCAGGGCGTCGAAGGGATCAGGCATCGCAGGCCTCGTCTTGGTCATAGGCGCGCCGAAACGCGCCCCTGGCACGAACGAGCAGCCCTTCGGTGGCATGCACGCTCCGGTCGAGCACCGAAGCCACCTCGGGGACCGGAAGGTCGTCCATGTAGCGCAGCGTCAGGGCGGCCCGATGATGGGGGCTGAGCCGGGCCAGGGTCGCTCGGGCTCTCAAGGCATCGATATGAGCGTCCCAGCTGTCCTCGACCTCTGGCTCGTCGTCGGCCAGTGCCCGCAGGCGGCGCTCCTCCCGAGCCTGGCGGCGCCAGTGGTCGACCAGCTTGTGTCGGGCCGTTCCCACCAGCCAGGCGGTGGATACCGGAGGCGGGTTCTCACGGCGGACGGCCACCACTGCGGCCATGAACGTCTCGGTGGTCAGGTCCTCGGCCAGCGCCACCTGCCCGCATCGGGACAGGAGGTAGCCGTAGACGAGAGGGAAGGCACGGTCATAGAGGTCCAGGAAGGCCCGTGGAGCGTCCTCGGATTGGTCCGCCCGATCGGTCACGCTCCATTGTCGTTGCCGAGGCCGGCTCTCCGACGGGTGAGAGCTGAATTTCCTAGCCCATCAAGCAGGCAGCAAGCTGCCAGCGTCGTGAGATGGCACTCATGAGGCCGCGCCAGCGTCTTGCGGTCCTGGCGCTGAGATCCTCAGGCCTTCCCCAACTCCGCTGGCTGTCAATATCTCCGTCGTCCCGCACGTCGATCACAGCAAGAACACGATCGTCGACGGCGTGGTGCGACAGACCGGCACCTTCCGGGCTCACCAGGCGGTCGTCAGGCTCACGCCCCCGCGGCGGCTCACGCTCGAGCAGGCGCTCGGGCACACCGCCGACGACGAGTGTGTCGAGGTGGCTCCGTCGGCCGTACGCGTGCGGACGGTCACGCTGGCGACGACAGAGCGCGCCCGATCCCGACGCAGCGGGCCGAAGCGAGGGGGCGAGACCTGAGCGAGCTCGACCGTGCGAAGTCTCTCGTGCCGACCAGGGGATGGGCGTGGTCCGGTAGCTATAGATGCCGGGTGAACGGCGACAGCGGCGCGCTCGCTGACCCTCGGCGGTGTCAGGCAAGCTGCGCCGTCCAGGCGCTGGATCCAGCGGTACCCTCGGCGACGGCGAGGATCGTGCTCCCGTCCCACGCCAGGCTGACCCGCGCCGGGCGGCCGATGTCTCCGGGCGATGGAGGTACCTGCAGCTGCGACCAATGGCTCCCGTCCGAGGAGGCGAACATCAGCCAGCGGCTCCCGGCCAGCGCCCCCAGGATGAGGCCGTGTGGACCCTGGGCGAGAACCGGACCGGCGCCGTCGGTCTCGAGCGCATCGCTCGCGGCCGCGGCCAGGGGCGTCACCACGAGATGCTGCCAGGAGCGCCCTTCCTGCGAGGTGAACACGTCCAACGCGCCGCTCGAGCCTTGGCGGGACCAGCCAGCGGCGACGAAGCCTCGCTTCGTGGCGATCGTCGTGGTCAGCGACGTCTGTCCCGGTGGCGAGAACGAGCTCGACTCCGCACGGTGCCAGTGCCGGCCGTCTGCGGAGGACCACAGCGCGCCACCGATGTGGGCGGGATCGCCAGGCAGCGGCCGGATCGCGTCACCGACAATGACCACGCCACGCTGGCCAGCGGCCACGGCCCGGCCCGAGACCAGCTCACCCGGCCCACTGGCCAGAGCAGGATCTATGTCGTCACGTTCCCAGCTCGACCCGTCGGACGATCGCCAGACAGACGCCACCTGCCGGTCTGTGTCGTCGGTCCGCGTGCCGCTGGCGTAGAAGGTCCCGTCGGGTGCCGAGGCGAGGTTTCCAAGGCTGACCAGGTTGGGTCCTCCGAACAGCTCCCTCGTCGTCGCGACCTCCCGCCATGGTGCTTCCGGTCGTCCAGGCCAGAGCCAGACGTTTGGTCGCTGGTTGCCGTGGACTGGGCTGGCCCGGTTGGACAGGGCGACCGTCGTTCCGTCAGGACGGGTGGCCGCATCGAGTACCACGCTGGCCGCGCCGTCGGCGCTGACCGCCTGGGCGGCGTACCTCGTCGGCGTGCGCAGATCGGTTGCAGCCCAGAAGGCCGGTGACGATGCCGGATCGGGACCCGACACGGCGGCACCAGCCAGCAGCCAGCGAGCGTCGGTAGCGGCGGGAAGCGGGGCAACAGTGGTGACGTCGGGACGGGAACCGGGACCCACGAAGTGCGACAGGTCGACAGATGCCCAGGAGAGGGAGCGAGCGGGACCTTCGGGCTGGTCGCCGTTCTGACTCCCCGCCGGGCAGCCCGCGAGGACCCCGGCCAGGACCAACCCGGCGGACCCCGCCACGAGAAGGCGATGCCAACCGACGCCGACGACTTCCTCCTCTGCCCAACGGAGCGCGAATGCGCCGGACGGATTCTCCCACCCTGCGGCGGGGGCCGACACGCCGACCACGGTCAGCTTGGTGTGCAGCCCGCCCGACGGTTGGCGTAGGGAGACGACGCGGCGCCTACGTGGCTGGGGACGAGGACTCCTCCTCGGCGAGCCTTGTGATCGCCTGCATTGTGCGGACCGTCGTCTCGATGTCCTGAATATCGAACTGGCCGAGCAGCCGGATGGTCGGTCCGGCGATGTACTCGCGCAGGCTTTGGTGCATGGCTTTCCCCTCGACCGTCAGGTCGACTTCCGTGTCGCCGCGGATCAGTCCCTCGGCCTCGAGCCGAGCGAGCAGCTCTTGGGTGGACTTGGCGTCCAGATTCCGCGACCCCTCGAGCAGGCGGCACAGCTCGTCACGGGCGAGGCCCGGTCCCCTCGTGGCGAGCAGTTGGAGCGCATACCAGGTCTCAGGCTTGATGCCGCGCCGGGCGAGGTGCTCGCGGAGATTTGCTGTCAGCGTCCGCTCGGCGAAGGCCAGGGCTTGGCCAAACTGGCCGAAGACGGCGGGTGGCGTGGTCATGTCGGTCTCCGTTCCCTAGAATTGTCAGGTACCTGTCCATCCAACGTGGACAGGAACCTGTCTATTTCCATGGAGCCCAACTATCCTGCCCGTCCGGTGATCGGGCTTCTGCTCCGCCTCCTCTACCAGCACTACGCCCAGGACATCGATGCAGCGCTGCGCGAGGCGGGTTTCGAGGACATCCGTCCCGCAGCCGCGAACGTCTTCCCTTTCGTGCCGCCCGAAGGCATCACCGTCTCGGAGCTCGCCGACCTCGCCAGGGTGCGCAAGCAGACCATGGCGCAAGCGGTCGATCAGCTCGAGCGCACGGGCTACGTCGAACGCCGTCCGAACCCCAACGACCGCCGCTCGCGCTTGGTGTTCCTCACCCGGCGCGGCTCGTCGGTCCCCCCCGTCACCCACGCGGCCGCCGAGCGGGTTGAGGAGCATTGGATCCAGCTGACGAGCGCGAAGGAACTCGAGCAACTGCGCAATTCGCTGCTACGCCTGCTGACCAGGCTTCGCGACCAGTAGAGCCCGAATGAAGGAGCGAGTTCATTGCTCCACAGCCAGCTGGTGATCATCTGGCAGTTAGGCGGCGTCGCCAACAGGCCCCTGAACTCGGTCGAGTGCCCTGTCCATGGCGTCATTGACGTCAAAGACCTTTCTATCGACAACTCGACCCGTCTCGCGTTTCGTGAGTTTGATAACCCCCCGCTTGGTCGTTGGAGAAAGGCTATATCCTTCCGCCGTTACTGCCGCTGCGAGCGGACCTACCGCGGCACCAACTGCATTGGCGACCTTCTGCGGCTTCTGCGGATCACTCTCGGGGATTGCAGCGCCGGCCACCTTGGCCGCGAGGTTGCCGACCACCCCTAGAGCGTCCGGAAGTCCGGTAATGGTCGCTTGGGCGCCAAGGACATCGACGGCTCCTGTCGCTCGCGGCAGTACTACGCCAGCGACGAAAAGGGTCGCGCTCGTCGACATGGCGGCCAGTGCTAGCGATGAGTTGGTCGTGAGCCCAAGGCCCAGTATGGATATATAGATCAGATAGAGTCTGCTTTCAGGGCTGCCAACCCGGGTACGCCGAATCAATTCCGGACCGTCAGCAGTCGAGGCTCCGTCGCCCACTACCGGATCGCCACCCTCTTCTTCCGTCGACATTCCTCCGCCCAATCCGGTTGTCCTGCTTTTGCATGCTCCGCCTCAGGGCCTCAGGTGTCAACATTCCGAACGCCACCGGTCGTATCGCTCGTCGCTCTCGCATAGCTCAGCTCGGCACGGTACACACATCGGCTCACCCTGACATGCCGGAAGTTCATGACGTGCGGACTCGGTGCCAGTGATGGGCATCCGACGGTCAGCGTTCTCGGCTTCGATCAGCCCCGTCTCCACGGTCCCCCCACCGTACCTATGTGGAGAGATGCAGTGTGTGAGCCGCCCGCCCGGGAAAGTCTCTCTCTTGGCCCACGGAGTGATGGGACTTCCGGGCCGGTGCACCGTAGTGCTGTAACCATCCCTCCCCCCGACCGACTTGAGAGAGATAGGAGGTCCTACATGGCGGCTGACGACGTCGCGAGGGCGCTGATGGCGATGGATGACGAAAGGCTCCGGCGCCAGGTCGCGTCAGGCGATCTGAGCGCACTGGTCGGCGAGTTCACGGAGAACGAGCGGGGGTTGCTGCAGCGAGCGGCCGCGGCCGAGCCCGAAGACGAGGTTCAAGGCTATGACAGCTGGGCTCCACCGTATGTGCCGGTGGGACCGGTAGTGGGGAACGTGAACCTGTTCGCAGCCGTTCACTACGCCCAGGACGGCCTCCGCGACCCCCAGCTCGGACACACATTCAACGCGTGGAGCCAGCGGAAGAGCGGCGGCGGTTGGTGAGCCCGCCCTCACCAGGCCTGCACGGTCGAATCATCGACGTCGACTTTCATCTGATGCTGGCACCGCAGGAGATGACCGACCTCTTCGGCCAGGAGTTCGGAGACGATCTGCGTCTGTGGGCTGAGTGCCTTGCCCGCCGGCACCCGTGTCGCCATGGTGACGTCTGGACGACAAAGGGGTGGTCTGCACCCGGAGCGGCCGACTCCGCTGAGCGCCTGGCGTCGCTGGATCGCATGGGCGTGGCCCGTCAGCTGGTGTTCCCACCCGTTACCTGCCCGGCCTTGCTCGCGGCGGGCTCCGACGCGTACGCCGGCCTCCGGCGCTACAACGACTTCGCCCTGGCCTGGGCAGACGGTAGCGGCGGACGCCTGAGACCGGTGGCCCAGCTGCCTACCAGCGAGGTAGGAGAGACGCTGGCCGAGGCGACGCGTGTCGTACGTCGGGGTGCCCGAGCGGTCGAGGTCGCCTTCTCGCACCCGCCTGCCGCGAGGTCGCCTGCCGACCCAGAGTGGGATCGGCTGTGGGCCCTGCTGTCCGAGGCACACGTACCGGTCCTGCTGCACGTCGGCGGCGGCGGGCCAGGTGGAGCGGTGCGACCTCCCCGCACTTTGCTCGACAGGGGATGGGGTGACTCTCCCCGACTGCGTCCACTCACCGGCACCACCGACCCGGCGCTCGCAGTGATCGGGAACAGCGGCCTCTTTGGTCCCTTCGACGTCGCTACCCTCCATATCGGGGCCGAGGTCTTTCTCAGCGCCCTGGTGCTAGGCGGCGTCTTGAGCCGCCATCCCGGTCTCGTCGTCGGCGTCGTGGAGTTCGGCGCCCAGTGGGCGTCATCGTGGGTCGAGCGCATGGATGTCATCGCGAGGAGCTTCTTCCGCTACGGGCGCGATCCATTACCAGAGCTTCCCTCAGTGACCGTCCGCGGCCAGGTTCGGCTGACACCCTTCTACGGAGAACCCGTGGGCGACTACGTCGGTCGGGGTGGACCAGCCGAGATGTACGCATTCTCGACCGACTTTCCCCACAGCGAAGGTGGCACCGACCCAGTCGGGGGTTTCGCTGCGAGCCTGGCGCCACAAGGACGCGCCGTCATTGAGCAATTCTTCGTCACCAACGGCTCCGCCCTGGTCCCGGCGTGAACATCCTCCTCGTCGCCACTCCGATGCTCGACCATGTGGGCGGCAACTTGCAACCAGTGGCCATGGACGCCGTGCGTGAGTGCCCACCCCTCGGCATCTATCTGCTCGTTGGTGCGCTCGCCGACGAAGCCCATGACGTGAAACTCGTAGATCTGGTCGCCGAGCGAACCAACCGCCTCGACGCCCACCTGGACGCATTGGCCGTTGCCGACTTGGTAGGAGTTGGAGCGACATCGATGTCATGGCCGACTGCTCGCGACGTCATAGGCCAGGTCCGAGCGGCCCGCCCAGACGTCCCAGTCGTGCTCGGAGGCGTCCATCCCACCCTCTTCGACGCTTTTGTCTTGGGCACCACGGGAGCCGACTACGTCGTCAGGGGGGAGGCGGAATCTGCCCTTCGTGTCCTGTGCCGGGTGCTCGAGGGCGACGGTCAGCTGGGCGAGGTCCCAAACCTGTCGTGGCGAACGGCCGATGGCGGGATCGCCCGTTCCCCTGTGGGGCCCAAGATCGCCGCCGAGGCCCTTGCCTGCCACCCACTGCCCGCCTACGACCGGCTTCCTATGGGCGTGTACAAGAGCTTGGCCGTCGAGTCGTCCCGAGGCTGCGGCTTCGACTGCTCCTTCTGCAGCACGCCCTATCGAAGGAGCTGGCGAGGGGTGCCTCCCGAGGCCTTCGTCGACCGCCTGGAGTCGCTTCTGCCTTTTCTCGACCGCACGCGGCTACGAACCGTGCACGTCGTCGATGATGAGTTCTCCATGAACCGCCGCCGGGCGACCTCCATAGCCCGGCTGCTCGACCGTCGCCGGTTGCGCGCCCGTCTCATCTACGACTCGCGGGCCGACGACCTGCTCGAGCCCGGCTTCGTCGAAGCCATCGCCCCTCACACCTACCAATTCCTCGTTGGCGCCGAGTGCGGCTACGACGAAGGCCTGCGGCGTATCGGCAAGCGCACCACCACCGCCATGCTCATCGAGGCTGCCGGCGTGCTGGCCAGGTACGGCTTGGCAGGCCGAGCCGAGTTCTCTTTCATCCTGGGACTCCCGTGGGAGTCCGTGGCCGAGGTCGAACGCACCCTCGACTTTGCCGCCGCACTGGCCGAGCAGAGCGGAGTGCGTGTCTTGCTCAACTGGTATTGCCAGGTGCCTGGCTCGCGGCTGTGGGACGAGGACCGACGAGCCCAAGTCGTCCACGAATCGTTGTACGACGACTACGGATTCATGACGGACCTCTATCTCTTCCGCAGCGGAGTCAAGCTCCGCCCGTCAGAGGTGTGGCACATCGTCGATCGCGTGGCCGCCAGCCGCGCCCGTCTGCATCAGGCGAACGGCAGCCACCTCATCGAGTTCGCCACACCCCCGCCCAAGGACCCGCGTCGGCATCCCCTTACGGAGGGTTTGAGCCCCCTTGCCATCGTCGAGGTCGAGCGAGGGAGGCTCTGTCTGAGACTGCGACCATGATGGAGCGGGTCGGCTATCCCCGCTTGCCCTCGATCGTGATGTCGTTGTACTTGACGCCAGCGAGATGCTTATGTGCCTGGCCGGTGGCGGTGCCACCCGAGACGAGCACATCGAGATGAGGAAAGTCCATCCCCGTTCCCCAGGTCGGCAGCTGAAAGCCGCTCACATCGTCGTCGGCGTCCTCGACGTCGGCGACCAATGCTCGATGCACCACCTGCCATTGCGAGGGATCCAGGTCGTACTCGGTCGGGAGCACGGCCTCGGGCTCCTCGTATGCCCGTCGAGCAAAATCGGGATCGGCCTTGATTCGCTCGACCGCCGCTCTCAAGTCCTTCGTCGTCATGGTGAAGAGACGAGCAGTCGGGCGTATGGTTACAGCGCCCGAGAGACAGCCACCACGCGTCGGGCATACCGGACATTTGAGATGTCGGCAACTTGCCTCAAGTCTGCGTGCTTCCCATGGGCCCGCTGCCGGCGTTAGGGTGCTCAATCGGGCCGGCGACGATGCCTGCGAAACGACATTGACCGTCGACGAGTTAACGGACGCCTGGGAACGTGGAGACGTGCTTCCCGGTGGCGTGACGCACGGGGGAGGCAGCGTGACCGGATATGTCGGAGGGGCGTTGGAGAGGCCGGTGAGCCCCTGGGGTCTGCTTCGCGACGGTCTGGAGAACAATCCTGACGGGCTCGCGCTGATATCTCGGGACACGCGCTGGACGTGGCGCACGCTCGATAACCTCAGCGTCCGCCTGGCTGTCAGTTTGCTCGGTCTAGGGCTGAAGCCGGGCGATCGTGTCGCCTCGCTGATGCCCAATTGTCCTGCGCTCATCGTTCACTACCTCGCCTGTTTCAAGGCGGGGCTAGTGGCAACGCCCCTCAATTACCGCTACATGGCACCGGAGATCGATCACGCTCTCGGGGTCAGCCAAGCCCGTGCCCTGGTCGCGCACGTCGAGCGGGAGAGAGATCTCGCCGCCAGCCAGCTCACCCGGCAGCTGCCGTTGGGCACAATCAGCTACGGCGGCAAGCCAGGAGCGGGTCCGGCTCTCGACGAGCTGATTGAAGGGGACGCCCCATCTTCACCGCCGCCTCCTTCCCCAGCGGCGCCTGCCGTGATCTTCTTTACCTCTGGGAGTACCGGACCCCCGAAGGGGGTCACACATACTCACGAGACGCTCGGCTGGATGTTCGCGACGGCCGCGGCAGGCCTCGAGCTCAGCCCCGAGGATCTGCTTCTCGCTGGCTCGTCGCTGTCGCACGTTGGCGCCTTCTACGTCTCGTTCGCCGCGCTGAGCGTAGGCGTTGGCGTGATCGTGGCCGGGACCTTCGATGCAGACGAGTTGCTCCCGCTACTCCGCGAAGACCGCCCAACGGTGCTGTCGATGCTTCCTTCGGCCCTGTTCGCGCTGACACGAGACCACGGCGCCCGGCAGGACGATTTCGCCTCGCTGCGACTCTGTCGCGGAGCGGGCGACACGGTCTCCGCCGAGCTTGAGCGCGAGTTCACCGCGCTCAGCAGATTCGCGATCGACGAGGCCTACGGCCTGACCGAGACGGGGCTCGTGACCGTGAGCCCACCGTCGGGTCGGATCAAGGTTGGCTCGGTCGGGCAGGTCGTTCCCGAGGTCTCGCTGTCAATCCGAGACGATGAGGGCAAGGAGTTGTCACCGGGAAGCGAGGGTCGCCTCTGGATCAAGACTCGCGCCGCCACCGTCGGCTACTGGGGCGACCCGGGCGCGACCGAGGCCGCCTTTAGCAACGGGTGGCTCGACTCAGGCGATGTGATGCGGGTCGACGATGAGGGCTTCTTCTCCTTCTGCGGGCGCAAGAAGCAGATCATCGTCCACGACGGCTCGAACATCTGTCCCCAAGAGGTCGAGGGCGCCCTCCTCGAGCACCCAAGCGTCGCAAGTGCCGGGGTGATCGGGCTCCACGACCTTGTCCACGGTGAGGACGTCCGCGCCTACATCACCCTCACGGAGGATACCGAGCGTCCGACCAGCCAGGAGCTGATCCAGTTTGCGCGCGCGAGGGTCGGCTACAAGGCGCCCGAAGAAATTGTCGTCCTCGACGAGATGCCGGTCACCGCCACGGGGAAGCTGGACAGGACGTACCTGAAGCGAATGGCGGAGGCGAACCTCGCACGCGGGGCTAACGGATGAAACCCGCTTCGCTCTCGATCCAGGTGCGCGCCTAGGCAGCGATGCTGCCGTCTTGGGAGCCGATCTGTCTGTGAGGGCTGGCCTAGCGAGCCGTCGTCCGTCGGTTCCGGGTCGCGGCCTGGCGCTGACTGGCTTTCCTGGTCGTCGGTCGGGCTGTCTTTCTGGCGGTGCGAGTCGGTGCTGTCACCTTCTTCGAACTCCCGCGAGGCCCCGATGGGGCCCTCTTGCCCGCCGCCGACCGCTTCTTCGTCCGGCTGGTGGATGCCGCGTTCCTAGCGTGACCTGTGGGGTTACCCGGCACTCGGTTCTCGATTGCCGATGCTGCCATTCGGAGGCCCGGAACTGTCTTGTGTGCGACCTCGACGGGGAGGGCATCGCTCGACTGACCGCCGTTCGCCCGAGCCGTCGACTTGCTCACCGTCCGAGCCACCTTCCTCCGAAGGCCAGTTGCCCTAAGCATGTCGAACAGCTCTCCGTCATGGTCCTTCTTCTTGTTGCCCATTAGGTCTCCTTCTCAGCGCCCAGCGACTCGATCGGTATTGACTACCGGCGAAAGGCGTCTCTGACGTTCTCTCCTGCCTGCTTTGCCTTGCCCTTCTTGCGATCAGCCCTACCCTTGGCGTCGAGGTCCCGATTGCCTGTCGCTCGACCCGTGACCTCTTTGGCCTTTCCCTTCGCCTGCTGTGTCCTGTTGCGCGCCCTATTCCGGATCTCTGCCATGAGTGACTTCTACCCTGTGCCGATACCAACAAAAACGTCCGGACGAGTTGCCCAAAGCGGTCCCAAGAGGGCGACGCGACGGTCTAACCGCCGAAGCACCCGCGCCGTACATTGGCCGAGAGCAATTGGCTGGTCCAACTGCACAGCTCGCCCGGATGAGGCCCACCGCCTTTGGGCCCGAACTCAGACGTGAGTGTGACGTCTACCCGTGATGGCGTGCCAGGCCACGAGTGCCAGGAGAGCCAGTAGCAAGAACAGCACGGGGTGGACGGTGACGCCCAACAGTACGGCGATAACAGTGATGACGATGGCTACGATGAGGTCGTACAGCATGCCTTTGTCCTACCCCTACGCCGCCTTCGCACACGCAATCCATAACACGAGCCGGCTCACGCGTGGTGGCGAGCATCGTGATCAAACGCGGGATGGACTCGGGCCCATCTTCGATGGCATCGGGCTTAACATCACCGTCTTGAGCTACATGGACGCTTGGGTTTGGCTTCCTTGGAGCTCGGGAGCTGATGCCTCGTCTCTGGGATCTGACGTCGGCCGTGGTCGACGCCACGGCCGAGTTGAAGGAGCTAGCTGACAGGGCTGTCCGATCTGGGAAACCGACTGAGCGCCGCCGCCGCCGGAGCCCGGCGCCTAGGAGCGGTTCTTGACCAACAGGAGGCGGACAGAGTCAGCAGCGAGGACGGTCTTCCTCTCATCCAACAACTTGCCGCCAGGCGCGAGATCCCGGTAGTTGAAAGTCAGGGGGGGTGTCGCGTTGGCGCACCTCGATCCCGCCCGACTCAAAGCGAGCCGGGTCTAGTTGTCATGTTCCGTAACCGATGAGCAGCAGGCCATCGAACTCCAGGGCCAGTCGTTGGCTTCCGTACATCGCCGCCCCGGCCGACCCGCGGGTCGTCTCCAACATCGGGCTCGCCGTCGACCTCACCGCCTACCGCGCCGAGCTCGCCAACGACCCGGGCGCGAGCAGCCTGGTCCAGGGCTACGCCTCGCACTACTGCGCCGTACCCCGCCGTGACGACCCGGGCATCGTCGCCTGCTCGTTCATCCTGTCGGAGTTGCGGGTGTGTCGGAGCCCTGGTCGGTGTCCTCTGGAGTGGGATGACCGGTTTGCAGACGAGGGGCTAATGTTGGAAATCTAAGCTCCCGGAGCGATCCGAGGGGCGCCGGCGGCCGAAGGCGAGGATCAAGGAAGCGCGTTGTGAGGCGATCAACGGTCACCCTCGTGCTCGTCCTCGGGCTGACGCTGGCCGGCTGCGGGGCAGGCTCCACCAGGGGCTTCTCCAGGGCCGACTCGACCACCGCCGATCCCACGAGCCAGGGTGCACTCGTCTTCCAGGGCAACTATTCCGATCCGTCGCAGCAGTGGCCGACCTCCAGCGACAAGACCAGGTCTGTGTCCTCCAGCGACGACACCTACACGGTGAACTTCAGCTCCGCTGGGAGCTTCGATGCGTCGCCCACCATCGCCACTGTGCAACCCGAGGACCTGGTCGACCTGAGCGTCTCCGTCTCGATCAAGCCGGTAAGCACCCGATCCGGTGACAGGTTCGGCGTGTCCTGCCGGGCCATCCAGGGCCACGCCTACGCCTTTCTCGTCGGCCCTCGGTCTGCGGGGCAACTGGCCTGGTCGATAGAGCTCCGCCAGCCAGGCGGAGTCCGGCAACTGGCAAGTGGTACGACTTCGTCGCCGGGTGAGTCGCCCTATGTCGTCCGGGGGGACTGTGTCGAGGGAGGCCAGAACCACAAGCCGGTGGTGCTGGCCCTCTACCTCGATGACAACCTCGTCGGCCAAGCCCGCGACGCGAACCTTCCCGCGCCCTACATCGGCCGGCCGGGCTTGAGCGTGTCCAGCGCCGACGGCGGAACGAGGGTCGACTTCTCCAACTTCCAGGCGAGAACGGCCTCGGCGACGTGATGGGGCTACGAGCATCGGCGGTTGCGTTTCGGACCAGAGGGCGGACCACCCTTCTCGCCGGTCTGGTGGCCCTGGCGTCGGTCGTCAGCTTGGCCCAAGCTGCTTCGGCCAACGTGACCACCATCAAGTTCGATCCCTCTCGTCAGGGTTGGAGGGGCGACGAAGGGTCCCTCAAACCCGCGGCCTCCCTGCAGTTCGACACCCCGGTGTCGGGGCAGGTGTACGCCCAACCGTTGGTGTACGGCAACATCGTCGTCGTAGCCACCGAGAATGACTGGGTCTACGGCATCAACAAGGCGACCGGGGCGATCATCTGGAGCCATCAACTCGGCCGCCCGGTGCCCAATACTCCTGACTGCTTCGACGAGATCAGTCCCAACTACGGGGTGACTGCCACACCGGTGATAGACCCAACCTCCGGTGTCGTCTACCTGACCGCTCGATCGCTAGACAATGCGAACAACCCCATATGGAAGGCCTGGGCCTACAAGGTCAGCACCGGCGAGCTCCAGACCGGGTGGCCGATCACCCTCGGGGGTACGGCCGTCAACGATCCGACCGGACCCTCCTTTGACCCGACCACGCAGAATCAGCGCCCGGGACTGCTCTTGCTCGGTGGCCATGTCTTCGCCGGCTTTGCAGGCATGTGCGACCTTGGCGCCTACAAGGGCTGGATCGCCACCATCGACCCCAGCATCCCGAGCGCGTCCATGTGGGTGGACGAGAAGGGGAGCAAGGTGGCCGGCGGCATCTGGCAGTCCGGTGGCGGGTTGGCCTCTGACGGGACGTCGGTCTTCGTCGCCACCGGGAACGGGTCGGTTCCCAGTCCGGGCCCCGGCACGACGGCCCAGGACGCTCTGGGTATGTCGACCCTCCGCTTAGTCCCCGGTAGCGGCGGCAATTTCATCCAGGCCGACCGCTTCACGCCCTACAACGCCCTCAGTCTCTCCAGCCAGGACTTCGACATGGGCTCGGGCGAACCCACACTGCTCCCCGACGGCTTCGGCAACGTGCCCAACCACCCCCACCTCGTCGTCCAGCCGAGCAAGTCCAGCCTCTATCTGCTCGATCGAGACAACCTCGGGGGGATGGCCCAGGGCCCCAGCGGTACCGACAAGGTCGTCGACGAGCTGGCGGACCAAGTGTCCCTCAGCCAGGCCGCCGTCTGGCCCGGTGACGGGGGGTACGTGTACGTCACCGACGTCACGGCGACGCACTGCGGCTGCGCTGGACCGCTAAAGGCCTATCAGGTGATCAACGGCAAGCTGACGATCGCAGGTGCGACCAACGACAACTTCGGCTTCGCCTCGGGCCCACCGGTCGTCACCTCCAACGGCACCATGCCGGGATCGGCGACCCTCTGGGCGGTCGACCGCACCACCGGTCAGCTGCGGGCGTACAACCCGGTGCCCTACCACGGTCACCTGGTGCTCCTCTGGTCGACCTCTATCGGAATGACGAGCAAGTTCGCCGTTCCTTCCACCGATGGCAGCAACATCTTCGTGGGCACGTCGGGTCCGAGCACCAGCCCCACCGCCGGCCACCTCCTCGCCTTCTCGGCCCCCCTTCCCCCGACGCCCACTGCGGTGGTGTCTTCCCCGCAGTTCGGGCTCAACCAGACCGACGTCTTCAGCGTGGCGTCCAACGGTGCTGTCCAGGTGCGCTGGGTCCAGGGCGCCGGCAACTGGAACGGCCCCCTCGCCATCAGCCCGCCCGGGCTTGCCCCACCCGGTGCCCACCTGGCCGTCTCGAACCAGTTCGGCTTACCCAACCAGACC
>VAWP01000056.1 GCA_005888295.1 Actinomycetota bacterium
AGGTTGTCGAGATAGCCGTTGTCCCACTTCGTCGGCTCGTTGGTCCAGGCACCCTCCAGCCCGCTGGTGAGGGTGTCGGGGCCCTTGCCGGTGCCGAAGGTGTTCTTCCAGCCGAGGCCTTGGTCCTCGACGGGGCACGCCTCGGGCTCGGGGCCGACGTACTCCTCACTGACTGCACCGTGGCACTTGCCGAAGGTGTGGCCGCCGACGATGAGCGCGAGCGTCTCCTCGTCGTTCATCGCCATACGACGGAAGGTCTCCCGAATGTCCTTGGCCGCCGCGAGCGGATCCGGGTTGCCGTTGGGCCCCTCGGGGTTCACGTAGATGAGGCCCATCTGCACGGCACCGAATGGATTCTCGAACTGTCCTGGCGCGCTGTAGCGGTCGCCTCCGAGCCAGGTCTCCTCGGGCCCCCAGTAGATGTCGTCCTCGGGCGCCCAGATGTCCTCTCGCCCGAACCCGAAGCCGAACGTCTCGAAGCCCATCGCCTCGTAGGCGACGTTGCCGGCGAAGATGATCAGGTCGGCCCAGGAGATCTTCCGCCCGTACTTCTGCTTGACCGGCCAGAGCAGCCGGCGCGCCTTGTCGAGACTGGCGTTGTCGGGCCAGCTGTTGAGGGGGGCGAAGCGCTGGGCGCCGGTGCCGCCACCGCCACGGCCGTCGTGGATGCGGTACGTGCCAGCCGCGTGCCACGACATCCGGATCCAGAGCGGCCCGTAGTTGCCGTAGTCGGCGGGCCACCAGTCCTGCGACGTCGTCATCACCTCGGTGATGTCGCGCTTCAGCGCGTCGAGGTCGAGCTTCTTGAACTCTTCTGCGTAGTTGAAGTCCTCGCCCAGCGGGTTGGCCTTGGGGGAATGCTGGTGAAGTACCTGCAGGTTCAGCTGGTTCGGCCACCAGTCCAGGTTCGTCCTCCGCCGGACCGGGGCGGGGTACGGGAGTACCGGGTTCTCGCTCTCGCTGCGATCAGGCACGTCGGTCCTGCTCCTCTCTCGTGGCGCTCGTCGCCAGCCGGTTCACCTTTGCAGAAAACGAACTCGGTCTGGCCCCTCTGACAGCTGTAGGCTACCTACAGGGTTAGAATCAGTCAAGAGCGACAACCCGTCCAGTATCGGCTCAGGTACCGTCGCCAGCACCGGGCAAGGAGGCAACCATCAGCGAGTTGATCCAGCGTTTGAGGGACCGGGAGTGGCGGCTCACGGCCCAGCGACGCGTCGTGGCGGAGGTCCTGGCCGGCGAGCACGTCCACCTGACCGCTGACGCCGTGTACCACCGGGCCCAGCGGCTTCTCCCGGAGATCAGTCTGGCCACCGTGTACAACACGTTGAACGAGCTGGTGGACATGGGCGAGGTGCTCGAGATCTCCACCGGCGACGGACCGAAGCGGTACGACCCCAACACCACGGCCGCCCACCACCATCTGTACTGCGTCGCATGCGGAGCCCTGCGTGACGTGAACCCCAGGGGCACCGACACGTTGGCGCTGCCAGGCAGCCAGCGGCACGGCTTCGAGCTGCTGGACGTGGACATCGTCTTCCGCGGCCGGTGCCCCGACTGTCGCACCACCGCCACCCAGGCTTCCGTGACCTGACCCGCCGCCCGATCGCGGCAGGTAGCAGCGAAGCTCCGCCCGAAGGCGCGGGCGGAACGGGACAGCTATATGCAACCTGCGGTTGCAGACTTGGGTTGTGACGTGCTACCTTCGGTTGCACATCGAGACCGACACAAACCCTGGAGACACAGCTGTGGTTCGCGCCATGAGCATGAACGTCCGACCGGCTACCGGAGGGGCGACATCGACGACGTCGACGACTGCGACGGCGATCGTGCTGACAGGGACGCTCGGGATCGTGGCCGCATCCTGGGTCGTCGCCCTCCGGCAGATGAGCGGGATGGACATGGGGGTCGCGACGGGGCTCGGTTCTTTCCCGTTCTTCGTCGCCGCGTGGGTGGCGATGATGGCGGCCATGATGCTGCCGGGTGCGGCCCCCGCCGTCCTGCGACGGGTCGACGCCGGTGGTCGTGTGCGCGCTGTGCCGGTATTCGTCGGGTCCTATCTCGCCGTCTGGACGCTCGTGGGGATCGCGGTGTACGTGCTGTACCGGCCCCACGGGTCCCTGCTGGCAGGCGCCATAGCGATCGCCGCAGGTGTCTACGAGCTCACGCCGCTCAAGGCGCACTGCCGACGGTGTTGCCGCGAGGGCGTCCGCTCGGGACTCGGGTACGGGCTCTACTGCGTCGGCTCGAGCATCGGGCTGATGCTGGTGCTGGTGGTGCTGGGGCCCATGAGCGTGGCCTGGATGTCGGTCGTCGCCGTCGTGGTCCTGGTCCAGAAGCTCCTGGCCCCGAAGGCCGCCGTCGACGTCACCCTGGCCCTGGCGATCCTCGGGGTGGGGATCCTCGTCGTGATCGCCCCGTCGTCGGTTCCCGGACTCGTGCCAGCAATGTGAGACGAAGGAGAGCCGTGTCGGTACCAGTGGCTCGACCGCGCGCCACTCGGTCGCAACGAGACCGGCTTCTGGTGGCGACGCCACGACGAGTACGTCACGCGGTGACGCTCGACGGGGTGGCCACGAGGACGCCCCGCCGACCGACCGCCCGGGGGGCTAGTCGCCGGACACCTGCCCAGGCGCCACCTTCTGCGCCAGCTCGGCCAGGTCGACCTTCGGGTCGCTGAGCGACGTGGCGTCCACGTGGCGCCTCGAGGCGACCAGCGTGGCGATCGGCTCGGTGACGTCCCAGACGTTGACGTTCATCCCGGCCCGTAGCCGTCCCTCCTCGAGCCAGAAGGCGATGAACTCCCGGCTCCCGGGGTCGCCCCGGAAGACGAGCTGGTCCCACTCGGTCGCATGCCCGGAGTACTCCATCCCGATGTCGTACTGGTCGGAGTAGAAGTACGGGATCTTGGTGTAGGGGGTGGGGCGACCGAGCATGTTGCGGGCGGCCACCGGGCCCTGGTTGAGGGCCGATGACCAGTGCTCGAGGCGAATGTTCTGCTGGAGGGTGGGGTGCCAGGCGTTGGCCACGTCACCCGCGGCGAAGACGCCAGGGGTGCTCGCGGTCAGGTGCTCGGAGGTCAGGACGCCGTTGTCGAGCGTGAGGCCGGCGGCGTCGGCGAGCTCGACCCGGGGTACGACGCCGAGCCCCACGACCACCAGGTCGGCCGACAGCGTCCGACCGTCGGCGAGCACCACCTCATCCACCGACCCGTTCCCGCGGAGGGCTCGGACGCCCATGCCGAGGTGCATCTCGACCCCGTGCTCGAGATGCACGTCGCGGTAGAACCCGCCGAGCTCCTGACCGATCACACGCTCGAGGGGCACCGTCGAGGTCGCCACCATGGTCACGTCGGCGCCCAGCTGACGGGCCGAGGCCGCCACCTCACAGCCGATCCACCCGGCTCCGACGACAACCAGGTGGCCCGCACCCCGGATCGCCTCCCGGATCCGGTCGGAGTCGCCGACCTGGCGCAGGTAATGGACGCCGTCCAGGTTGGCCCCCGGTATCGCAAGCGGTCGGGGGGTGGCCCCAGTGGCGATCAACACCGCGTCGTACCCGATGGTCTCGCCCGAGTCGAGCTCGACGACACGATCCTTCGTGTCCAGCGATGTCACCCGGCTCGAGAGGCGCAGGTCGATGTCATTGTCCTCGTAGAACGACTCGTCGTGGACGAAGACCTTGTCCCTCCCGGACTCACCGCGCAGGTAGTCCTTGGACAACGGCGGACGCTCGTAGGGCCGAACGTCCTCCTCGCCGATCAAGATGACGCGTCCCTCGAAGCCCTCCGTGCGAAGCGTCTCGGCGGCCTTGGCGCCGGCCAGGCTGGCGCCGACGATCACGAATGTCTGCTTGCTCATCGCTTCCTCCGATTATGAGTTGACGGCCAGTAAGCGTCGCAGGTGACGCGATTGCTTACAGGCTTGTGCGGTGTTACTGAGCGGGTAGCGAGAGCGTGAGCCCCGAGACCTGGATCGTGAAAGTGCCGTTCGAGGGCCGCGCATACGGCGGGTCCTGTCCCAGCAGCTCGAGCTTCGGAATGTGCCCGGCGGCGAAACGCCAGGCGCCAGGATGAAGCTGGAAGGTCTGCTGGCCGTTGGGGGAGTTGCTGTTGAGCCGGTACAGCACAGGTACTTGGTCCACGGGGTCATCCAGTTGAAGAACTTGTCCACCCCGAACACGATCGGCGCCACCACGAACGCCGTCCGCAGGATGAGATAGGCCTGGAAGACAGGGTCGGAAAGGCGCCCGGCACGGGTCCCCGCAGCCTGTCGAACGGACGGGCTCGTCGTGCCCGCATGCTCGATCGATGTCGTTGTCGCCATCGTTTCGTCTCCTCGGTGGGTCGCTGCTGTAAAATCTACCGATCGTGACTTTAGACCGGGTAGACTCTTGAGTCAAGACAGATGCCTTTTAGAAAGCAGCCCAGGTGGACGACCACGACGAGCAGTCCGAACACGACGAACGTGACGAACGCATCAGCGCGCTGGCGGCCCTCGACGAGCCGCTCCGTCGCCGCGTCTACCGCTACGTCATCGCCCAGGGCTCACCGGTCGGGCGCGACGAAGCGGCGGCGGCTCTCGGCGTGGCCCGCTCGGTCGCCGCCTTCCACCTCGACAGGCTGGCCAAGGTGGGGCTGCTCGACGTGGAGTATCGCCGCCCACCCGGTCGGGCAGGACCGGGCGCGGGCCGGCCGGCCAAGCTCTACCGCCGAGCACCGGGGGAGGTGTCGGTCAGCCTCCCCGAGCGACACTACGACCTCGTCGGCAGGCTGCTGGCGGACGCCCTCGTCATGGCGTCCGACGAGCCCGTCGACCCGACCGAGGCGGCACGGGTCACGGCCCACGAGCATGGCCGGGTGCTCGGTCGGAGGGTGGCTTCGAGCTCAGCGGTCGATGAGGAGGCGGGCCTCGATCGCGTGGCCGGGGCCCTACGGAGCCAGGGCTACGAGCCCCAGGTACAGGATCGCACGGTCGTCCTCGAGAACTGCCCCTTCCACGCCGTCGCCGAGGAGCAACGCGATCTCGTCTGCGGCATGAACCTCGAGCTCGTCGAGGGTCTGATCGAGGGCATGGGGCTGCCGCGCGTGGAGGCTCGGCTCGACCCGGTTCCCGGCCGCTGCTGCGTTCGGGTCGACGAGCGCACCCGCCGCGGGCGACGTCCGGCCTGAGGCACCTGCGAGCATCTACGATCGGGTTGCTGTCTCTCACCCTTGGCAGGCGGTGACGATGACCGAGCCGGCGGACAAGCGAGCGGACCTGGTGCTCGAGGGCGGTGGGGTGAAGGGCATCGGCCTCGTCGGCGCCATCCTCGTGCTCACCGACGCCGGTTTCACCTTTCCACGGGTCGCCGGTACCAGCGCGGGCGCCATCGTGGCCAGCCTGCTCGCCGCGCTGCAGACCGCCGGCGAGCCACCGAGCCGGCTGCGGAGCTTCGTCGAGCAGATCGACTACAGCCAGTTCGAACGCAAGGACTCGCTGCAGCGCATGAACGGCAGGCTCGGTGACGTGGTGCACCTGCTGCGTCACATGGGTCTCCACGACGGTGACTACCTGATCGAGTGGCTCGGCGGTGTGCTCGACGAGATCGGCGTCACGACCTTCCGCCAGCTGCGCATCAGCGAGAGCGACGACCCGGGAATGGCGCTGCCCGAGGGATGCCGCTACCGCCTGGTGGTGCACACCGCCGACATCACGCGAGGCAAGCTCGTGCGACTGCCGTGGGACTACCCGGACTATGGCGCTGCGCCCGATGACCAGCGGATCGTCGACGCGGTACGGGCCTCGATGTCGATCCCGATCTTCTTCGACCCGGTGCGCTTCCCGGCCCAGGCGGCCACGGTCGGCGGGGTCGCCTACCCCGCCGGGTCCGTGACCTGGGTCGACGGTGGGCTCTTGTCGAACTTCCCGGTGGAGGTCTTCGACCGGGGTGACGGAGAGCCAGAGCGGTGGCCCACGATCGGTATCAAGCTCTCGGCCCGCCAGACGGTCATGCCGCCCCCGCAGCCCGTCCACAACATCGCCGAGGTGCTGCGGGGCTGCCTGAGATCCCTACTGGCCAACGCCGACCGCTACTACGTGGACCCTGCAAAGGCGGCCCGCACCATCTTCGTCGACAGCGGCGACATCAAGGCGACCGACTTCCACCTCACCCTCGACGCGCAGCACGTGCTGTTCCAGAACGGCGAGCGGGCCGCCCACGAGTACCTGGCCGCAGCGGCGAAGGCCTAGCGCCCCGGCAGATCTAGGCGACATCCCTCAGCCGTGGCGCCCCAGCACGGCCAGCAGGCGGGTCTGAGGGTCGCTGTCGGGCGAAATCGAGACCTCGTGCGCGAAGGCGCCACTGCCCTGAAGCAGCTCGGCCTGGGGCTGGACCACTTCCCAGCAGGCCTCGACGAGCGTGGGGTCGAGCGTCCGGTCCTGGCCGGTGGCCGCGGCGAGGTCCCAGCCGTGGATCAGGACGTCGATGAACCGGTGACCGGCGTACACCGAGCCAGGCACCGGCCCGTAGGAGACCGCACACGGTGCGTCGAGCGCGCCCGGCGCCTCGAAGGCGGCGGCTGCCGCCTCGGCCGACCGGTCGTAGGAGCCCAGCGCATCGTCGCCCAGCTGGTCACCATCCAGCTTCGATCCGACCTGCTCGATGGTGGCGCCGCGCCCCAGCTCGGCAGCCCACCAGTTGCCGGCCACGATGTGATTGAGCAGCTCGCCGACGTTCCACTCGGCGCACGGCGTCGGCTCGGACCACTGATCTCGACCGACGCCCGCCACCACGCGACGCGTTGCTCCGAGGGCATCCCGATGTCGAGCGGCGATATCGGTCATGGGTCCTCCAGGGCTTCGAGTCTCAGCCGATGGTAGGTCACACCGGTACGGCGGTGACGTGAGTGAGCACAAATCGGGGCAAAGGCCCGTGCTGTTCCTGAGCGCTTGACAACGGCGCCGCGCGCGGCCCAGCGTGAGCCGAGACGAAGGGAGCGCCCGCATGCCGTCCGCCACCATCATCAGCGACGTCGTACGCACCGTCGAGGCCACGCCCGCCGAGGGCCGGCTTCTGATCGCACCGGAGCGACTGGACGACGCCATCGGGTGGGAGCTCAAGCCCCAGGGGCTGTGCCGGGAGGACACGTGCGTACCCGTGCGTGACCGGGCCGCCCTGTTCCAGGGCGACGACCTGGACCTGTCGGCCGTCGCCGCCGTGCTGGGGCGACCGTCGGTGATCGACGCCGAGGGCGGGATCGCCGCCCTGGCGATGGATGCCGATGGTCGCCGTCAGGCACTCGACTCGCTGCGCGCCCCCTCGTTCGGTCTCGACGATCTCGACGGCAACCCGCACCGCCTGGAGCAGTGGCGCGGGCAGAAGAAGCTGTTGGTGGCCTTCGCCTCGTGGTGAGGCTGCCGATACGACCTGCCCGGGTGGCAGGCGCTGCAGGACGAGCTGGGCGACGGGCTCACCGTCGTAGCGGTCGCCATCGACGACTCGCCGGACGACGTCCGGCCGTGGGTCGAGAACATCACGTTCCCGGTGCTCATCGATCCGAACCATCTCCTCACCGAGCTGTACGCCATCAGCAACGTGCCGACCGTCATCTGGATCGACGAGGACGACCGGATCGTGCGACCCAACGGCGTCGCCTTCGGGACCGACATGTTCAAGGACTTCACGGGTGTGGAAGCCGGTCCGCACATGGACGCGGTGCGGCGGTGGGTCCGCGGCGGTGAGCTGCCTATCGTGGCCGACGAGGCTCGCCGGGCGGTCGGAGATCTCTCCAGCGACGAGGTGCTCGCCCGCCTGCACTTTCGCGTTGCCGCCCAGGCTCGTCGACGGGGCGACGACGTGACGGCGCGCCGTCACTTCGCGCTGGCCGGCGAGCTGGCCCCCAACGACTTCACGATCCGGCGGGCCACCATGCCCCTCGTTGGTGGGGATCCCTTCGGCCAGGAGTTCTTCGACCTGTACCAGGACTGGCAGCGGGCGGGCAGCCCGTACCACGGCCTGTCGGCGAGCGACGCCACCTGAGCGCGAGGGCATCCGTGACCGCCCAGCCCGCCAAGGTGGCCCGAACCGCCAAGGCCGCCAAGGCCGCCAAGGCCGCCAGGGCAGGCCGCCGGGCGACGCACGCGTCCGCTGCCCGTGAGCTGGCGGCCAGGGACCCGGTGATGGCCCGGTTCCTCGACACCGTCGGACCGCCGCGGTTCCGCGCGCGCCACGACAGCCACTTCGCCGCCCTGGTGCGCTCGGTGACCTACCAGCAGCTGGCCGGGGCGGCGGCCGCCGCCATCCACGGCCGGCTCATCGCCGCCCTCGGCGACGAGGTCACCCCCGAGAGAATGCTCGGCCTGTCGGACGAGGTGATGCGGTCGGTCGGCCTCTCGGGCAACAAGATGGCGTCGCTGCGGGACCTGGCCGCCAAGGTCCTGGACGGAACGGTCGTCCTCGACCCCCGCGGGCTGTCGCGGGAGAGCGACGAGGAGGTGGTCACCCGGTTGTCGACCGTGCGGGGGATCGGCCCCTGGAGCGCCGAGATGTTCCTCATGTTCCAGCTGCGCCGGCTCGACGTGTGGCCGACCGGCGACCTGGGCGTGCGGCGCGGCTTCGGCCTGGCGTGGGGCATTCCGATGCCGACAGCCCGCCAGCTCGGGCCGCTGGGTGACCCGTTCCAGCCCTACCGCTCGGTCGTCGCCTGGTACTGCTGGCGAGCCAGCGAGCTCTATGGGGGCGCGGCTGAGAGCGCGGTCACCCGGTGACGCCCTGGACGACCGAGACGTGCAGGAGGCGTCCCGCTAGTCTCGGCCCGTGGTCGATCAGCTGGATCTGAAGGACCCCCGCAAGCGCCAGCTGCTGCGGATCAAGGTGGTCCGGCGCGACGATCTCGAGGTGATCGCCCATCAGCGCAAGCCGCGCCCCGCTCATCTCAAGGCGCTCAGCGCATCGATCGAGCGGATCGGCTTCCTCACGCCCCTCGTCGCCGTCGAGAGCGGTGGGAGCTACGTGATCATCGATGGACAGCACCGCTTCCAGGCCGGCGTCGAGCTGGGCGTGAAGGAGTTCCCGGTCGTCGTGGTGCCGGAGAAGCTGACGCGGCGCATGATGAGCTTGAACATCGAGCAGGGCCTGAACATCCGCGAGCGCTCGACGATCGCGCTGTCGATCTACCGCGAGATGCTGGAGGAGTCACCGACGCGCTCGGAGGACCACGGCGAGGTCGTCGACACGATCGAGATGGCGCACCTCGTGACGCTCGGCCTCGCCTACGAGCGATCCGGAAGGCTGGCGGGGAGCGCCTTCGAGCCGATCTTGAAGAAGTGCGATGGCTTCCTCGACCGGCCGCTCAGGGATGCGTACGAGGTGCGCCATGAGCGCGCCGACAAGGTCCTCGAGGCGGCGAGGCGGGTCAAGATGGTGGAAGACTCCCTCAAGGCCGAAGGGGCGTGGCACTCGATGGCGCGCTATCAGATCATCAGCTACGCCAACCCCACGAAACGGGCACGCAAGCCTGCCGAGTTCGACAGGACCTTCTCGAAGTTCATCGCGACCCTTGATGAGCTGGCGACGTCGCCCAAGAAGGCGTTGCGGGAGAAGGTCGGTGCCGAGACGTGATCGGCGCCGACCAGTAGACGGCCGCGAGCCCGTCCCGGGCGAGTACCTCCGCCAGCTCACCCTCCCACTACGCCGCGCCTAGCCTCGGCACCAGGTCTCGGAAGAGAGGTGGAGCAGACGTGGAGCCTGGAGCGTTCAGAGGCGTCATCGGCCGCGACTTCTCGGAGTCGACCCCGTGGTGGCCGGAACCGGTCCGGGCGCCCGAGGGCGCGCCCAACGTCGTCTTCGTCGTCCTCGACGACGTCGGCTTCGCCCAGCTCGGATGCTTCGGCTCCGACATCGACACGCCGGTCCTCGACGGGCTGGCGGCGCGAGGCCTCCGCTACACGAACTTCCACACCACGGCCCTGTGCTCGCCGACGCGCGCCTGCCTGCTGACAGGCCGCAACCATCATGTCAACGGCATGGGGCGCGTCATCGAGCTGGCGACCGGCTTTCCGGGGTACGACGCCGTCATCCCGACGACGAACGGCTTCCTGTCGGAGATGCTCGTCCCCCACGGCTACGCCGCCTACGCGGTGGGGAAGTGGCACCTCACACCCGAGGACGAGTGCCACGCCGCCGCGCCGAGACACCGGTGGCCGCTGGCGCGGGGGTTCGAGCGCTTCTACGGATTCTTCAGCGGGGAGACCCACCAGTTCGTGCCGGCCCTGGTGTCCGACAACCACCAGGTGCAGCCGGGGAGCACTCCCGAGGAGGGCTACCACTTGACCGAGGACCTCGTCGACCACGCCATGGGGTTCGTCGGAGACCTGCGGGCGGCCGACCCGGCCAAGCCGTTCTTCCTGTACTTCTGCACGGGCGCCTGTCACGCCCCGCACCAGGCACCGGCGGAGTGGATCGAGCCCTACCGCGGCAGGTTCGACTCAGGGTGGGACGCCTGGCGTGATGCCACCCTGGCCCGCCAGATCGAGGCCGGCGTGCTGCCTCGTTGTCCGCGCCCGAGCGGCGGTTGTACGCCCGGTACATGGAGGCCTTCGCGGGGTTCCTGTCCCACACCGACCATCACATCGGTCGGTTGGTGGAGTACCTCGACGACACCGGAGATCTGGACAACACGATTGTCTTCGTCCTGTCGGACAACGGTGCGAGCTCGGAAGGTGGCCCCACGGGTTCGGTGAACGACCTGCGGCCGTGGAACGTCGCGCCCCGTGACCTGGACGAGGCGCTCGAGCGGATCGACGAGATCGGCGGTCCGTACTGTCACAACAACTACCCGTGGGGATGGACGGTGGCCGGCAACACCCCGTTTCGTCGTTGGAAGCGGGAAGTCCACGAGGGCGGGGTCGCCGATCCTCTGATCGTCCACTGGCCCGCCGGCATCGGCGAGGGCGGTGGGTTTCGCCGGCAGTACGTCCACGCCATCGATCTCGTGCCCACGGTCCTCGACGTGCTGGGGCTCGATGCGCCCGGGGAGCTCGGCCGCGTCGAGCAGCGCCGGCTCGACGGGACCGGCTTCTCCGACAGCTTCGGAGACGCCCGTGCGCCCGGTCGCCACGAGACCCAGTACTACGAGATGTTCGGCTGCCGCGCCCTGTACCACCGCGGATGGAAGGCCGTCTCGTACCACCTCATCCAGGACACGAGGGTCGGCTTCGACGACGACCAGTGGGAGCTCTACCACGTCGACGAGGACCCGTCCGAATGCCACGACCTGGCCGACCAGCGCCCGGCGAAGCTCAGAGAGCTGATCGACCGCTGGTGGACCGAGGCCGGGCGCAACCAGGTGCTGCCCCTCGACAACCGGCCCTTCTCCGAGCTGGTGTTCGAACGTCCCGCCGCCGTTCCGGCCCGGTCGCACTACGTCTGCCGTCCCGGTGCCGCTGCCGTGCCCGAGGTGGTGGCGGTGAACGTTCGCAACCGCTCGCACGCCATCGCCGCCGAGGTGGAGATCCCCTCCTCTGGGGCGTCCGGCGTTCTCGTCGCCCAGGGGTCGGGGCTGGGAGGGTGGTCCTTCTACGTGGCCGATCGTCGTCTCGCCTACGTCCACAACTTCGTGAGCCTCGAGGAGCACCACGTCCGGTCCGACGGCGAGCTGCCGTCGGGCCGCCACCAGCTCGGCTTCCACTTCGTCAGGACTGGCGACCATCAGGGGACCGGCCGGCTGCTGGTCGACGACGAGGTCGTCGGCGAGGGTCCGATCCCGCGCTTCACGCCGATCCGGTTCTCCCTGACGGGTGCGGGGCTCACCTGTGGCTACGGCGACGGCTTGGCGGTCACGCGGGAGTACCGCCCCCCGTTCCCGTTCACGGGCCACATCATCCGGGCCGTCGTCGACGTCGACGGCCCCGCCTTCGTCGATCCCGAGGGGGAGGCCCGCGCCGCCATCGCCAGCCAGTGAGGGGGGCCCGGATAGCCCTTTAATTGCCTGGCAGATCGGGATAGAGTGCCTAAATGCCGCCCGATCTCGGGGGGCGCGGGCAGGTAGGTGGGGCGGGCATGGGGAAGCACAGGTTGTGAACGCCCGAACGCTCGTCGTCGAGGACGAGCAGGTCGTCCGGGACCTGCTCGTCGCCGTCCTCAGAGCTGAGGGCTACGAGGTCTCCGCGGCCGCCGAGGGCGGTGAGGCCCTCAAGCAGGCCAAGACCTTCGCGCCGGACCTCGCCGTCGTCGACGTGCGCCTGGGGACCGGACCCGACGGGTTCACCGTGGCCAGGCGGCTGCGGGAGCAGTCCGACGTGGCCCTCTTGTTCCTCACCGGCGCTGACGAGCCCGACGAGCTGCGGGCCGGTTTCGAGGCGGGGGCAGATCTCTACGTCACCAAGCCGTTCTCGGTCGACGCCCTGCTCGTCCAGGTCGAAGCCGTTCTGGCTCGCAACGGCAAGTCACGGGGAGGCAAGTGGGAGGTCGGGGACCTGGTCGTCGACGAGGGCTCCCGGGTCGTCACCCGGGGGGGCCACAGGCTCGACCTCACCCACGTCGAGTTCGAGTTGCTGTGCCGGCTCGTCCGGCGGCCCGGTCGGGTGCTGACCACCAGCCAGCTCCTGTCGGAGCTCTGGGGCTACAAGGGCTACAGCCGCAACGTGGTCGAGCGCCACGTGAGCGCCCTGCGTCGCAAGCTCGAGGAGCACGGACCCCGGCTGATCCACACCGTGCGAAGCAGCGGCTACGTCCTCCGGGGCTGAGGGCGCACGGCCGGCCCGGGAGGCCGGCCCAAGGATGCAGCCGTCGGCGGGAAGCGCCAAGGCCGGCCCGGGAGGCCGGCCCAAAGGGTGCAGCCGTCTGCGCGAAGCGCCAAGGCCGGCCCATGAGAGGGCCAGAGGATGCAGCCGTCTGCGCGAAGCGCCAAGGCCGGCCCATGAGGCCGGCCCAAGGAGGTGACTAGGCGGCCGGGGTCCGGGTGACCTCGTCCTCGGGGTCCTCGCAGCCCCAGCACGGATCGGGCGGCACGACACGGCCGAAGCCCTCGCGGCCGAGCGACGGCTTGGCCGGGGTGGGACCGTGCAGGTGCGCCGCCCACGGGTGCGACCGGGTCCGCTTGCCTCGGCGCTGGGAGAGCTCGATCACCGACCACACGCCCCAGCCGACGGGGACGAGTGCCCAGAAGCTCACGGCGCGGTACAGCAGCGTGGCCGCCAGCGCCCGGTCCGCCGGCATTCCATAGGCGACGAGCAGTGCAGCCAGGCTGCCCTCGACGACGCCCAGGCCTCCGGGCGTGATGGGGAAACTGGCCGCGATCTGGGTGAGCGCGTAGGCGACGAGCACGCCTCGCCACGGCACGCCCCCGCCGAGGGCGAGGATGCAGGCGGCCAGGGCGACGGCGTCCCACACCCAGTTGGCCAGGGCCAGGCTGAACGCGCCGAGCCACCCGAGGGGCGTCGGGCGCACGGTGAGGATCCGCGTCCACAGCCGTTGCAGCAGGTCCTCGGCCGCCCGCAGCCGGGGGCGGCGACCTTCGGCTTCCCAGAGGCGTCGGGCCCCGGCACGAAGTGCCGGCCAGCGGGCGAACAGCGCGGCGCCGATAGCGATCGCCACGGGGATGGCGGCGAGGACAGCGGCAATCGGCCGCAGGTCGGCGACCGGTCCCCTCGAGCCGGCGACGAAGGCTCCCACGGCGACCAGGACGAACAGGGCGAAGCTGGCCAGGGCACCGGCGACCAGGATGACCCAGCCCGACAGGACCCGGTCGGCGCCCCGGCGCCGGAGCTGGCCGAAGGCCCAGGTCGCCGACCAGGCCGCCCCGCCCGGCAGCGTGGTGCCCATGGCGTTGCCGGCCACGGTGATCTCGACCATCGAGCGGAGGCCGACCCGCACCCCCCCGGCCCGCAGCAGCCAGCGCTGGAGACGGGCGAAGACGATCATCGAGCCGGCCTCGGCCCCGACGGCCAGCAGCAACCAGTACCAGTGGAGGTCGGCGATGACGCGCGTGGCCGAGGTCAGGTCGTGGCGGTGATCGACGAGGATGGCCAGGGCAAGCGCCAGCACGGCGATCCCCACGCCGTTTCGCAGCCACTGCGACCGCAGCCACCGCGTCCGGCTGCGGTCAGACGCGGCAGTACTTACAGCCATGTCAGCATCAACCGGGGGAGAGGAGCCGTTCTTCCCCGAGGACGTTGATCGAGCACGCCGCCGGCGGCCGGTCAGGGGTGCGACGGGGCCGGGGGCGCTCCCTCGAGCTCGAAGGCGAGGTTGTCCTGGTAGCACCAGTACCAGTCCTCACCGGGCTCGTAGGACCGGATGATGGGATGCGTCGCGGCGGTGAAGTGGGCCGTGGCGTGCCGCATGGGGGAGTTGTCGCAACAGCCGACGTGCCCGCAGCGCTGACAGACCCGCAGGTGGACCCAGTCCCGTCTGCCCGCCGCCAGGCAGTCCTCGCAACCGGTCGACGAGGGCTCGACTTGCTGGATCTGATCGAGGTGGGTGCAAGTCTGTGGCATTCGAGCTGCTCCTCGTGTTGTGTCGGTGAACCGATGCTAACCGTGCGCCCGTTTGCTCCAGGCTGCTCGCCGGTCAAGGCTGGCGACCGACGCGGCTCGGTCGGCACCGACGCCAAAGGGAGGCAGCCGTGGACTGGCAGGCGTGGGCACGCAGGTTCGAAGCGGTGGACGACCTCGACTCGTGGGTGGCCCTGTTCGCGGCCGAGCGGGCCTTCCGGGACCCCGTGACGCCGTGGACGTCAGACATCCAGGGCGTCGCCGAGCTGACCCGGAGCATCTTTCCCGACTGGACCCAGCGCGTCGACACAATCCGCGGCGACGACCGCTGGGCGGTGTTCGAGTGGACCGGCCGCGGCACCTACAAGGGGCCCGGAGCCGAGGGCACTCCCGGCGTCGCCGTCAGGATGGAGGGCGCCACGATCGTCGAGGTCGACGCCTCCGGCAAGGTGACGCGCTGGCGCGACTACCTCGACACGAACGAGTCCATCCAGCAGATCCAAGCGGGCCTCGCGGCACCACCGCCGACCTCGACCTGATCCGCTGACGGTGGTGGTCGTCAACGCCTGACGCCCGCGAGCGCGACCGAGCCGTAACCTCTCGTCGGGTTTCGGACGTGGAGGTGGGCGTGATGACGACGACCGAGCTGATGCGCAGGCTCAACGAGTCGATCTCCGGGGGTCGATCCTTCGGCCCGGCCTTCGAGCGCGACGGCTGCCTCGTGATCCCGGTCGCGCTCGTGCTCGGCGGCGGGGGCGGCGGTGGAGGAGAGCCGGTCGAGCCGGGACAGGCTGTCGAACCCGAGACAACGGGTGCCGGTGCTGGTGCGCAACCATCGGACCGCCCGGTCTTGCGCCGGCCGGGACAGGGCGGCGGGTTCGGGTTGGTGTCGTGGCCGATCGGCGTCTACGTGGTGAAGGACGGCGAGGCGCGGTGGCGACCGCTGGTGAGCGCGGGCGACGTGGGCTTTCTCGTCCTGATGCTGGCTCGCCTGTTCACCCGCAGCCGGCGGAGGCGGGCCCTGGCCCGGCGCTGACCCCGTGGCGGCGGGTGCGCGCTCCCGGGGGCCCGCCTGAGCGACCGTGAGTAGCTTGGGCGGCCATGGCCAAGCCGACGCGCGCCGCCCGCACCACGGCAGCCACGACCGTGCAGGCTCTGCGCAGAGCGATGTCGCGCAAGGCCGCCGACCTGATCCGCAGCGACCCCGACACGGCGGCCACGGCCCTCGAGGTCGGGCTCGTCGACCGCCAGTGGCTCGACGACCCCGAGGCTCACCCCATCAGCTCGGGCACGCCGACGGGTGTGCTCGAACGATTCCTCGAGCGTTCCGTCGAGCAACGACCCTCGCGACTGGCGGCGCTCGGCCTGAGCGCAGTGCAGCTGCTGTCCTCGACCGAGGCTCCGGGGGACGGTGAGCGCCAGCCCGTCACCGTCGTGTTCACCGATCTCGAGGGCTTCACCTCCTTCACCGCCGAGCACGGCGACGCCGCCGCCTCGACGCTGGTCCAGGACCACCGCCGCGCCGTGGGGCCGATCGTGCGCAGCTGGCACGGCCGGGTGGTCAAGCAGCTGGGCGACGGGTTCCTGCTGTCGTTCGCCGAGGCCAAGCCCGGGGTCCTGGCCGCGCTGGAGCTGTTGGGCACCGACACATCGCCCTTGCGGCTCCGGGCGGGCGTGCACGTCGGCGAGGCCGTGGTGAGCCGCGACGACCTGGTCGGTCACGTGGTCAACGTGGCGGCGCGCGTCACCGAGGCCGCCCGAGGCGGCCAGGCCCTGGCGACGACGGACGTACGGGACGCGGTGAGCGGGATGCCCGGGGTGCACTTCGGGCGGGCCCGCACCCACCGGCTGAAGGGCGTGTCCGAGCGCATCGGGCTCTGCGACATCTCGGTCGCCACCGGCTGAGGGGGCTGGACCGAGCGTCCCCTCACGTGCGAACATACGTTCGTGACCTGGGAGCTCAATCCCGAGCAACGGCGGGCCGTCCAGCACCACGACGGGCCTCTGCTCGTGCTCGCGGGCGCCGGGACCGGTAAGACGGCCACCCTCGCCGCCCGTCTGGCCCACGTGCTCGAGCGGGGAGCCGAGCCCGAGCGGGTGTGCCTGCTCACGTTCTCGCGCCGGGCGGCGGCGGAGATGCGCACCCGGGCTGGCCATATGGTCGACCCGGCGCTCGCCGCCCGGGTGGTGGGCGGCACCTTCCACGCCGTCGCCCAACGGATCCTGCGCCACCATGGCCGGCTCATCGGGCTCGACCCCGGCTTCAGCGTGATCGACGCCGGCGACAGCACTGACCTGATCGGGCTCGTCCGCAGCGAGTCGGATGCCTGCGCCCGAGAGGGCACCCGCTTCCCACGCAAGGAGACGCTGGCCGCCATCCTCAGCCGGGTGGCGAACGCGCAGGTCCGTCTGTCCGAGGTCGTCGCCCGATCGTTCCCGTGGTGCAGTCGGGACCTCGACGCCATGCGCGCCGTCTTCGCCGCCTACACGACCCGCAAGCGGGCGCAGCAGCTGTGCGACTTCGACGACCTGCTGCTGCTGGTCCGCGCCCTCGGAGGGTCGGAGGTCGGTCGCAGCGTGCTGTCGGGCCTGTTCGACCACGTCCTGGTGGACGAGTACCAGGACGTCAACTCCCTGCAGGCGGACCTGGTGGACCTCCTGCGACCACGTGGGCGCGGCGTGACCGCCGTGGGCGACGACGCCCAGGCCATCTACGGCTTCCGGGCCGCCTCCACCGCGGCCATCCTCGACTTTCCGCTCCGCTACGCCGACGCCGAGGTGGTGAGGCTCGAGCACAACTACCGCTCGACGACGCCGATCCTCGCCGTGGCCAACCAGGTGATGGCCGACGAGCCTGGCGGCCCGGCCAAGGCGCTGTGGTCCGAACGACCCGGGCGGCGACGACCGCTGCTGCGGACCTGCGCCGACGAGGCCACGCAGGCCGAGGCCGTGTGCAGCTCCGTGCTGGCCCACCGCGAGGACGGCGTGGCACTGCGTGCACAGGCGGTGCTGTTCCGCGCCGGTCACCACTCCACGACGCTCGAGGTCGCGCTCGGGCGGCGCCGCATCCCCTACGTCAAGTACGGCGGGCTGCGGTTCGTCGAGGCTGCGCACGTCAAGGACCTGCTGGCGTTGCTCCGGCTGCTCGACAACCCGTGGGACGAGATGGCCTGGTTCCGCGTCGTCCGGCTGCTCGAGGGTGTCGGTCCGGCCACCGCCGCACGAGTCCTCGGGCAGCTGGGCGTGCGTCGAGGGGCAGAGACGGCCAGCGACGCGGGCGCCACGTCGCCGCTTACGACCCTTCTCGCCGCCGCGCCGGCCGTGCCCGAGCCGGCGCGCGAGGACCTCAACGGATTGCGAGCGGCGCTCGGAGCGTGCAGCGGCGCCGCTCCCGACGTCGACTCGGCGCCGCCGGTGGGCGCTCAGGTCGATCGCCTCCGCCAGTGGCTCGCACCGGTGATCCTGCGTCGCTACGACGCTCCCGCCGCCCGTTGTGGGGACCTCGAACGGCTCGCGGAGCAGGCCTCGACGGCGTCGAGCCGCGGCGGGTTCGTCGGCGACCTGACCCTCGATCCGCCGACCGTGACGGGCGACCTCGCCGGCCCGCCGTCGCTCGACGACGACTGGCTGGTCCTCTCCACCGTCCACTCGGCCAAGGGTGGTGAGTGGGACGTGGTGCACGTCATCCACGCCGCCGACGGTATGTTCCCGTCCGATCTGGCCACCGGCGACGAGGGTGCCCTGGCCGAGGAGCGGCGGCTGTTCTACGTCGCGGTCACGCGCGCGCGGAACGCACTGGAGATCAGCGTGCCGCTGCGCTACCACCGCCACCGTCACCGGCTCGACGACCGTCACGGCTACGCGCCGGTGAGCCGCTTCCTCAGCCCTGCCGTGCAGTCGCTGATGGACACCGACTCCGCCCTGCCGCCGTCGGGAGCCCTGTCCACCCGGGACGACCCTTCAGTCCGCGCCGGCGGGGTGGCGGCGGTCGACCGGATGCTGGCCGAGCTGTGGTCCTGACCGTCGCGTCGTCCGGAGATTCCGCCTGCTAACGCACGAGGCGGAAGAAGGCGCGCAGCTCGTCGACGAACGCCTCCGGCTGCTCGAAGGCGGCGAAGTGGCCGCCCTTCTCGAGCTCGTTCCAGTGGCGGAGGTCGGAGAAGCGCTGCTCCACCCAGCGGCGGGACGAACGGATGATCTCCTTCGGGAAGATCGAGCACCCGGTGGGAACGGCGACGGGCTCGCGATCGAACTGGCGCAGGCTCTCCCAGTAGAGCCGGGCCGACGATGCGCCGGCCGCGGGAACCCAGTAGAGCATCACGTTGTCGAGCAGCTCGTCGCGAGTGAGCACCTTCAGCGGATCGCCGTCGCAGTCGGTCCACGACCAGAACTTCTCGACGATCCACGCGCACTCCCCGGCGGGTGAGTCGACCAGGCCGTAGCCCAGGGTCTGCGGCCTGGTCGACTGCTGCTTGGAGTAGCCGCTGTCCCACTGGTCGTAGTGCGCCAAGGCGGCGAGCGCAGCCTGCTCTGACTCGTTCAGGTCCGCCATGGCCGACGGGTCGGGCAGCGCCACCGGCATGTTGAGGTGGATGCCGGCCACGTGCTCGACGTCCTGGTGGCCCAGGCTCGTCGTGACGGCCGCTCCCCAGTCCCCACCCTGGGCGCCGTAGCGCTGGTAGCCGAGGCGGCCCATGAGCACGGCCCACGCCCGGGCGATGCGATCGACGCCCCATCCCTGGCGGTCGGGCTTGTCGCTGAACCCGTAGCCGGGGAGCGACGGGCAGACCACGTGGAAGGCGTCGGCGGGGTCACCGCCGTGGGCGGCGGGATCGGCCAGTGGACCGATGACCTTGTGGAACTCCACGATCGACCCGGGCCAGCCGTGGGTGATGATCAGCGGCAGGGCGTTCTCGTGCGGTGAGCGCACGTGGACGAAGTGGATGCCGAGCCCGTCGATCGCGGTCCGGAACTGCGGGAAGGTGTTCAGGTGGGACTCTGAACGCCGCCAGTCGTACTCGTCGGTCCAGTAGCGGCACAGGTCCTGGACGTAGGCGAGGGGAATGCCCTGGGACCAGTCGTCGACCGTCTCGGCCTCGGGCCATCGTGTTCGACGCAGTCGCTCGTGCAGGTCGGTGAGGACGGCGTCGGGCACGTCGATCCGGAACGGCGTGATCTCGTTGGTCATGCCGGACGGAGCACCGCCTGCGACTGGGTCACCCGGGCGACTCGTTGCCGTCGGTATCGGTCACGTCGGTCTCCACGACGATCACCGTCCGTCCCGCGTGCAGGGGCCGGGAGGCGGCCTCGACGTGTCCGCCGCGCACGGCCCGGAGGAAGTTCGTCGTGGACTGGATGGTGGTCGTGCCGCTGGCGCCGTCGGGAAGATTGAGGAACGCGCAGGCGCCGCCGGTGCTGTCGGCCAGGGCCATGATGACGCCGCCGTGCAGGACGCCGCCGCTGGTGCACAGCGCCTCGGACCAGCTCAGTCGGGCCCGTACCTCGCTGGCGGTATTGACGAGGGTCTCGATCCCGAGCGTCTTGGCCAGCGGCATGATCTGCTGGAGGGAATCTCCTGGGACCTCAGCGGCACTTGCCACCTCGCCGACCACCTTCCCGGTCACGTTGGGCCGAACGTGTTCTAGCTGGCTCGCCCAGGCGGGTTCAACCCAGCGACACGCGCTGGCGGAGCCGGTCGAGGACCGCCACGTCACCTTCGATCGTGACCTTGCGACCCCACGGGCTGTCGGGCTCGAGGAGCCCCATGACCATGCCCAGGATCGCATCGGGCGGACCGCGGAGCACGAGATCGGGCTCGGCCGTCGCTCCCGTGCGGGCGCGGACGCGGCCGCCGCTGGACTCTATGACGAGCGGCTCGTCACCGGTGTCGAGCTGGACGACGACGTCGTCGGGCGCCCCGCCAACCGGCTGTTTCAGCAGTGTCTCCACGGGATGGACGAGCCATCGAGTCCGGAACTCGTCGTCGCCCGCGGGCTGGACCATCAACGGCGCTCCCCATCGGAGGAGCTGCTGGATGACCGGACGTAGCTGCTCGCCGCGCTCGGTCAGCCGGTACAGCGTGGTGGCGACCGGCGGCTCCGGGTCCTCACGCTCGACGACGTTTGCCGCCTCGAGCTCGCGCAGGCGCTCGGCCAGCAGGTTGGTGGCGATACCCGGGAGCCCGTCGCGCAGATCGGTGTACCGGCAGGGCCGGAGGAGCAGCTCGCGGACGATCAGCAGGGTCCAGCGATCGCCGATCACGTCCAGGGCTCGGGCTACCGCGCAGAACTCTCCGTACGACCGCATGCCTGCATGGTACCAGAGCGGTTGACTTTCAGCAGTCAATACTTTACTTTCTTGTCTCATGACTCGTCGGGGACTCGTGCTCGTGGCCCTCCTGCTGGCCGCCTTCATCATCAACCTGGACACCACCATCGTGAACGTGGCCCTCCCCAGCCTGGTGCGCCAGCTGGGCGCCTCGACCACGGACCTGCAGTGGGTGGTCGACGCCTACAACCTGGTCTTCGCCGCCCTGGTGCTGGCGGCCGGGAGCCTGAGCGACCGGCTGGGGCGCAAGGGCATGCTCCTGGCCGGCCTGGGGCTGTTCGGCGCCGCCAGCCTGGCCGGTGCCTTCGGCACCTCGTCGGGCGAGCTGATCACCGCCCGCGCCGTGATGGGCCTCGGCGCCGCCCTCATCTTCCCGGCGACGCTGTCGCTGATCTCGAACGTCTTCACCGAGCGACGGGAGCGGGCGAAGGCGATCGGGCTCTGGGGCGCGACCGTCGGCGTCGGCATCGCCATGGGCCCGATCGTGGGCGGGTGGCTCCTCGAGCAGTTCTGGTGGGGGAGCGTGTTCCTGTTCATGGTGCCGATCAGCGTGATCGTCGCCGTCATGGTCGCAGCCTTCGTGCCTCCTTCCCGCGACCCCAGCGCCCCGCCGCTCGACCTTCGCGGGCTCCTCCTTTCCGCCGCGGGCATGGGCACGCTCGTGTTCTCGGTGATCGAGGCGCCGCGGTGGGGATGGGGCTCGGCGAGCACCATCGCCGGTTTCGTCGTCGGCGCCCTCCTGCTGGCCGGCTTCGCCGCCATTGAGGCGCGTATGCGCCACCCGATGCTGGATGTGCGGCTCTTTCGGAACCTCCGGTTCACCGCGGCCAGTGGCTCGGTGGCCATCGCCTTCTTCGCCTTGCAGGGCTTCATCTTCCTCATCACCCAGTACTTCCAGTTCGTGAAGGACTTCAGTCCGTTCGGCACGGGCGTCCGGCTGCTCCCGGTGGCGCTGTCGGTGGGCGCGTCCTCGGTCCTGGGGACCAAGCTCGCCGTCCGCGTCGGCAACAAGGCCGTCGTCACCGCCGGCATGCTGCTGTTCGGTGGCGGCCTGCTGTGGGTCTCGACCGGAACGCCCGGGACCAGCTACGGGATCATCGCCGCCCAGATGCTCGTCCTCGGAACAGGGATGGGACTGACCAGCGCCCCCGCGACCGAGGCGATCATGGGCGCGGTCTCCAAGGAGAAGGCGGGGGTCGGCTCGGCCGTCAACGACGCCACCCGCCTGCTCGGGGCGACCCTGGGCGTCGCTGTCATCGGCAGCGTCGCCGCCTCGCTCTACACCTCGCGGCTGACGTCGAGCCTGCCGCGGGGACTACCGAGCCAGGCCGTATCGGCCGCCCAGGGATCGGTCGGCGGCGCCGTCGAAGCGGCCCATCGCGTCGCCCAGGCCGGGTTCACCACGGTTGCTCACCAGCTGAGCGACGCCGGGGTGCTCGCCTTCATGCACAGCCTCGCCGGCGGTTGCCTGGTCGCCAGCGGGGTCGCCCTCGCCGGCGCCGCCGTGGCGGCGACGTGGTTGCCCGCCCGTCCTCGGGTCGAGACCGAGCGGCCGGCTGGGTTGCGGGTCGCCGAGCCCGAGCTCGAAGACGTGACCGCTGGCCCGGCAGCCTGAAGAGCCGACGCCGCGGCGTGTCGTCGGTCAGCGATCGCCGGCTTCGTAGCGGGCGGACCGACGCGCCAGCCGGTCCAGGAGCTCCTGGTCCTGCGCGGCCGCCCGGCTCAACGCGTCCTCCAGCTCGCGCCGGTCGCGGAGGACGCGAAAGCCGCCCGGTAGTTCTCTGGAGCCTTCGGGAGCGCGCACTTCCTCTGGTGCGTCGCCTGGATACCTGAAAAGCCGCATCGTTCTCTCCTTCCGGGACCTCGACACTCTGACGGGCCAGCCTGGGGATCTGCTGGGAGACAGCCACGAAGATCCTTTGAATCGGGTGTCGGGCGTCTGTGCCACGAAGCTGTGAGTGGACGCCCACGCGGGGCTCAGCTGAGGCCCAGGTACGTGGTCGATCGTGACGGCATGTCCACAGCCCAGGAGGTGCAGGACCGGTCCGAGGTGCGAGACACCACCGCGACCCTCGAGCTCGCCATCCCCGTCTTCAACGAGGAGCGCGATCTCGAAACAAGCGTGCGGCGCCTGCGCCGGTACCTCGACGGTTGCTTCCCGGTCTCGACCCTCGTCACCATTGCCGACAACGCCAGCACCGACGCCACCTGGTCCATCGCCGAGCGCCTCGCTGGCGAGCTCGAGGGTGTTCGGGCGCTGCGCGTGGACCGCAAGGGCCGGGGCCGGGCGCTGCGCGCCGTCTGGAGCGCCAGCCCGGCGCGCGTGGTCGCCTACATGGACGTCGATCTCGCCACGGACCTGGACGCGCTGCTTCCGTTGGTCGCACCGATCATCTCCGGGCACTCGGACCTCGCCATCGGCACCCGCCTGGCACCGGGGGCGCGGGTGATGAGGACGCCGAAGCGTGAGGTCATCTCCCGTTGCTACAACCTGCTCGTCAGGACGGCGTTGCGGAGCCGCTTCACCGATGCCCAGTGTGGGTTCAAGGCGGTGCGCAGCGACGCAGCCAGAGCGTTGCTTCCACTGGTCGAGGACGACGAGTGGTTCTTCGACACCGAGCTCCTCGTCCTGGCCGAGCGCAACGGCCTGCGCATCCACGAGGTCGCCGTCGACTGGACCGACAGCGCGGACACGAGCGTCGACATCGCCCAGACGGCGGCCGCCGACCTGAGAGGCATCGGGCGTCTCGTCCGCAGCCTCGCCTCGGGGAACGGGGCTCTTTCTCTGGGCCGCCCTCCCGGGCCGGCCTCGGGCCCTGAGGCGCCCGAGCCCTCTCCTCTGGGCCGCCCTCCCGGGCCGGCCGAGCTGGCCAGCTTCGCCCGCATCGGCCTGCTCAGCACCGTCGCCTGGTTGCTGCTGTGGCTGGCGCTCCGGCCCGCGCTCGGTGCCTTCGCCGCCAACGCCCTGGCCCTGATCATCTGCTCGGCTCCGAACACCGCCGCCAACTGGCGGCTCACCTTCGCCGGGCGCGCGCCGTTCCACCGCCGCGACCGGATCGTGGGCGGGCTGGCGTTGTTGGCTGCCAGCCTCGTGGCGACCACCTTCGCCCTGGCCGTCGCCATCGGGGTGGGAGCCACGTCGGCCGCCGCCGAGGGCGTCGCCCTGCTGCTCGCCAACGGAGTGGTCGCCTTCGCCCGCTTCGTGCTGCTCCGCGCCTGGGTGTTCCGCGGCGGGCCCGCCCAGACGACAGCCGATGTCGGGAGGGTCCGGTCATGAGCACGCCAACCGTCAAAGTCAGCCAGGCTGAGCGCGAGCCGTTGGGCGAGGCACTGCCGCCAGTCCGACCGGATCGCCAGACCTGGTGGATACGCCCGGGGCGTCCGGCCTGGGCCCTCCCTGCCCTCGGTGCCATCCTCCTCATCGCCGCCGGTCTGTACACGTGGGACCTGTCCAGCAACGGGATGGCGAACACCTTCTACGCCGCCGCCGTCAAGTCGGGCACCGAGAGCTGGAAGGCCTTCCTCTTCGGGTCGATCGACCCGGGGTCGTTCATCACGGTCGACAAGCCGCCCGCCTCGCTCTGGGTCATGGAGCTGTCGGGACGCATCTTCGGGTTCAGCTCGTGGAGCATGCTGCTGCCTCAGGCGCTGGCCGGGATCGGCTCGGTGTACCTGCTGCACCGCACGGTGCGGAAGTGGGCGGGCGAGCTGGCCGCGGTCCTCGCCGCGCTCGCCCTGGCCCTCACGCCGGTGGCGACGCTGATGTTCCGCATCAACGACCCCGATGCGTTCCTCACGTTCCTCCTCGTGGCGTCGGCCGCCGCCCTGTGGGCCGCTCTCGAGTCGGGCCGGACCAGGTGGCTCGTCCTGTGCGGCTCCCTCGTGGGCCTGGCCTTCATCACCAAGATGCTCGAGGCCTTCATCGTCCTGCCCGCTTTCGGGCTCGTGTACCTGATCTGCGCCGACACCCCGCTCAGGCGCCGGATCGTGCAGCTCCTCTGGGCCGGCCTCGCCCTGGTGGTGTCGTCGGGCTGGTGGGTGGCGCTGGTCCAGCTGTGGCCCGCGGGGTCGCGCCCCTACGTCGGGGGCAGCACCGACAACTCCGAGCTGAACCTCATCTTCGGCTACAACGGCTTCTCCCGGGTCTTCGGCTCCGGCGGTGGCGGTCCCGGCGGTGGCGGTGCGGGGTTCGGCGGCTCGCCGGGCTGGCTGCGCATGTTCAACGACATCGTGGGCGGCCAGATCTCGTGGCTCATCCCCTTCGCCCTCGCCGGTCTGCTGACCGGGCTGTGGCTGACGCGGCGCGGCCGCCGCACCGACCTTGGTCGCGCCGGCTGGATCCTGTTCGGGGGCTGGATGCTGGTCGAGATGGCCGTGTTCAGCCAGGCGAAGGGCATCTGGCACCCGTACTACACCGTCGCCCTGGCGCCCCCCGTCGCCGCCGCGGCCGGCGCTGGAGCGCTCGCCATGTGGCGGGCCGGGCGTCGGACACGTTGGCTCGCATGGATCCTGCCGGTCGCCATCGTGGTCACCGCGGCGTGGGCCGTGGCCCTGCTCGGGCGCACGCCTGGCTACGTCGCCTGGCTCCGGCCGGTGCTCCTCGTCGGAGCCATCGGGTCAGCGGTCGCGCTGGGTGTGGTGGCCCTCGGCCACGTCCGCAGCCGGTTGCTGGTCGCGGGCGCCGGCGTTGCTGCCGCCGCCAGCCTCCTGGCCGGTCCCGCCGCCTACTCGCTCACGACGGTCGGGAGCCCGAGCACCGGCGCCCTCGCCTCGGCCGGCCCCGCCAGCACGGCCGGTGGCGCCGGCGGCGGCTTCGGGCCCGGCGGCGTCGGCGGGCCCGGCGGCTTCGCCGGTGGTCCCGGCGGTCTCGCCGGCCGTCCCGGGTGGCCCCCGCCTGGTGTCGGCCGCTTCGCCGGCGGGACTCCACCGCAGCTGCCGACGGCGCCGGGGACGGCTGGAGCGGGGGCCGGCACCGCTCCGGCTGTCCCCGGTGCTGCCGGCGGTCGGGACACCGTCAGCGCCGGCCTGATCTCCTATCTGCGGTCGCATCAGGGGTCGGCCCAGTACCTCGTCGCCGTCAACGGGTCGATGCAGTCGGCGCCGATCATCCTGGCGTCGGGCCAACCCGTCATCACCATGGGCGGCTTCAACGGCTCCGATCCGGCTCCGACGCTGGCCCAGCTCCAGGGCCTGGTGTCCTCGGGCAAGGTCCACTACGTCCTGCTGGGTGGCGGCCTCGGGGGTCCGGGTGGCGGCCTCGGGGGCCCGGGTGGCGGGGTCGGCGGCTCGGGTGGTCCGCCGGGAGCCGGCGGCAACCAGGCGGGCAGCGCCAACCGTTCCGCCATCGAGCAGTGGGTCACGGCCAACGGCAAGGAGATCCCCTCCTCCGACTACGGCGGGACCAGCAGCGGGACCCTGTACTACGTCGGATGACCGCGCCTGTCCCGCGGCCCGTCACCGAGGTTTCGCCCGTGCGTGGAGCGCCGTCCACCTCCTGGACGGTCTGACGCCACCTGGGCCTCGTATGGTCGGCGACGGCCGCGAGCGGAGCGAGCCGAGAGAGAGGATCGCCTAGGTGCGAGTGCTGGTGACCGACGACGACGGCATCGACGCTCGCGGTCTGGAGGAGCTCGCCACCGCCCTCGACGACCGGGGGCATGACGTCGTGGTGGTCGCTCCCCTCGTGGACTGCAGCGGCTACGGAGCCGCCATCGGTCCGATCCATCTGACGGGCCAACTGGCGTTCAAGGAGGTGACGGTCGGCGACCTCGCCCATCTACCTGCCTACGCCATCGACGGCCCGCCGGCCCTGGCCGTGCTGGCGGCGTGCCAAGGGGGCTTCGGCATCCCACCGACGCTCGTGGTCTCGGGCATCAACGCCGGTGCCAACACCGGCGGGGCCATTCTGCACTCGGGGACCGTCGGGGCCGCGCTCACCGCTGCCAATCTCGGCTTTCCAGCCGTCGCCGTGAGCCTCGCCCACGGCCCGGATCCAGCCTGGCGGACGGCGGCCGCCGTGTCGGCGTCGATCGTCGAGTGGTTGGGCGCGGTGGGCACCGTCGAGCACCCCGTCGTGCTCAACGTCAACGTCCCGAACCTGGCCCTGCGCTGGCTGCGCGGGGTGAGGATCGGCACGGTCGCCACCGGGGGGATCATCCAGTCCGGCTTCGTCCCCGGTGCCGGCGGGCACCTCCAGCTCGAGATGACGTCGCCGGGTCGGCCTCCCAGCGCCGACAGCGACACCGGCCTGGTGTCGTCGGGCTACGTGGCCGTCACCGAGCTCCAGGGTGTCCGCGGCCATCACGACGCCGCGCTCGGTCCGTTGCCGGCCCAGATCGAGGACGCCATCCAGCGGACGTTCCACTGCGTCGCGCCGTAGCGGTCGGTCCGCCCCGGTCTCCCACGATCGGGGGACCTAACCTACGACCAGGATGTCACGGGTCGAGCGCCTCGCCAGGAGAGTCGACGACTTCCAGCAACGGCATCGACCGCTCGCCTTCATCTACGGGGTGATCAAGAAGTTCGGCGACGACAAGGCCGGATCGCTCGCCGCCCTGCTCGTCTACTACGCCGTGCTCTCGCTGTTCCCCCTGCTGCTCATCCTCGTGACCGTGCTGGGCCTCGTCGCCGGCAGCGATCCGGGCATCGAGCAACAGATCCTCAACTCGGCGCTGAAGCAGTTCCCGGTGATCGGCGAGCAGCTGCGCTCGAACGTCCACGCCCTGGAGCGGGGCTCGGGGCTCGGGCTGGCGATCGGCCTGCTCTGGCTCGTCTGGAGCTCGGTCGGCATCAGCCAGGCGGGTCAGCACGCCATGGCCGAGGTCTGGAACATCCGAGGCATCAGGCGCCCGGGCTACTGGGCCCGACTGGCCCGCAGCGGGCTGTTCATCGTGCTGCTGGCGACGTTCCTCGTCGTCACCACCGGGCTCGCCTGGGTGGCGAGCTATCCCACCCACGGTCTGGACTACGCGTGGCGGGTCGGGGGAGGCCTGGTCTCGGCAGTCGCCAACGTGGCCACCTATCTGGTGGCCTTCCGGGTGCTGACGCCGGGCGGTGTCAAGCTCCGTCAGCTGATCCCGGGAGCCGTGGCCGGCGGGCTGGCGTGGACGGTGCTCCAGACGGTGGGCGGTTACCTCATGGCTCGCTACGTGCGCGACGCGACACCTGTGTACGGGTTCTTCGCCATCATCCTGGGGTTGATCGCCTGGATCTACCTGGGCGCCCAGACGACCCTGTACTGCGCCGAGCTCAACGTCGTGCTCGCCCGTCGCTGGTGGCCGAGGGGTCTGGTGCAGCCACCGCTCACTCGTGCCGACAAGCAGGTTCTCGTCGCCCTGGCCAAGGAGGAGGAGCGCTTCAAGGACCAGGAGGTCGAGGTCCGGTTCGCCGAGCCCACCCCCAGGCCGCCTCATGGCGGGGACTGAGCGCTCTCGGCTGGCGGCCCGCCCCGATCAGGCCGAGCGGCGGCTGTTCGCGTCGATGTCCGTGAGGAGCCGGCGCACCGACCCGGCGATCTCGTCGACCGCGCCCTCGAACGACTCCTGGTTGGCGCGCGAGGGCTGGCGGTAACCGGAGACCTTGCGAACGAACTGGAGGGCGGCCGCCTTGACGTCGTCGTCGGTCGCCGGTGTCGGACCTCTCAGTGTCACGATGCTTCGGCACATGCCCGCGAGCCTTGCACAGAACCGTCTCGTGACGACGGCACCACCGTCGGTCGCGCGATTCGGCAAGACTCGGGGGATGGACCTGGAGGAGGTGGTCGGCGAGCTGTACGGCCTCGACGCCTCCGAGTTCGTCGCCGCCCGGGACGGTCGCGCCAGGGCGGCACGCCAGAGCGGCGATCGGGGGCTCGCCGACCAGGTGAAGGCGTTGAAGCGCCCGGCCGTGGCCGCCTGGGTGGTCAACAACCTCGTCCGCCAGCG
>VAWP01000170.1 GCA_005888295.1 Actinomycetota bacterium
GTGGGAACTGGACCGATTTGTCGAGGAGGTGGAGCAGGTCCGCCAGGCGCTCGGGCTCGACCGGAGCAATTTCTTCCTGCTGGGCCATTCGTGGGGCGGCATCCTCGCCATCGAGTACGCGTTGCGCTATCAGTCGCACCTCAAGGGTCTGGTCATCTCCAACATGATGGCCAGCGCTTCCGCGTACAACGACTATGCCCAGACGGTGCTGATGCCAGAGATGGACCAGGCCGCATTGGCGGAGATCAAGGCCCTCGAGGCAGCCGGGGACGTGGACAACCCCCGCTACATGGAGCTGTTGGTACCCAACCACTACGTCCATCACATCCTGCGCTTGCCAATCGAGGATTGGCCCGACCCGGTGAATCGGGCCTTCGCTCACATCAACCAGGCGATCTATGTCTCGATGCAGGGCCCCAGCGAGCTTGGGATCGCTGCTGACGCCAAGCTCGCGAAGTGGAGCCGGTTCGACGATCTGGTCTCGATAAGCGTGCCGACGCTGGTCGTCGGCGCTCGTTACGACACGATGGACCCGAGCCACATGCAGAGGATGGCGGAGCGTCTACCGGCCGGGCGCTACATGCACTGCCCGAACGGCAGCCACCTCGCCATGTACGACGACCAGGCAAGGTACTTCGCCGGCGTGATCGACTTTCTTCACGGGACTGCACGGATAGCCTGACCAGGTTCGCCGCTCTGGACGAGCGAGTTGGACCAGCGTGTCGTCGTGCTGCTGGCAGTCACCAACATCCGGGTGCTAACGGCGGAGGGCCACCCGCCTTCAACAGCCTTAACAGCAGAATCCGCCTGGGCGAGCCCTGAGCGGGGTTTCGAGATCACTGGGCGCTCCCTTTCGGGAACACCCCTTCGTGGAGGTGGCGGGAATCGAACCCGCGTCCTTCGGCTTCTCAACGGGCCTTCTCCGAGCGCAGCCGGTGGGAGAGTCTCGGGCCTCGCGTCGCCACCGGCACCGGTGCGAGGCCCCAGCCGACAAATGTGTCCCCGGCTGGTCCGTCGGCACTACCAGCTGGGTAAAGCCCCGCTAGATGACGCCCGGATCCGGCCCGCAGGGCTGAGACCGGTAGGACGTCGCTACTTTTTAAGCAGCGAGCTCGAGCTGAGGCTCGGCGTTTGTTTGGTTTCCGGCTTATTTACGTGGACTCCGGAGACCACGGCTCGCTTCTCCCGTCTCGACGACCGAAGTCGAAGCCAATCACCCCCTTGTCAATGTGCGAACAACCAGTGTACCGGCGGGGCCCCCAGCCCGTGCCGGGCTGAGAGACGCCGCCACCGAGCGCGCCGGAAACCGGCGAGACCAACCGGCGAGGGTGTTCGTGCCGCCATCAGGCTCCTCGGCCCCGGCCCAGCTCCAGGTGTCCCCGGGCGACCGACAGTCACTCGCCCCTGCGGTCCCGAGCAGCGGCTCGGGCCGCCTCCCGCTCGGCGTCGCGGGCGGCGATGGCGCGACGCTTGTCGTAGGTACGGCGGCCGCGGGCGAGCGCGATCTCCACCTTGGCCCGGCCGTCACGAAAGTAGATCGACAGCGGCACCAGGGTCAGCGACTGCTGCTTCGTCCTGCCGACCAGCTCGTCGATCTGGCGGCGGTGCAGCAGCAGCTTGCGGGGTCGGTCGGGATCGTGGCTGCCGAAGCCCTGGGCGAACTCGTAGGGTCCCACGTGGGCGCCGACCAGCCAGACCTCGCCGTCGTCGACGCGGGCGTAGGCATCGCGGAGCGCCGCCTTGCCCGCCCGCAGCGACTTCACCTCGCCGCCCTGGAGGACGATCCCGGCCTCGAACGTCTCGAGCAGGTCGTAGTCGTGCCGGGCACGCCGGTTCTGGGCGACCCGGCGGTACCGCTCGGGGGCTCGGTTGCCGGCCTTGGAGGAGCCCCCGCCGCGCCGGGTCACGCCGGACGTCTGCCGAGAGCGGGCTTTGGGTGACATGCCCTCAAGACGGTAGCTTCTTCCTTGGCCCGAGCCTGGCCCAGACACGGTGAGCGCATCCCTCTACACTTCGGATCCAATGTCGGGGGCCCGATTCGCGTCGCCTCACACGACATCGGTGCTCGGTGGACCTGCTGGCGGGACTCGGACACGACGAAGGTGAGGTCGTCGGTCGCCACCCAGCAGACGTCCGGGGCGCCGGATCCGGGACCCCGCGGTGGTCGATCCAGCAGGATCCGAGCAGGCCGATATGGCGCGACCATTTCGCGGCTGGCGCCGATCGGAATAGCGTTCGCCGGCTATCTCGCCGTGTCGATCGTGCTCTGGTGGCATGCGTGGTCGACGCACCCGACGTCGGTGACCATTTGCGGTTGTGGCGATCCGGCCCTCTTCCTCTGGTTCCTGGAATGGCCCGCACACGCAATCGCCCATGGGTCCAGCCTCTTCCATTCGACAGCACTCTTCCACCCGGGCGGGATCAATCTCCTGTCCAACACGAGCGTGCTCGCCATCGGCATCCCCCTCGCTCCGGTCACCTGGCTCTTCGGACCGGTGGCCACGCTGAACGTCGCATCCACCCTGGGTCCGGCCCTCACCGCGCTGGCCATGTTCTGGCTCCTCCGACGGTGGGTGCGCTGGACGCCGGCCGCCTTTGCTGGCGGTCTGCTCTACGGATTCTCCCCCTACGTCGTTTCCAATCTGGCGCTGGCCCATCTGATGACCGGCGTCCTACTGGTCCTGCCGCTCATCATCGCCTGCCTGGACGAGCTGCTCGTTCGCCAGCGACGGCGACCCGTGCTCGTGGGCGGAGTGCTCGGTCTCCTGATCGTCGTGCAGTTCTTCGTGAGCACCGAGGTCCTCGTTATCGTGGCCATCGCCGGCGTGGCGGGGCTCGTTCTGCTCGTGGGCTACGCCCTCGTCATGGCGCAGCGGGGCCTTGTCGAGCGAGCTCGGCACGGTCTGACTGGTCTCGTCGTCGCCGCTGGGGTCTCACTCGCCGTACTGGCGTATCCGATCTGGTTCGCTCTCGCAGGTCCCATGCACCTGTCTGGACAGGTATGGCCCGGCCGGGGCATTGCACAAGGCGCCGCGTTGGAGGACCTGTGGCGGCCCGCCAGCCTGTCGCGTGCGGCGCAGCACCTCGTCAACCTTTCGGGGTATCAGGGTTCCACCTATCCGGCCGACCAGTACCTCGGTCTCGGCCTCGTGATCCTTCTCGGTGTGGCCCTCGTCATCTGGCGGAGGGACCGGCGGTTGTGGTTCTTTGGCGGGCTCGGCGTCGTGGCGGCCCTGCTCGGGCTCGGTACACGGGGTCCTTCCGGGCTCCCTTGGCGGATATTTGCCGACGCTCCGATCGTCGAGAACGTCATTCCAAGGCGCTTCATGATCGTGACCACGCTGTGCGCTGCGGCCATGCTGGCGATCGTCTTGGACCACGTCCACGCTTGGGTTCGCTCGTCAGTGCGGGCGGTCGCCGGCAGACGGGTGGCTCCGCAGGGTGCTGGCCTGGCAGGCACCCTGGCTGGCTTTGCCGCGGGGCTGGCCGTGGCCTCGGCTGCCCTCGTGCCTGTCGCGCAGAACGTGGCGGCCAGTACTCCCTTGACCACCCAGGCGGTGAAGACACCCGCTTGGTTCGTCGACGTCGCGCCGCACCTACCGCCTGGTCAAGTGATCCTCACCTATCCGGTTCCGTTCTCGGGCCTGCAGTCGGCCGAGTCGTGGCAAGCCCTCGACCGTATGCATTTCGCCATGGCGGGCGGCGGCGGGCCGGAAGGCGTGCCCTCACGGGCAGGTAAGGAACGGGCGGGGTTCGTCGTGCTCTCGGCGGTCTCGTTCAGTGGCCACGGATTCCCGCCACCGACGGCCGAAGAAGTCGACGCTGTCCGCAAGGCGCTGGTGGGTTGGGGGGTGACGTTGATCGTCGTTCCTGATCCGGCCGGTCGGCCGGGCTATGACCAGGGCATGGACACACCGTCGGCCCTCGGTCTCTTCACCTCGGCCGTCGGTCGCCCGCCTCGGTACGCCGACGGGGCCTGGGTGTGGGGGGACGTCCAGGCGCTCGGCCCGCCGGTGCTCATATCGACGGAGGACTTCGGACGGTGCACCACCGATCAGGTCTGGAGAAGCGGTCCGCAAGGAGTGCCCGCATGCGTCATGACGGCGACACGGTCCAGCACATGACCCGCGGTCGGGCGACGAGACCGCGGCGCGGCTCCATTCGAGCGAACGCCCCCTTTGGTCACGTTCCACTCCGACAGTAGCCTCGCGGGCCGATGCTCCGGCTTCCCGTCGAGGTCTACACCGCGGTCGTCGGCCACTGTCTCGGCGGCCTACCGGACGAAGCCTGCGGGCTCCTCGGGGGCGACCCGGCGGGCACCGAGGTCGCCATCTGCTATCCGACGAGGAACGCGGCCGCCTCGGCCAGGACCTACACGGTCGATCCCCAGGACCACCTCCGGGCGGATCGCGACGCCGAGTCCCGCGGTCTGGAGATCGTCGGGGTCTTCCACTCCCATACCCACACCGATCCCTACCCCTCGGCCACCGACGTCGCCCAGGCTCCCGACCCCACCTGGCATTACGTGATCGTCTCGCTGCGGGACGAAAGCCCCACCCTGCGCTCCTACCGGATCGTGGACGGGAAGATCGACGAGGAGCAGGTTGGTCGGGAAGACCGTTAGAATTACCAGCGATCAGGTCAACATTTCCCTGGAGGGGTCGGTGCCCGTAGAAGTGCGACTGCCAACGGTCCTTCGCCAGCACGCCAGCGGCCGGTCGTCGGTCTCGGCCTCTGGCTCGACCGTCGGCGAGGTGCTCCAGGACCTGGTCCAGACGTTTCCGAGCATGGCCGGACAGGTAGTCACCCCCGACGGGACCCTGCACAAGTTCGTGAACGTCTATCGCAACGACGATGACGTCCGCTATCTCGAACGGCTCGACACCAAGGTCTCGGACACCGACGTGATCACCATCCTCCCCGCCGTGGCCGGGGGGACCGGGCCGGCACGGCGGTAGGCGTGTCGTGGCCTACTACGCCAGCGTCCTCGACCTGATCGGGAACACGCCGCTCGTCGAGGTCTCCGCCCTCAGCCCCAACCCGGACGTCCGTATCCTCGCCAAGCTGGAGGGGCAGAATCCCGGCGGATCCATCAAGGACCGCATCGCCCTGTCCATGGTCGAGGAGGCCGAGAAGGACGGCACGCTGAAGGCGGGCCAGACCCTGATCGAGCCGTCCTCGGGAAACACGGGCATCGGCCTGGCCATGGTGTGCCGGCTCAAGGGCTACCGCCTCAAGATCGTCCTCCCGGCCAACGTGTCGATCGAGCGACGCCAGCTCCTCGAGGTCTGGGGCGCCGAGATCATCGAATCACCAGGCGACGAGGGGTCGAACGGCGCCGTGCGCATGGCGGGCGCCGTCGCCGAGCAGCACCCCGAGTACGCCTTCTTGTACCAGTACGGCAACCAGGCCAACCCCAAGGCCCACTACGAGGGCACCGGGCCCGAGATCTGGCGGGACTGCCAGGAGGTCACCCACTTCGTGGCCGGGCTGGGCACCAGCGGCACCCTGCTCGGGGTCGGCCGGTTCCTCAAGGAGCGCAACCCGGCCGTCCAGCTGTGGGCCATCGAGCCACCGACGGGCGAGATGGTCGACGGCCTGCGCAACCTCGACGACGGCTACATCCCGCCGATATTCCTCGACAACGACGGATCCGATCTCCTCGATCGCAAGACGATGGTCGGCACCCGCGAGTCGATCGAGTGGACCCGGCGCCTGACCGACGTCGGGGTGTTCGGGGGCATCTCCTCGGGCGCCGTCATGGCCGGGGCGGCTCGGTGCGCGTCGTCCATCAGCGCCGGCGTCGTCGTGATCGTGGTCGCTGACGGCGGCTGGAAGTACCTCTCGACCGGTGCGTGGACCGGCGATCTGGACGCCGTCACCGAGCGGGCCAGACACACGATCTACTTCTGAGCCGCGGGCAGTGGTCGCTCCGCTGGAGTCCCTGGAGGACCAGGCCCGCGGCGTCCTGCCCCGGGCCGTGTACGACTACCTGGCCGGCGGGGCCGGAGACGAGCGCACCCTCGACGACAACGTCGCCGCCTGGGCCCGGGTGCGGCTCCGGCCGCGGATCCTCTGCGATGTGACCGAGGTGTCGGTCGCCACCACGGTCCTCGGCACCTCCGTCCGGTCGCCCGTGCTGGTCGCCCCGGTCGCCTTCCACCGCGTGGCGCACCCCGAGGGCGAGGTGGCCACGGCGCGGGGCGCGGCGGACGGCGGCAGCATCATGGTCGTGTCGACCCGGGCGTCGACGACCCTGGAGGACATCGCCGAGGCCGCCCCGGGGGCCGCCCTGTGGTTCCAGGTCTACGTGCTGCGGGACCGGGAGTGGACAGCGGACCTTGTCGCCAGGGCGGCAGCAGCGGGCTACCGGGCGTTGGTCCTGACCGGCGACACGCCCTTCGTGGGGCGACGGCGGCGCGACGCCGAGAACGGCTTCGTGCTTCCCCCGGGCGTGGGCATGGCCAACCTGCCCGTCGGTGCCGACCTGCCCGTCGCCGACCCGGACGACTTCCCCGGTGCCCAGCAGAGCCCGGCGGTCACGTTCGACGACATCGGGTGGCTGGCATCGATCTCACGCATGCCCGTCGTGGTGAAGGGCGTGCTGCGGGGCGATGACGCTCTACGTTGCATCGACTCGGGCGCGTCGGCACTCGTTGTCTCCAATCACGGAGGCCGTCAGCTCGACGGTGCGGTGGCGGCAGCCGACGCCCTCCCCGAGGTGGTGGGCGCGGTGGGGGACCGCGTCGAGCTCTATGTCGACGGCGGGATCCGGCGGGGAACCGACGTGGGCCGCCCGATCCTGTGGGGACTGGCTACGGCGGGGGCGGCCGGCGCCCAGGGCGTGCTGGAGCTGCTCTCGTCCGAGCTCGGCCAGGCGATGGCCCTGGCCGGCGCACGTGGCGTCGACGAGCTGACGCCGGATCTCGTCGTCCCGAGCCCTACCGCGCCCCACCGGTAGTCTTCGCCCGTGGACGACCGGCCCATCGGGGTCTTCGACAGCGGCTTCGGCGGGCTCACTGTGGTACGGGCCCTGCTCGATCTGGTTCCCGCCGAGGACCTGGTCTACGTCGGCGACACGGGCCGCTACCCCTACGGGCCTCGACCACTGGACCAGGTCCGGAGCTACGCCCGCCAGATCGCCCGCGATCTCGTCGATGAGCACAGCGTCAAGATGGTGGTGGTGGCCTGCAACACGGCGTCGGCCGCCGCCCTCGACCTGCTCCGCTTCGAGCTCGATGTCCCTGTGGTCGGCGTCATCGATCCCGGCGTGCGCGCTGCACTGCAGGCAAGCCGCAACGGCCGCCTGGGGGTGATCGGCACGGTCGGCACCATCTCGTCCGGCGCCTACCAGCGGTCGGTGCGGGCCCAACGGGCGCCGGTCACGCTGGTGTGTGCCGCCTGCCCTGGCTTCGTGGAGCTCGTCGAGCGGGGTGACACCGACAGCGACCAGTGTCTCGTGCTCGCCGAGCGCCTGCTGTCGCCGCTGCGGTCGGAACAGGTGGACACACTGCTGTTGGGCTGCACCCACTACCCGTTCCTGGCTCGCACCATCGGCGATGTCATGGGTCGGGAGGTCGTGCTCGTGTCGTCGGCCGAGGAGACAGCGTTCGAGGTGCTGTCCATCATGTCCGAGACAGGGCTGGGCCATCGCACCGCCGCCAAGGGTTCTCATCGGTTCCTGTCCTCGGGCGACGTGGGGTGGTTCCGCGAGCTTGGCAGCCGGCTGCTCGGTCTCGAGCTCGACGACGTCGAGCGCATCTCCTGGGATCCGGCCCCACACCCGTGAGCCTCAGCCTGACCGTCCTCGGCTGTGACGGGAGCTACCCGGGCCCGGGGGGCGCCTGCAGCGGCTACCTGGTGCAAGGTGGCGGCGTCAACGTGTGGCTCGACGCCGGGTCGGGCACCCTCGGCAACCTCCAGCGCCACCTCGACCTCCGCCAGGTGGATGCGGTCGTGCTCAGCCACGAGCACCCCGATCACTGGATGGACCTCGAGGGGTTCGCCGTGGCCCGGACCTACGTGGTCGGCGGCGGCGCCGTGCCGGTCTACGCACCGGTCGGACTGCGCGCCCATTTGTACTTCGATCCGCCCGACGTCTACGACTGGCGCGAGATCGGCGATGGCGACCGGGTCGGTGTCGGCGCCCTCACCCTGAGCTTCCGGCGCACCGACCACGGTCCGGAGACACTCGCGGTGCGGGTCGACGGTGTCGGCTCCTCGGTCGGATATTCTGCCGACTCCGGGCCGGCGTGGTCGCTGGAAGCCCTCGGCCCCGGCCTCGACCTGGCGCTGTGCGAGGCCACCTATCTGCGTGACGACGAGGGGAGAGCCCAGCACATGAGCGCTCGTCAGGCCGGGACGTCCGGGCGAGAGGCCGGCGTCGGCCGGCTGGTGTTGACCCACCGCTGGCCCACGGTCGCGGCCGAGGCCAGTCGTGAGGAAGGCAGCACGGCGTTCGGCTCCGAGCTGGAGCTGGCCCGGCCCGGCGCGGCGTTCGTCGTCGGCCCGGGTGGCCGGCCGGGAGAGATGGCGTGAGGGCCGACGGGCGAGCGATCGACGAGCTGCGGAGGACGTCCTTCGTTCGCGATTACACCGAGGCGCCTCTCGGCTCGACGCTGGTGACGGCCGGTGGCACGAGGGTCCTGTGCACCGCGTCGGTCGAGGACCGGGTGCCGGCCTGGATGCGTGGCGGAGGCAAGGGATGGGTGACGGCCGAGTACTCGATGCTGCCCGGCTCGACGGTCGAGCGGACGCCGAGAGAAGCGGCGCGGGGTCGACAGTCGGGTCGGACCCAGGAGATCCAGCGCCTGATCGGTCGGTCGCTCCGGGCCGTCTGCGACATGACGACGCTGGGGGAGCTCCAGGTGGTGGTGGACTGCGACGTGCTCCAGGCCGACGGTGGGACGCGCACCGCCTCGATCTGCGGCGCCTACGTGGCGCTCCACGACGCGCTAACCCGGCTCATCCAGCAGGGTCGACTGTCCGTTCACCCGCTCGGCGAGGCCTGCGCGGCCGTGTCGGTAGGCGTGGTCGAGGCCTCGTGCGTACTCGATCTCGACTACCGGGAAGACCTGGCGGCCGAGGTCGACATGAACGTGGTGATGACGTCGTCAGGTCGCTTCGTCGAGATCCAGGGGACGGCCGAAGGGCTGCCCTTCTCCAAGGCCGAGCTCGAGGAGCTGCTCAGCCTGGCCGAGCACGGCATCGCCGGCCTGCTGGATCTGCAGACGGCGGCGTTGTCCGAGCCCCCGCCGAGGCGCTAGGGCAGGCCCGGGTGCGGCTGGTACTCGCCACAGCCAACCCCGACAAGGTGGCGGAGATATCCGCCCTGCTCACGGGGGTGGAGCTGGCGCCCCGCCCGCCCGGCCTGCCCGAGGTCGAGGAGAGCGGGCAGACACTGGAGGAGAACGCCCGCCTCAAGGCTCGGGCCGTCGGCGAGGCGACCGGCGAGCCCGCGGTTGCCGACGACACCGGCCTCGAGGTGGCGGCGCTGAGCGGCGCGCCGGGGGTGCGATCGTCGCGGTACGCAGGAGAAGACGCCAGCTACGGCGACAACGTGGCCAAGCTGCTCGGCGCTCTGGAGGGAGTGAGCGAGCGGCGGGCCCGGTTCCGCACCGTGGCCCTGGTCAGCTTTCCCGACGGACGCGAGGTGCTGGCCGAGGGCACGGTCGAGGGGGCGATCACCGACGAGCCCCGAGGGGAGCAGGGGTTCGGCTACGACCCCGTCTTCGCGCCGGACGGCGGCGGTGGACACACGTTCGGTGAGGGAAGATGGCCGCGCTGCTCACCAGCCCCTGAGGTCGACGGGCATGGTACCGATCACCTCGTCGTCGCGGACGAGGTGCATGACGCGGTGGTAGGCGACCGTCGGGTCGACGTGGGCGGGGACGACCCGGACGCGGTCGCCGACCTGGACCGGGTCGGTCGGCCCGAAGGTGACGTGCTCGTCGGAGCAGAACCACACCGTGCCCCCCTCGACGGTCGGGTTGCCGTGGTCCATGGCCAGGGACTTGAGGCCGCAGTCGGCCACGGCCCAGCCGGGGGAGACCGAGATGATCGTGGAGAGCACGAAGAGCGCCTGACGGAACGGCAGGTCGAGCCGACCGTAGGCCGTGTCCATCAGGGCGTAGGAACCGGCCTGGATCTCGGTGGCCCAGTGGTTGATGTCGTAGGTGCCGGTGCCGCCTGCGGAGACCAGGTCGCCGCCGACGTCAGCGTGGGCCTTGACGAGCAGCGCCATGCAGTCGGCGACCATGGCGGTGCGCTGGGCCCGGTCCTCCAGACCCACCACGTGGCCCTCGTACCCCATGACCCCCCGGACCTCCAGGCCGCGGGACCGGGCCTGGTCGGCCAGCCGGCCGGCGTCCTCCGGTGCGCAACCACAGCGCGGCAGTCCGACGTTGACATCGATCACGACCTCGCGCACACCTCCGTCGGCCGCGGCGGCCACTGTCTCGGACGAGTCGACGGCGAGGGTGACCCTCGCTCCGGAGCCGACCACGGCGCCGAGCCGGCGGGCGTCGACGACCTCGTTGGCCAGGAGGAGGTCCCGACCCAGTCCCGCCCCGGCCATACCCTCGACCTCGGCCATGGTGGCGCAGGTGAAGCCGGGATGACCGGCCTCCGCCTGTCGGACGGCCAGCGCCGTCGACTTGTGGGCCTTGACGTGGGGGCGCATGCGGGCGCCGGGGAGTGTTGCGGCCATGGTCCCGAGGTTGTGGTCCAGGGCGTCGGCGTCGACGATCAGGGCAGGCGTGACGAGCTCGCTCATGTCCACCGGACCGGAGCGTAGCCCTCGGAGGGCCTCGTCCCGGGATTCAGAGCTCGGCCCGGTCCGCTTCCCAGGAGTCGGGGAGGGCCTCGAGGCCGGCTCGGAAGCGGTCGGGGTCGAACGGCTCCTTGTGCTGCGTGGTCCGCCAGGCCTCGCCGGATACCACCGATCCCAGCATGTGGAGGATCTCGTGACGCTCGTAGCCCAGCGCCATCAGTCGCTCCGCCGTCGGCCAAGCCTCCGGTGGGTCGTCGGTCCACAGCTGGTTGGCCACGATCTCGTGCATCGAGATGTGAAGCCGAGGGTTCATCAGGTTGCCGTGCAGGATGATCTCGTCCTGGTCGTCCTCGACCGCCTGCTGGAGCTCCGGGTGCTCTGCGAGGATCAGGAAGTGACGGTCGTCGGCCTCGCCGGGATCGAGCAACGACAGTTCGATGTCGCCCATCCGCCCCTGACCAGCGGGGACGGCCCACCGCCGACGGTCCTCCTCGCCCACCGCGGCAGGTTACGCCAAACGGTCCTGCGCTTGTCGGCGATGTGTCGAAGCCCAGGACCGCCGATCGAGCGAGGCCATCAGGTCTGACGGTGGACCGACCGCAGGTACTCGATCACCGCGTCGCCGACCAGCAGGGCGACGGCGAGCCAGGCGACCCAGGTGACGGCGCTGAAGCTCGAGGGCCAGTCGGCACCGGCAGGGAAGTGATAGCGCACCTCCAGCTGGGTGATGTAGAGCCCGCTGATCGCCGCGCAGAGCACGGCGCCGATCGTGAGCAGGGCGCGCAATCTCGGGCGCAGCAGCACGACAGCCACGGCCAGCCCGACGACCGGCGCCGCCCACGGACCGATGACAAGTCCGGACACTGCGGCCGAGGCCAGCGTCACCACGAGAGAGGCCTGGAGGGAGAGCGGACGCCCCGTCGAGCGGAGTGGTGACACCAGCTGGGGCCGCGCCGGTGCGTCACCACCGGCCGGCTCCGTCGCAGCCGTTGTGGCGGTGTCGGGGGGGTGACGGTCGCCGTCGTCGCGCCGACGGGGACGCCAGAACACCAGCAGTAGACAGAGGATGCCGGCCACGGCCGAGACGTACAGGGCCAGGTTCACCCGATCCTGGGGCTTCCAGTGCAGCGTCACGAGCATCTGGCCCGACGTCCTGGGCTGGACCAGCCACCCGTTGGCGTAGCCGTCGACCGACCTCGGCTTTCCCAGCGAGGGGCCGCCGTTCACCTGCGCGGTCCACCCGCTGTTGAAGCTCTGCCCCAGGACCAGCCAGAACGGGCTCTTGGACGCGGGGACGTCCACCGCCACCTTCGACGTGGTCCGGTCCTGGCTGAGCACCCTCACCGACGGTACGGGCGATGCGGCGGTGGTCGCCGTCGGGACGACCTGGCCCGTCGGCCCGGCGGCCAGGGCGGCTCCCCCCCGCTCCGACCCGAGGCCCAGCTGGTCGAGGTCGATGCCCGTGGCCGCGCCCTGGCTCGTGCGGACGACGTGGTTGCCGGGACCCAGCGACAGCCCGGACGATCCCGGTCCGCAGGCCTGCACCTCGAGGCCCTGAAGAGCCGAACCGGCCGACGTCGAGCCCACGATCCGCACGCCCGTCGGGTTGCCGTCGACGGTCATCAGGTCGGTCCGACAGGCGTTCGGGACCGTCGGGCCGGCCGGGGGCAGGGTCACGCCCGGGATGCCGAGCTCGGCGATGCCGACGGGCAGCACGCTGGGGAGCCCGCTCAAGAAGTCGACGGTGCTCTCCTGGCGGACGCCGTCGATGGTCACCCGGATCGTGCTGCCCTGCACCGCCGGAAAGGTGACGGGCACCTGGACGGTGCCGTTGGTACGGGACAGGTCGGCGACCCCCGGAACGTCGGCGATGACCGGACGCTGTCCGTCGGCCTGGATGCTGAGGCGGACGGTGACCGGCTGCGGCTGCTGGAGCTGGAGCCACTGGCCGACCTGGTCGCCGAATTGCGGGCTCCAGAAGGTCACGGGGTCGCCGTCGAAGGCGCTCTCGCCCCGGTTCGACAGGTCACCGGACAGTCGGCTCGACGAGGTGACCATGAGGTCCGATCCCGGCCCCGAGGTCGGGCGACCCAGCAGGCGGTCGATGGTGTCGTCGGGCGCATCGGCTGAGATCCGGGCCGTGCCCGACACCGAGAAGGTCCGAGCCGTCGGCAACGAGAAGGTTCGGGCCATCGTCCGTTCCTCGTCCGCGTTCACGGGCGGGGACTTGATCGGCTGGGAGGGGTCGGCGCGAAGCCGGGTCATCAGGATGACGAGGCGGTGGTCGCTCGACGCCGGGCCCGCCTGGGACAGGAGATCGGTGGGTAGCCGGGTCACCTCGTCGACCGGTGGGATCGGACCGCCGTTGGGGCCCCCGCCGACGCGGACCTCCGCGAAACCGACGCCGCTCGCCGTCTTGTAGTTGGAGCGCACGCCGAAGTTCGTGGTGTCGATGACCAGGTCGACCCGGCCGAAGGTGCGGGTCGGGAACGTGATGGTCTGCCCGGTCGGTGCGAGCGAGCTGGGGCCGAGCTGCACGGGGACGTCCGGTCCGTGGTCGAACCGCAGCGTGGCGTGGGTGACGAAGCGGTCGCGGGGCCCGTTCTGGGGCTGCACGACGGTGATCTGGTTGGTCGTGACCGCGTGGGTCATGTTGAAGCGCAGGTACTGGCCCTGGTTGTCGACCTTGCTGAACGCCGCCACCTCCCACGAGGTGGAGAGGTCGCCGTCCATCGCCAGATCGGGCCGGTTGGCCGGTGTGTAGGAGACCGGATTGCCGTACCCGGAGGCCTGCACGGAGGCGATCCCGTCTTGCTGGGTGACGGTGCGGGAGTTGTCGGTCGCCCCCGGGAACAGCGGCAGGGGATTGTCGTTGGGGTCGGGCTCGGGCGGCGATTCACCGACCCGTTCCGTGTAGCCGGTGCTCTGGGTGATCGTGTCCCAGCGCTGGGCCCGACGACGGTTGGTGTCGGTGAGCACGAGGTCGGCGCCGGCCCCGAGGGCCTGCCGCTCAGCCCCAGCGTTGGTGTCGAGGTCGCCTTGGTAGAGGATGGTCTGCTGACCGTCGAGCAGACCGGCCGAGGCGCCGTCGACGAGCGCGTCACCGTTGCCGGCGACGACCAACGGCTGCTGGGCGGGCTCGGCCCGGAGGATCGATCGGGGGTTCGTCACCCCGTAGACCTGGAGATCCGCCGGATCCGGCGTGGTTGCCGACGGCCCGAGGCTCTGCTCGTCGACGAGCGGGACCGAGGTACGGAGGCTCGCCGGCGGACCGAAGCGGACCGGCTGGTCCAGGCCCGCCGGTGGCGGGTCGAGCTTGGCCGCGGTGGGCAAGGTCCTCGCCGTCAGGTAGCGCTCGTACTGGAGATCCGAACGAAGCTCGACGTCGCCGACGCCCATGAGCCGGGCGAGCGGACCGAGCGACGTGGGATCGAAGGTCCCCTGCTGCATGCGGTCGTCGAGGGCGAGCAGCAGGTCGGCCGAGGGCGGCGATCCCCACGGGACCTGCTCACGGGCGACGAAGGGGCGGCTCATGATGCCCGGCTCCACGGGGTCGACGAGGTTGTTGCCCCAGCGGTAGGTGGCGAAGTCGATGCCCGGCAGAGCCATGACCCGCGTGGCGTTTCCTTGCGCGTCCAGATACTTGGCCGCTGCCTGGTAGTAGCTCGGTATCTGGCTGGGCCGGGACAGGTTGGCGTCGACGAACTGGCCCGCCCATAGGGGCGCCATGTCCGCCGCGACCAGCCCGCCGATGGCGACAGCGGCGACGATACCGAGCCGGCTCCACCACGCCGAGAGGGCCTCGACGCCCGCCGCCAACAGCATGGCGGCACCGAGGGCGAGGAGCGGGATGGCTCGCGCCGCGTTGCGCAGGGCGAGCCCCGCCGTCGAACCGGTGGCGAAGGACTTCAGCAGCGATCCGAGGGGTGCGGCCGGGTGGTCGTAGGGGTGGACCCCCACGGCGATGGCGACGGCGATGCCGATGAGGGCGACGAAGTAGAGCCGGTGTCGCCACCGGATCACGGCGGCGGCGAGGAAGGCCACCGCCGGCACGGCGTAGCTGACGAGCAGCAGCCACGGCCATCGCGTGAAGTCGACCGAGGCCTGGATCCACGGGCCGATGCCGTCCTGACCGTAGAAGAACCAGAACCCGAGACCGCGGAGGATGTCATAGCTGAGTGAGGCCGACGCCACTGCCTGCACGGTCTCGCTGTAGCGGAGGACGTCGAGGCCGTAGCCGGCCTGCGTCGCCAGGCCGGCCAGCCACCACAGCGACAGCAGGGCGGTGAGCACACCGATGCGCAGCAGGGTGACGACCGCCCGCCGGAGCGACACCTCACGGAGGACCCACACGGCGTAGGGAAACCACAGGAGAGGAGCGATGAGGACGTAGACGATGCTGGTGGCGTTGACCGCTCCGGTGATGGCAGTGACGAGTGCGAAGATCGCCGGGTAGCGCCAGCCTCCGACTCGCAGGGCCCGGACCACCAACGCGACGAGCCAGGGCAGCGCCGCCCACGGCATGAGCAGGGCCGAGATTCGCGCCTCGTACTGGAGCACGTAGGGGCTGAGCATGAAGGCCAGGGCCGCCACCGTCACCGCCGGAGTTCCCCAGTTGGTGCCCACGGTGACGGCGGATCGCCAGCTCCCGTCGCCTCGTCCGGCACGCGAGGGAGGCCCGGAGCCGGCCGCCGCCAGGGTGCGGACGAGGAAGAGCATTCCCATCCCGGCCGCGAAGAGCAGCGATCCGATCCACAGTCGCTGGGCAACCCACACCGGCACGCCGATGGCGTTGAAGACCCAGAAGAAGGGGCCCATCGGGAACAGGTAGCCGATGTTCTGGTGGGTGACGGTCCCCATTCCCACGTTGGGGTCCCACAGGGTCGAGGCCCCGGCCAGCAGCTTCCCCGGGTTCAGGTAGAGATACTGCTTGGTGTCGGCCTCGACCATGCCCGGCTTGGATGCCAGCAGCGGGATGTAGGCCACGGCTGCCAGCAACACGGGCACGCCCCATCGCTGCAGGCCCGCGGCCCGGCCGGGCCGTTGCTCGCCCCGGCTGGTGGAGGCCCGACGTGCGGGCGCCGTGCGCAGGACGCTCATCGGCGGTGACGCGCGGCGGCGGCCGAGGCCAGCGCTTCGAGGGTTCCCCGAGCGGTCGCCTCCCACGTGAACCGGGACGCGAGCTCGAGCGCGCCCGCTCCCAGGCGGCGCCGGAGGGCCTGGTCGCCCAGGACGAGGTCGAGGTGGTGGGTCAGCTCGGGCCCCTCGGCCAGGAAGCCGCTGGCGCCGTGGTCGACCGCATCCAGGTGACCCGCGATACGGGTGACGACGGCGGGCGTCCCGCAGGCGGCGGCCTCGGTGACGGTCATGCCCCAGCCCTCCCGCAGCGAGGTGCTGGCCAGCACCCACGCCCACCGTGACGGGTACCGGGTGGTCCGCAAATCGGGACGGTACGCGGTGTTCCCCCGCACCGCCCTCAGCGGTCTCGTGGGCCGGACCGGTCAGCGGGACGCGCTGGTCGAGGTCTGGAACGGTATGCCCTTCTTCTCGCCAGCCTGGGCCCGGTGCCCCCGCGTGGTGTTCCTCCACCACGTGCACGCCGAGATGTGGCGCATGGTGCTGAAGCCGGAGATCCTCGCCCGTCTCGGGGAGATGCTCGAGTTCACGCTGGCT